>JAESTV010000006.1 GCA_016763475.1 Roseicyclus sp.
CGGGGGGGGCATGACGGGGGCTTGACGGGGCCGCGTTCGGGCCGTAGCCGGGGCCTTGCGTGGAGGGCTGGATGGCCGCTAGGGCGCATTCTTTTGAACGTGGAACGGTTGGACCTTCTCGTTGGAGCCTGACGGCGTCGCCGCCGGAACCCAACTGCCAGGGTCCGGGTGTTTCCCGCGGTCACGAGAAGCCGCCCTAGAGGAAAGTCCGGACTCCCTGAGGCAACGGTGCCGGGTAATGCCCGGGCGGAGTAATCCGACGGAAAGCGCCACAGAAAACAAACCACTTCTGCTTGCAGGAGAAAGGGTGAAACGGTGGGGTAAGAGCCCACCGGGGGGCTGGCAACAGCGCCCGCATGGCAAGCCCCACCTGGGAGCAATGCCGAATAGGGACCGTATTATGGGGCGCTTCACCCCCGCGGTCCGGGTTGGCAGCTAGAGTGTGCGAGCAATCGTACGCCGAGAGGAATGGTCATCCAGCTTGCGGGGAAACCCGCTTGTGGACAAAATCCGGCTTACAGGCCCTCCACGCAATTTTTCCCTTACCAAAGCGTTTCGCGCGGCCTTTGAACCAGGGCCTGTGGCGAAGCCTGTGCTCCCTGGAAATGTTGCGGGCGTTTCGGAACCCGATTCGTGACCCGATTAAACGCGGAACGGTTTGAATAATGCGCCTTTGGCGCCGTCTTGTGGCCTCGCGTTGTGCGCTCAGGCAGGCGGGTGTGGCCGGTGGTGGTGCCTTTGGATCGCAGGGCTGCGTTGGTTGACAGCCCCGGAGCCTCCGGCGGGAGTTTGTTGGCCAAGATGAAACACCGGGCCCGTCAGCGGCGGCGGTTTGCAAAAAACGCACGCAGGAGGGCGGCGGATTGGTCTTCGAGGAGGCCGGTGTAGACCTCTGGTTTGTGATGGGATTGTGGGTGGTCAAAGACGCGGGGGCCTTGGGTGATTCCCCCGGATTTGGGATCCGGCGCGGCGTAGTAGAGGCGTTTGAGGCGGGCGGCGGCAATGGAACCGGCACAAGCGGGGCACGGCTCCAGGGTGACCCAGAGGTCGCAATCCGTGAGCCGTTCCGTCTGGAGTATCTGGCAGGCGGCCCGGATCGCGAGAACCTCGGCATGGGCCGTGGGATCAATGCGCTCGCGCATCCGGTTCCCTTCCCGTGAAATGATCTGGCCGGCTTTGGTGATGACCGCACCCACGGGAACCTCGCCGCGCGCGGCGGCGGCATTGGCTTCTTCCAACGCGATGTCCATGAAACTGATGAATTGGCTCATGGGAGAGAGGTTGCCGCTTTCCACCGTGCTGTCAAACCGCTAGGGGCTTGGGCATGGTTGAAGGTGAACGCATAGCGAAGCGATTAAGCCGGGCGGGTGTTGCCTCGCGCCGGGAGGCGGAGCGGATGATCGAGGCGGGCCGCGTCACGGTGAACGGTGCCGTGATTGCCAGCCCGGCGCTGAATGTGACCGAGGCGGATGTGATCACCGTGGACAACGCGCCATTGCCGGCACTCGAACGTCCGCGGGTGTGGATGTACCACAAACCCACCGGGCTGGTGACCAGCAATTCCGACGAAAAGGGCCGTGAGACGGTATTTGACGCGTTGCCGGAGGGGTTGCCGAGGGTGATGTCTGTTGGGCGGCTGGACATAAACTCGGAAGGGTTGCTGCTGCTGACCAACGATGGCGGCGTAAAACGCAAGCTTGAGCTGCCCTCAACCGGTTGGTTGCGCAAGTACCGTGTACGCCTGAAGGGGAATCCCAAAGAAGAAGATTTCGCCCCGCTGCGCCGTGGGATTGTATCTGAGGGAGAGCGGTTTCAGCCGATGGAGGTTTCGATTGACCGGATTCAGGGCGCCAATGCGTGGATCACGGTGGGCCTGCGTGAGGGCAAGAACCGTGAGGTCCGGCGTGCCTTGGCGGAGCTGGGATTCAGCGTGAACCGGCTGATCCGCGTATCTTATGGCCCGTTCCGATTGGGGCAGTTGAAGGCCGGTGAGGTCGAAGAGATCAAATCCCGCGTGTTGCGTGATCAGTTGGGGCTTGAGGCCGCGACGGAGGGCCATGCGGAGCCGAAGGCGAAGCCGCAGTTCAAGGGCAAGCGGAAGCCCGGGCCCAAGGGTGATGGCCGTGGGGCCGGGACCCGTGAAGGTGGTCCACACGAAGGTGGGAAGCCCGGTGGTGGTGGTGGCGGGAAGAAGAAGGCCGGTGGTGGTGGGAAGCCCGGTGATGGGCTTAAGACAAGTGGCCCTAAGACCGGTCGCCGTCCTCCCCAGCGCTCTCCCCAGCGCCCTCCGCCGCGTTCTCCTCGTCGGTCTCCTGATCGAGGCTGAAACGCTCGATCAGTGGCGCTTGCGACATAAACACCACAAACAGGAACGCGGGTAAGGCGAAGGTCTCGAACGTAACCCAGAACTGGTCCGATTGAGTGCGCCAGACCACCTCGTTTGTGATCCCCATGGCGACGAAGGCAAGGGCCAGGCGTTTGGTCATAATCATCCAGCCCTCGTCAGCCATGGGCAGGCGGTCCCCCATCAGAAACTTCAGGTAGCTTTGGCCGCGAAACAGGCCGATGCCGAGCATGATTGCGAAGAAGGCGTAGACGATTGTGGTCTTCATCTTGAAGAAGCGATCATCATTAAACCAGACCGTGAGCGCGCCGAAAAACACCACCAGGATTGCCGTAAACACCTGAATACGCGATATTTTCCCGGTCAGCTTCCACAGGATTGCAGTTGACGCCAGAAGGATCGGCACGAAGAGGGCCGTCGCCAGAATGAAGCCGTCATAATCCGTACCGCCGATGGTGACCGTGCGATCTTGCAGGCGCAGGTAGGCGATGAAGAACAGGATCGGCGGGCCCAGTTCCAAGCCGTTTTTCAGCCAAGGGTTAATCTCACGTTCTGACATGGTCGCTCCTATCCTGCGGCTTCAACTATCACCGCACCCGCCGCGATCAAAGCCATCAATGCAGCGCGCACCGGGCCGACGGGTTCGCGCAAGAAAAGCCAGCCGATGAGGGCTGCAAAAACGGTGGATGTCTCACGCAGAACGGCGGCCTCTCCGACCTGGCCAAGACGGGTGGCAAGCATGATCGAGCCAAAAGAGGCGAAGGCAATGAAGCCGCCGATGATGCCGCGCAGGGCAAGCGGGGCAAGTGTCGGTGGGTTGTCCATGCTGATGTAGAACCGCGCCGCGAGGATCGGGAACAGCAGCCCGTCGAAGAAGAAAAACCACGCCAGGAAGGTGAAAGGATCCGAGGTGGCGCGGATGCCGTAGGCGTCGAACGTGGTGTAGAGCGCGACGAACAGGCCGGTCAGGACCGCAAGCGCCAGGGCCGGGACAAGTGTGTCCCGCGCAACCGTGACCCGCGCCATATTGTAGGCGGCGAGGCCGTAGAGGCCCGCCAGCAGCACGCCGACGCCAAGCCACTGGATGCCGTTAAACGTTTCGTCAAAGATCAGCCAGGCGCCAATAACGGTGAACAGCGGCCCGGTGCCACGCATCACCGGGTAGACAACGGTGTAAGCGCCGCGCCTGTACGCACTCAGGGCCGCCCATTTGTAACCGCCGTGGATGACAAACGCGCCAGCAAAGATCGGCCACATATGCGGTTCGGGCCAAGGGACCACAAACAGCGCAATTGGTGCGGCCATGATGCCGTAGCTGGCATCGATGGCACCACGGGCCAGCAGCGGGTCGTGGCGGCCTTTCTGAAGTGCCCCGAATATCGCGTGCAACACCGCCGCCAGAAGGGCGAGGATCAGCGCAAGAGTGGCCCCCTGAGGGGTACCTTCGATGGATTGGATAAAGGCGCCCATGGTGGATAAGTTATCCACAGGGTCTGTGGATAGACGTCATGAACGATCAAGGCCTACCAGGGCATCGGCAAAGTCCTGCGGGTCAAAAGGTTGCAAATCATCAATCTGTTCCCCCACACCGATGGCATGGATCGGCAGGCCGAACTTGTCAGCCAGCGCAACCAGAATGCCACCTTTGGCCGTACCATCGAGTTTGGTCATCACCAGCCCCGAGACGTCCGCTATCTGCCCAAAAATCTCCACCTGACGAAGCGCATTCTGGCCCGTGGTGGCATCCAGAACCAGCAACGTATTGTGCGGTGCGTCAGGGTCACGTTTGCGGATAACACGAACAATCTTGGCCAATTCCTCCATCAGATCCGCACGGTTTTGCAACCGGCCTGCGGTATCGATCAACAGCAAGTCGGCGCCGTCAGCCTCTGCCTTGACCATCGCGTCATAGGCGAGGGCCGCAGGGTCCGACCCTTCGGGCGCGGTCAAGACCGGCACACCTGCCCGGTCTCCCCAGACTTGCAGCTGTTCCACCGCAGCGGCGCGGAACGTGTCACCTGCCGCAATCACAACCTCCTTACCCGCCGCCCGGAACTGGCTGGCGAGTTTGCCGATGGTTGTGGTCTTGCCCGATCCGTTCACACCCACAAACAGCACCACCTGCGGTGTCTTGGGGTAGATCGGCATCGGACGGGCAACGGGGTCCATCACTGAGGTGATCTCGGCGGCCAGCAACTCTTTGATTTCACGGGAAGACAGGAGTTTTCCATGCCGCCCTTCAGCCATGTTTGCGGTCACCCGCAGGGCAATGTCGACACCCATATCCGAGGCAATCAACAACTCCTCCAACTGCTCCAGCATGTCATCATCCAACGCCCGGCGCGGCTCGGACGTACGCCCCATGAGACGGCCAAGGAGGCCGGGTTTTTTTGGGGCAGGAGATGGGGTTGGGGTTGGCTCGGGTTCGGATCGCTTGGCTAAGGGCGGCTCAGGCTCAGGTTCCGCAACCGCGACCGGATCAACTGCGTCCCGCGCTTCACGGATAGGCGGCGCAACCGGCGGCGCAACAGGCAAATCGGTGGGCAAATCGGTGGGCGGCGCAACCGGACTGTCCTGCAAACCCTCCGCCTGCGGACCGCCTCCCGAGGCGTCTTGATCCATTGCCTCCTCAGCGGCACCCTCTTCAATGATCGCATCCAACCCCTTGTCCAATTTAGACGAGGATTTGAACATCCGATCCTTCATTTTGCGGAAAAAGGACATGGGCACCCTGTATTCAAAGCTGTTCAGACCCACCTACAGCGCTTCGGCTTAAACTTGAATCACTTTTCGCAACCTCTCCCCTTCGGCTCAAGCGCAGAAAGGTGATCTTTGAGGTTTCAGGTTCAAGACCAAGCGCATTACTATGCCTGGACGCTCTTGGACCAACCGCGTCGCGGCGCCATTCTTTCGCCAAAATGCCCCGCCATACGCGCGGGGAGCCAAATTCGACCAAAGGAACGCGAGACAATGCCCGTCATTGCCCGATATGCCGCGATCACCTTGCCGCCGATGGTCCTGTTGATCGCAGCGGGCACGGTTTGGGGCGGATTTGCCATAATGGCGTTGATCTGGCTGACGCTGGTGGCCCTGGTTGCGGACCAATTGCTGGCCCCGCCGACACCCGTGGCACCGGAAGAAGAGACCAAGCCATGGGCCGACACCTTGTCGGTTATCCTTGCAATTGGCCACATTCTGATCCAGATATCCACCACCTCAGCCCTTGCCTCCGGCGGGCTTGCGTTCTGGCAGGGGGGTGCGCTTTTCCTCGCCACGGCTTCGTTTTTTGGGCAGGTCAGCCACCCCAATGCCCACGAGTTGATCCACCGCCACTCGGCCGCCCTGCGCGCCCTTGGCGCTGCAACTTATACCAGCGTCGGGTTTGGCCACCATGTCTCGGCCCACCGGCTGGTGCATCATCGCCATGTGGGCACCGAGGCGGACCCAAACACCCCTCACCCCGGTGAGAGTTTCTGGGAATACCTGCCCCGCGCCTGGCGCGGATCGTTTGAGGCCGGAATTATCAGTGAGGTTGAACGCCTTGAGCGCCGGGGCCGTGGGCCAAACCATATCACCAACCCCTATTGGGTCTGGATCGGTGGCGCAGTGCTGTCGCTGGTCCTGATCATGGTGCTTGCAGGCCCCTTTGGCGGTGTGGTGCTGGTGGGTCTTGGTGCGCTGACCGGGGCGCAGATTCTGTTGTCGGATTACGTACAGCACTACGGCTTGCAACGCCTGATCCTGCCCAATGGCCGCGTTGAGCCCGTCGCGGCGCACCACAGCTGGAACGCCCCCAAGGGCTTCTCGTCTTACCTGATGATGAACGCGCCGGCTCATTCAGAACATCACCTGCACCCTGACCGCTCTTATGAGCGGCTGAACCCGGCGGCAGATGTCCCCACCCTGCCCCTGTCACTGCCGCTGATGGCGGCAATTGCGACGGTCCCAAGCGCCTGGCGACGCCTTATGGATCGGCGTGCATTGAAGGTTATGGAGGCGGCGGAAGCGGCCCATATCGCAGCCGCCACGCTTGCTGCATCTGCCGCGCCGATCACGCCGCGTCGGCCCGATGAATTGCGCCGGGAGCCTTCGCCTGATGCACATGTGCCGGGTGCCCCACACAAACCGCCGCCCCCCGATGACGCCACATCCGAGGTGGCACCAAAAACTGCGCCCCAGGGAACAGCGCCAGTTGGCCCGATAGCAGACGACCCGATAGCAGACGACCCGGAAACCGCCGAATTGCTCAAGAAAATCCGCGCCGCGACGCAATAGGCTCTGGTCCCTTCATCTGGCCAAAAATACCTCGGGGGGAGTCCGTAAGGACGGGGGGCTGGCCCCCCTCCCCACTTGCCGTTCAGCCGTTCAGCCGTTCAGCCGTTCAGTGATACGCCGCGACGGCCTGCAAGGTCAGTGAAATATTGCCACGCCACCCGGCCCGACCGGGATCCACGTGTGGCCTGCCATTCAACCGCCTCGGCACGTAACTCTTCGTCCGAAATCCGCACGCCGTAAGCGTCACAATAGGTGCGGATCATCGTCAGATAGGCGTCCTGATCACAGGTGTGGAAGCCGAGCCACAGGCCAAAGCGATCAGACAGTGAAACCTTCTCTTCCACTGCCTCGGAGGGATTGATCGCCGATCCACGCTCATTTTCGATCATGTCGCGGGGCATCAGGTGGCGGCGATTTGAGGTGGCGTAAAACACCACGTTGTCAGGCCGCCCGGTCACGCCGCCGTCCAAAACCGCCTTTAGAGACTTATAATGCTGGTCGTCGTGGCCGAACGATAGGTCATCACAATACAGGATCACCCGCACATCCGTGCCACGCAGCAAACTGAGAAGCCGCCCGATAGATGGCAAATCCTCCCGCTGGATCTCAACCAGTTTCAGGCCAGGCAGCTCCCTGGCGACCGCTCCGTGGGCCGCCTTCACCAGCGAGGATTTCCCCATCCCCCGCGCCCCCCACAACAGCGCGTTGTTGGCAGGCAGGCCGCGGGCAAACTGGCGGGTGTTGGTCAGCAACGTGTCACGGGCACGGTTGATGCCATGTAACAGCGCCAGCTCAACCCGGTTCACCTCCGCAACAGGCTCCAGCCGGTCGGGATCAGCGTGCCAGACAAACGCCTCTGCCGCTGTCCAATCCGGTGCCTCGGCGGGCGGTGGGCGTAGCCGTTCCAACGCCTCCGCGATGCGGGTCAGCGTGTCTGACGAAAGCAC
>JAESTV010000080.1 GCA_016763475.1 Roseicyclus sp.
GGTGTACCGCATCGGCGGGGCGCAGGCGATCGCCGCCATGGCCTATGGGACCCAAACCATTGCGGCGGTTGATAAAATTACCGGCCCCGGCAATGCCTATGTGGCCGCCGCCAAGCGGCGGGTGTTCGGGAAGGTCGGCATCGACATGATCGCGGGGCCGTCAGAGATCCTGGTGATTGCGGACAAGGATAATGACCCCGAATGGATCGCCACAGACCTGCTGAGCCAGGCGGAACACGACAAAAGCGCCCAGTCGATCCTGATCAGCGATGATGCGGCTTTTGGCGCAGCCGTGGCAGACGCCGTATCCCGTCAATTGGAAACGCTGCCCCGTGCGGCCATCGCTGGCCCAAGCTGGCGCAACAATGGGGCGGTGGTTATCTGCGACACCCTTACCCAGGCGGCGGCGTTGTCGGATCGCATCGCGCCGGAACATTTGCAGTTGTGTGTCGCCGACCCCGAAGCGTTGTTCGCCAAAATCACCCACGTAGGTGCGGTGTTCCTTGGCCAATGGACACCGGAAGCGATCGGCGATTACATCGGCGGGCCGAACCATGTGCTGCCCACGGCACGCTCGGCGCGGTTTTCGAGTGGGCTGAGCGTGTTGGATTTCATGAAGCGGACAACGGTGGCACGTATGACACCGGACGCGTTGAAGGCAATTGGCCCGGCCGCAGAGGTGCTTGCGGCCTCCGAAGGGCTTGGCGCCCATGGGGCATCCGTGGCGGCGCGGCTGGCGCGGTTGAACATGGAAGACGGGAAATGACGATGCATATCTGCCATATCGAGATCGACACCGAAGGCTTGCCCGCACCAACACCCGAGATCGAGCAGGAACGCAAAGTGGCGATCTTCGATTTGCTGGAGGAGAACACGTTCACCCTGCCGCGCCAGGATGCCCCCACCGGACCTTACCGCGTGACCCTTGCGATCCGCGACAAGCGGTTGGTGTTTGATATCAACACCGAAGACGGCGCAAAGGCTGCGGAATTCCACCTGTCGCTGAGTCCGTTTCGGCAGGTGGTGAAAGATTATTGGCAGATTTGTGAGGCCTATTTCGATGCGGTCAAGAAGTTGGCGCCTTCACAGATCGAGGTGATTGATATGGCGCGGCGTGGGATCCACAACGAGGGCGCACGCCTGTTGCAGGAGCGTCTTGAGGGTAAGGCCGGTATTGATACCGACACCGCGCGACGCCTGTTCACCCTGATCTGCGTTCTGCATTTCGGGGCGTGACCCAGGTGACCCCCGGCACCCCTCCTTCCGACAGCCCTTCTCCCGGCGCCGCTCCCCCCGGCACCCCGCCAACAGCCTTCCCGCAATCGGTTCTGTTCTGCTGTGACCACAATTCAACCCGGTCACCGATGGCCGAGGGGTTGATGAAGCGGTTCTACGGGCACCGGGCCTATGTGCAATCGGCCGGCGTAAAACACGAGTTGGAGATCGACGGCTTTGCCGTAGCCGTGTGCGCCGAGGTTGATGTCGAGCTGGAGCGCCACCGGGTCCGCTCGTTTGATGAGATGCAGGAATGGGGTGACGATCTTTCGGGCTTTGACCTGATTGTGGCGCTGTCTCCCGCCAGCCAGCGCCGGGCGCTGGATATGACCCGGCATTTCTATATCGAGGTGGAATATTGGCCGATCCTTGATCCCACCGGATTGGGCGAGACGCGGGACGCGAAACTGACCGCCTACCGGCAAGCGCGAGATCAGATCGTGGAGCGGATGACAGCGCGCTTTGGAGCGCCTGAAGGTCCATGACGCTGGGAATCCAGTGTCGCGGATATGTCGCGCCGGACCACGCAAGCGCGCAATTTCACGGGCGCGATTTCACTGGCGCCATGTTGATGATGTGATGGGCACCACGAAGCCCCCGCAATTCTGGATCAATGCCTTATGAAGATAGCCACCGCTGCATACCCGCCTGAATTGCTGGCGAACTGGCAAGCCTACGCTGACAAGCAAACCGCATGGGTTGCAGAGGCGGCGGGGCAGGGCGCGGAGTTGTTGGTGTTCCCTGAATACGCGCGCATGGAATTGGCAGCGCTTGATGGCGCGGGTGTCGCCACTGATCATGAGGCGGGTGACCATGAGGCGGGTGACCATGAGGCCAGCTTGCGCGCCGCATCACGATGGTCTGAACAGGCTGACCGGCTGGCCAGCAAACACGCACAGACCTATGGCGTCACAATCCTGAGCGGTTCGGGACCGGTGTTTGACCAAGGCGCTGCGCGGCCGGTGAACCGTGCGTGGTTGGCGGGACCGGACGGCGAGCATCGGTATCAGGACAAGCAGGTGATGACGCGGTATGAACGTGACGCCCTGAATGTTGTCCCCGGTGAGCCGCTGGCGGTGTTTGACACCCCCGCTGGGCGGATCGGTATCCTGATCTGTTACGACGCCGAATTCCCGTTGCTGGGTCGGGCTTTGGTGGAGCAAGGGGTGGAGATCATCCTTGTGCCATCGTGTACCGGCGCGTTTGCCGGCTATACCCGGGTGCGCATCGGGGCCATGGCACGGGCGCTGGAAAGCCAGTGCATCGTTGTGCAATCACCAACAGTTGGGGCCGCGCCGTGGTGCCCGGTGATTGACGAAAACATCGGCGCGGCGGCGGTGTACGGCCCGCCTGATCTGGGTTTCCCGCCAAGCGGCGTCATTGCCGAGGGTGTGTTGAACAAACCTGGTTGGACATACGCTGACGTGGACCTTGCCTCTGTCAGCCGTGTCCGCACCGAAGGCGCCGTGTTCAACCACGCCCATTGGCCAGAAAGCCGCATCCGCGCAGGGCTTTTCTCGGATCGCGGAGATTTGCCTTGAAACCTTTGGGGTTTAGGCGCATTTAGCCGCCATCTGCCCCAACCTCGGGGCGCAATTTATGGAGTGACCATGGCTAAGGAAGAGATGCTCGAATTTCCTGGTGTCGTGAAGGAACTCCTGCCAAACGCGACATTTCGGGTCGAGCTCGAAAACGGCCATGAGATCATCGCGCATACGGCAGGCAAGATGCGGAAAAACCGCATCCGGGTTCTGGCAGGCGACAAAGTCCAGGTGGAAATGACACCCTACGACCTGACAAAGGGCCGTATCAACTATCGCTTCAAGTGAGTGTTGAGCGATCCATAACAACACCTGCCGCGATCAACGATAAGGTTTTGGCCTATGCCAGGACCCTGGGGGATGGCGTTGCAGAATTTGTTGATGTGTCACCCGGCGACGACGCAATTGAGGACCAGTGTTTCTTCAATGTCATCATGGCCGGGGATGGGTCTCCGGTCTTTGGCTGGCTGATCTGGGAACTCACCGGGTTTTGGCTGGAGGCTGTGCGCCACGCGGTTGTGGAGCGTGACGGCAGGCTTGTGGATATCACGCCACCAATTGACGGTGAGGCCACAGTTGTGTTCGTGCGAGATGCCGGTTGGGCGTTCGACTACCTG
Source organism: Roseicyclus sp. (assembly GCA_016763475.1). Taxonomy (GTDB): domain Bacteria; phylum Pseudomonadota; class Alphaproteobacteria; order Rhodobacterales; family Rhodobacteraceae; genus Gymnodinialimonas. The sequence continues at coordinate 3,434 of JAESTV010000080.1, forward strand.
AACCCCAAGCCAACCCGTCGCGCCCCAAGGTTCTTGCTCACTGACGATGCGGACGTTCGGAAATGGGCCGCAATTGGGGACAACGTGGATACGTTCAAATGGCGCAACACCCACTTCAAAGGCCAGAAAGCCGAACTGGTTCTCCCGCCCGGCAAAGACATGCGCCGGATGGAACGCCTGCAACGGGACTACAACGCGGCTGCGAAAATTGCGTTGGGTAAAGATATTTCATGAGTTTGATCCTTGGCTCCGGCAGTCCGCGACGGCTGGAATTGCTGGCGGTGCTGGGCCTGACACCTGACGCGGTGCGCCCACCTGACATTGATGAAGCCCCCCACAAGGACGAGCTTCCGCGCGCCTATGTGGAGCGGATCACTCGCGCAAAGGCGCTGGCTGTGGAGGCCGCACCCGATGACGTGGTCCTGGCCGCTGATACCACTGTGGCGGCAGGCCGTCGGATCCTTGGGAAACCTGCGGACGCAGATGAGGCGCGGGCGTTCCTGCGGCTGCTCGGCGGGCGGCGGCATCGGGTTTACACCGGCGTGGCCGTGAGGCTTGGCGACAGGTTGTCGGTGCGGGTTGTGGAAAGCAGGGTGAAGATGAAGCGCTTGAGTGACCTGGAACTTGAGGCCTACATTGCCACGGATGATTGGCGCGGCAAGGCCGGTGGATACTCGATCCAGGGGCCTGCCGGGGCGTTCATTCCGTGGATCAGCGGCTCTCACTCCGCAATTATGGGCCTGCCATTGGCAGAGACCGCGCAGCTGTTGCAGGGGGCTGGTTGCCCGGTGTGGCGCCTGTGAAGGGCCGCGTTGTCCTGCTCGATGAAGTGGGCGGGCGCCGTGCCGCTGCCCTGATGGTGGATGGGCGTCTGGAAGACGTGCTGATCGACCCGCCGGCAGATGCCGCGCCGGGTGTTGGTGCAATCTCGTTGGCGCGTGCGGATCGTCCGCTGAAAGGGCAGGGGGGGATCACCCTGCATCTGGGGGACGGGCTGACGGGGTACCTGCGCCGCGCCAGGGATATCGCGCCCGGTGATACGTTCTGGGTCCAGGTCTCGGGTGTGTCCGAGCCGGGAAAAGCCATCCCCGTGACCCCGGATCTGATCTTCAAATCCCGCTACGCAATTGTGACCCCATTCAAGCCGGGCCTGAATATCAGCCGCTCGATCCGCGATGAAGCTGAACGGGACCGGTTGCTGGAAATTGCCCACGAAAGCCGCGCGGCAAGTGACGAATATGGATTGATCGTGCGCTCCTCCTCCGAGGCGGTTGAGGCCGGTGAGTTGCTCGATGATATCGCCGAGATGTGTCAGGCCGCCAGCTTGGTGTTGGGGACCAGCGAAGGTGAGCCGGAATGGCTGCTGGACGCAGAGGACGCACACACATTGGCATGGCGCGAATGGGCCGCGCCTGATGAGGTGATCGAGGGCGGATTTGAGGATCATGGCGTATTGGACGCGGTGGAAAGCGCGTTGGCCACCCGGCAAGCGCTGTCTGGCGGCGCTTATGCGTTCATCGAGACCACACGGGCGTTGATTGCGGTGGATGTGAACACCGGGTCTGATCATTCGATGGCGGCGGGGTTGAAGGCAAACCTGGCTTTGGTTCGTGACCTGCCCAGATTATTTCGGATCAAGGGTTTGGGTGGGCAAATCACCTTGGACCTGGCGCCGATGCCGAAGAAAGAGCGTCGCCAGTTGGAGGATGCCGTCAAGAAGGCGTTCCGCCGTGATGGCGCTGATGTGGTGGTTGCGGGGTGGACGCCGCTTGGCAACCTCGAGTTGACCCGAAAACGCGATCGCTATCCGCTCAGCGACGTCTGGCCGGGTTAACGGCGGGGCCGGGGTGCCCCGCTTGGGAACCATCCCGCGGCCCTATTGTACCAAATGGCCCTATTGTACCAAATGGGACGAGTTAGGGTGTAAATGGAACGGCTTTTGGCTCAGCGCAATCGCTGTAAAAGCGCCAGTGACGGCGCGCCGGTGACAGGCAAGCCGTTGGCGGATTGATAGGCGCTGATCGCTGCCTCTGTGCCTGATCCGACAACACCGTCAGGGGTGCCCGCGTCAAACCCGGCGCGGTTCAGGAGGCTTTGCAACTCGGTCCGTTGCGCCTGGGTCAGGCCCGATGCATCCGGCCCAAAGCTTTGCTGCAAAACTCCGCCGCCGTTGATCCGGTCCGACAGGTATCCCACGCCAATGCCGTAGTTCACCGACGCGTTGTAACGCAGTATCACATTGAAATTGTGATACAAAATCCAAGCGGGTGCGCCCGCGCCACCCGGCGCGTGGATCGCCGCCGACCCGTGGTCAGGCAGCGCCCCGCCACCTGCACGGCGCACGCCAAGTGCGGTCCAACTTGCCACGTCGCGCCGGTTGTTGCGCCCGGTGGAGGCCGAAAATCCTGTGGGCAAAGCAACCTCCATCCCCCATGGCTGCCCTGTGCGCCAGTTGAAACGGTTGAAGTAGCTGGCGGTGGAGGCAAGGGAATCGGTTGGGTCGTTTGCCCAGATATCGCGCCGCCCATCGCCGCGAAAATCGACAGCGTATTCCTCGTAAGTTGTTGGAATAAATTGCGTATGTCCCATCGCCCCGGCCCAGGAACCCAACATCCGCTCCGGGGTGGTATCGCCGTTTTGCACAATGCGCAGCGCCGCAATTGCCTGCGCCTCAAAGAACTGCCCGCGCCGTCCTTCCCACGCGAGGGTTGTCACCGCCGAGATCACCGGAATATCCCCCAGCCGGGTGCCATAGGCGCTTTCCACACCCCATACAGCGCAACAGATCTGAGCCGACACACCATATTGCGCCTCCACATCGTTCAAAACGTTACGCTGCGCCGCGAAGCGCTGGCGGCCAAGGCGGACATCTTCATCTGAGGCGACAAGGGCCAGATAATCCTCGGTGCTGCGGCGAAACTCGGTTTGGTTGCGGTCACGCTCGATCACACCGGGCAAGTAACCTACGCCATCAAGGCCGCGGTCCAACGCGCTCTCGGTGATCCCCGCAGCGCGGGCGCGGGCGCGGAATCCGGGCAACCAGGCGTCATAATCGGCATTGGGTTGCGGGCGGAAGGCGGGGTCCGTGCTTGGTCCGCCGTCACCCGGCGTTCCGA
>JAESTV010000081.1 GCA_016763475.1 Roseicyclus sp.
CTCCCAGCCATCGCCGCCATCCCCGCCCCCCGGCATCACCACCCCGCCGCCAATTCCGCAGGCCACGGGGCAAGCCTTGCGTGCTAAGCTCCCCCGATGATCACCGCCATCGCCGCAATCGAAGCAACCGCCACACTCCTGTGGACCTACGCCGCCCTCACCGGAGCGTCATGGCTGATCCACGCACGCCGCCTCGAAACAGGCGCCCACGTCCCTGCCGCAGTTGAGCTACTGACCCACCTCGTCCCCGCCATGATCGCACTTGTCTGTGTGGTCCTCCTGGGTGCGCTCATCGGCCTGCCCAGTATCGTCGCCTTGATCGCACTTCTGTTCCCCGCAGGCCTCGCCTACGGCAGCCACATGGCCCTGACCGAGATCCGGGACGCAGCCACATCGCGCCAAGACCTCCCCCGCCTCGCCGCCACCCTGATCACAAGTGCGGCCATCATCACCTACCGCCAACTCACCTGAGCAGCCTCTCCCATTCATCTTGGCCGAAAAACTCCGGGGGAGTCCGCAGGACGGGGGCAGCGCCCCCACCCCGCCAACGGCGGGCTCTGACCAAAAACAATGCCGCGCCCGCGGCTCCGTTTTCCTGGAAACCTCCCCACTCCTTGCGTCGCGCGCGCAAAACCCACACATCCTGAGCTCCACAACCAAAATCATAGGCCCCCTCCATGCACCGCGCCCTGATCGCCGCCAATCTTTGCCTGCTGGTCCTGTTCCCGGTCTCCTGGATCGCGCCTTTGATGCGCGCCGGGCTTTTGCCGTTCTTCAATCTCTCGGAAATCTCGATCCTCTCGGCGCTGGGCTCCCTCTGGAGCGACTCCGAATACGCCCTGGCGGCCCTCGTCGCCATTTTCGCGCTGATCGCACCGATGCTCAAAACCATCTGCCTGGCGCTGATCCACCTCTCCCGCGCGCCCACACGCCTGTTACCCGCGCTCGAGATTGCCGGCAAACTTGCGATGGCTGATGTGTTCCTGATTGCCGTCTATATCACTCTTGCCAAAGGCCTCTCCATCGGGCGGGTCGAAACCGCCTGGGGCCTGTGGCTGTTCACCGCCTGCGTGTTGGCGTCCCTTGTCATATCCCTGCTCACCACCCGCGCCGCCCATGCAAACAAAGCCACGCGGGCGTGATCAGATGCCGCCAATCAGAACCTGAACGCAACCCGCAACGCGCCGCGTATCGCGCGTGCATCTGATCCCAACCCACCCAACTCAACCGATGTTTGTATCCCCAGCCCGTTCGGCATCTCACCCGAGAGGCCAATTGCAACCCGGCCAGACCACCCGTGGTCCGCAAACAATTCATCCACCAGAACGCCGTCGCCGCCAATATCAACCCAATCCCCGTACACGCCGATGCTGCCATCTAACCCGTTGCCAAAACCACGTGACAGAGTTGTACCAAGGGACAATTCGGTGAACGCCACCCGCATCTCTGCTGCCCCGGCCAATGTCCCACCAGTGCCGGTGATCCGCTCTTCCCCGTATAGTGCCGCGAAACTCGGCGTCAAAACCGTGTCACCCCAGGCCGCAAAGTCGTAGCCGATGCTCAGCGAAGCGGCGCGCAACTCACTTTCGCCGGTGCCGGTGCCACCGATGGAGGTCTGGGTGAAATCCCCCCAGCCCCACAGGAGCGAGGCTTCCCCGTGAAACGCCCCTGCCTCCAACGCCACATAAGGTTGGATCGTACGCAGCACACCCTCCTGGGTGAAGCCAGCCCCGCCGCTGGAGATGGCATCAACCGCAAATGACAGGCCCGCAACCCAGGTGTCGCCAATCCCCCAATCAGCGCCGATCTGCAGGCCGCGCCCGATGATCCCGCGATCCGTTGCACTGTCGTCCAGTTCGAACCCGGTGATCTCGATCCACGTATAGGTGTTGCCCACCAACCCCGGCGCGGGACCTGCCCCCCGGCTCGACGCGGCAACCGCCAAACCGCTACTCACCGACGCGCGCCGAAATCCGTGTGTGCCCGCGGCATTCCGTGTCGCAAGGCTTAACCGGCCTTGCCGCCCGGCTGTGTTAGCCGCGCCCCCAGCCGCCATCCGTGAACCCAGGCCATTGGAATACGCCAGTTGCGCCATCTCCTGCGCCGTTGTGGGCAAAAGAACCAGAACCCCACCGGTGACCGAGAATGTCAGTTCCTGGTCACCCTGGGATCCAAACAGATCAAACGGCGCGATGACCAATTGGTATTGCCCGTCCGTTAATGGACCCGCGGCCAGATCTGTGGCCGTGACCGGCGCCTCTCCATTCGGGTTCCCGTCCGAGATCCGCGCCACCGCATCCGCCGCGTTTTCATGATCCAGTTGGGAGGTCGGGTTCACCGGCAGCACATCGCCGACCCGAAACAGATACGCCAACACATTCATCGTCAGTGGCGCGTCAGTATCCAGCCGGATCAGGCGTGTGACATCAAAGGTGAACGCCGCCGCATCGGTCACGGTCAGATCGACGACCTGATAATTGTAGCCGGCGTTAAACCCATAGGCCGGGTCATCCCCGGTGATCTGGATCGTGTCGGTAGACAGCGGCGAGGCTTGTGCGCTGACCAACCCGCAGCCAAGGGCAAAGGTGGCGCTGGAGATCAGAACGCGTGAGGGTATATGGGCCATGGGATACTCGTTGTGGTTGCTTCAATCTGGCACCACCTTTCCCCCGCGACTCCTTAGGCTTTGGTAAATTTTGACGAAATTTTATCGGTAATCGCACAAAAAAGCCCACAGACCTCTGTTGGTAAACGAAACATGAACCTATCCAAGCATCACCATTGAAAATGGCCCACCCCAAACAAGGCCGCCTTGCCATCACTTGCCGACAGCCCCGCACGTAAACCCGATCCGCCCCTAGCCCTCCCGCAGCCCCTCCGCTAAACCCGCGCCATGGCCAAACCCGTCACCCAGTTCACCTGCAACGCCTGCGGCGCCGTCCACAAGAAGTGGTCGGGTCGGTGTGTTGAATGTGGCGAATGGAACTCGATCACCGAAGAAGCCCCCCTTGGCACTGGCCCGGGCAAAGCGGCCCTTGGGGCTGCCAAAGGCCGCAAGATGGTGCTGAGTGATTTGCGCGCCAAAGAAACACCGCCACCCCGGAAATCTTCTGGCGTGGCAGAGTTTGACCGCGTGCTTGGTGGTGGCCTGGTGCCTGCGTCCGCCACCCTGGTCGGCGGCGATCCGGGGATCGGCAAATCCACCCTGCTGCTGCAAGCCGCCGCCGCGTTTGCGCGCCAGGGCATGAAAGTGATTTACGTCTCGGGTGAAGAGGCCACCGCACAAGTGCGTATGCGCGCCGACCGCCTTGGCCTGTCAGGCTCTGCCGTGCTGCTTGCCGCCGAAACCAACCTGCGCAACATCCTCACCACGCTGGAGGCCGAAGCCCCCGACCTTGCGATCATCGATTCGATCCAGACCATGTGGCTTGATACTGTGGCCTCCGCCCCTGGGTCCGTTTCCCAGGTCCGCGCGTCGGCGCACGAACTGACCACATTTGCTAAAAGCCGCGGCACCTCGGTGATGCTGGTCGGCCATGTCACCAAAGACGGCCAGATCGCAGGGCCGCGTGTGGTCGAACATATGGTCGACACCGTGCTGTATTTCGAGGGCGAACGCGGCCACCAGTTCCGCATCCTGCGCTCGGTCAAGAACCGCTTCGGTCCGGCGGATGAGATCGGCGTGTTTGAGATGACCGGCAAAGGCTTGGCCGAGGTCACCAACCCCTCCGCCCTGTTTCTATCGGACCGCGAAGAACCCGCGCCCGGTTCCGTGGTGTTTGCAGGCATCGAGGGCACTCGCCCGGTTCTGGTGGAATTCCAGGCCCTCGTCGCCCCCTCCAACCTGTCCCAACCGCGCCGCGCCGTTGTTGGCTGGGACGGCAGCCGCCTGTCGATGATCCTCGCCGTGCTGGAAGCGCGCGCCGGCATCTCATTTGCGGGCCTCGATGTTTACCTCAACATTGCCGGCGGAATGCGGATATCCGAGCCAGCGGCTGACCTTGCGGTTGCGGCGGCACTGCTGTCGGCCCGCGAAGATGCCGCTTTACCGCGCGAAACCGTGGTTTTCGGGGAACTGTCACTGTCAGGTGCGCTCCGTCCGGTGTCTCAGGCGGAAAATCGGTTGAAAGAAGCGGTGAAACTTGGTTTTTCGACAGCAATCGCTCCGGCAGGGTGCCGGATCGCGGATAATGCGGGTGTCAAAGTCCAGACTTATAGGGATCTCCCTACTTTTGTAGGGGATGTCTTTGGGGCAGGTTAGGCGCGCGCGGACCACGAAAAATCAGGCGCGACACAACGCGCTGACTTGAGTATGAGGGCAGACATGGACGGTTTTACCATTTTTGACGGCGTCGTCGGCGGGGTCATCGTGATCTCGGCAATCCTTGCCTATGCGCGCGGGTTCATCCGCGAAGTGATGTCGATCCTCGGCTGGATCGCGGCGGCCTTTGTGGCCTTCATCTTCGCGCCTAATGCCCTGCCCCTGATTTCGGAAATCCCGTTTCTGGGTGACCTCATCGGCGAAAGCCGCGAGTTGGGGATTCTGGCGTCGTTTTCGATCGTCTTTGTGATTGCACTTGTGGTGGTGTCCCTGTTCACGCCGCTGTTCTCATCTGTGGTGCAACGCTCCGCCCTTGGCGGGCTTGATGCAGGCCTTGGGTTCCTTTTTGGCGTGGCGCGCGGCGTATTGCTCGTGGTTGTGGCGCTGATCGCTTATGACCGGATTGTCGGGGATGAACCCATCGCTGCAATTTCAGACAGCCGCTCAGCCGCTGTGTTCTCCAACATGCAGGACCGGGTTGAGGCACAGATCCCCACCGACGTGCCGGGCTGGATTCTGGACCGTTACGAGACATTGATTGGTGAAGAAGAGCCGGAAGACGAAGCCACCCCGGCGGAATAACCAGCCCCCGCACCGGCCTCCCCTCGGCCTCCCGCA
>JAESTV010000082.1 GCA_016763475.1 Roseicyclus sp.
GTTAGGTAGGTGATTGGTGGCACCGTTGGAGGGGCGCTGCCCCCGGCTTCGCCTCCCCGGAGGTATTTTTGGCCAGATGAAGGACCATCTGAACGCGGGCGCCGGGCGCGGCTTCAGAGCCTGTCGAGGAAGGCCGTGATAGCAGCGCCAGATTGGCGGGTGTGGGTGATCGGGGCCATATGGCCGGCATTGGGGATGGTGTGGCACTGCGCGTTGGGCAGATCATCCGCAAGGCGGGTATTGATCTCGGAGACCACAGGGGGTGAATTTGCGCCCTGCAACAACAGGGTTGGCGTCATGAGCCGGGGCAAGCGCGCCAGGATATGCGCCCGGTCGTAAACAAGTGCGGGTTCCGTCACCTCGGGGATCCAGATGCGGTCGGTGATGTAAGTGCGGTGACGCTCGGGCAAATCATCGAAGCTCTGCGTGCCCCACAGATCCAGGAATATCCGTGCCGCCGCCGCTGTGTCGCCACCGGCAAGCGCCCGGGGCAGGCCTGCGGAATGCCCATCATGGGCGGCGCGTCCGGGGCCGTTGGACGCGCAGAACAACACCGGCTCAAACAACGTGAGCGACGCAATGCGCGCGGGCTGATCCAACGCAATGCGCAGCGCCAGGGTTGCCCCGAAGCTGTGGCCAATCAGGTGGCACGGCGCGTCAGGCAGGTGCCTGGCCGCCTCCGCAGTGGCCTGATCGTGGAAATCTCGCGTGCGGTCATGGTCTGGCCCGTGGCCATGGGCCATGGGCCAACAGGTCAGGCGCAACCATGCTGAGACGGCCGCGCAATTTCCGCGCCAGCCCCGCCCAGGCGCCTCCCTGCGCCAAGGTGCAATGTAGCAACAATGCAAGCTCCGCGCCCCGCCCCCAATGGCGAACGCTCACGGGTGTCCGGCAAGGAACAGGTCCAGATCTTCGATCCGATCCTGACCCCAGAAATGTTCGGCCCCGTCCACGATATAAAACGGCGCGCCAAAAGCGCCTGCGGCCACCGCATCCTCCAGGTTGTGGGCGTATTCCTCGGCCCCGGCCAACATGCCACTGTTCACGAGGTCACCGGCAAACCCCGCCTCCTCCAACGCCGCGCGAATCACGTCATCCTCGGCGATGTTCTTCTGCTCCGCCCAACAGGCCCGTGTGAGGGCAAACACCAGCTGCCCCAGATCACCGCCGCCAGCCTTCTGCGCCGCAATCAAGGCGTAGGACGAAGGCGCAGGATTTGTGGGCCAGAACATCGGTTTTACATGGATCGGCAAGCCCACCTTCACCGCCTGTCGGCGGATCTCCTGGAACCGGTAGGCCTGACGGCTTTCGTGGCGCTGACCCGGCGGGATGCCCCCGGTGCGTCCAAACAGCCCCATGATATCCAGCGGCTTGTAGGTCAGCGTCGCGCCCCGTTTGGCAACCACCTCCTCCATCCGCAGACCTGCGAGGTAGGTGTTGGGTGAAATCGTCGCAAAGTAGTAGTCGATATGCGCCATATTGGTCCCCTTTGGCGCTATGCGCCGGTTTTGGCTTTGCCTGCCTGTTTTGGCTTTGCGCAAAAGTGGGCTGGGTGCTAGGGGGTGTCAACTGCCAGAGGGGGCCTGTTTGGGGACGGGCCACAACCCTCATCCAAAGGGGACCCACGACATGACTTCACAAGACCCGAAGCTGATTTCCGGTAACGCAAACAAGAAGTTAGCCGAATCTATTGCACGCCGCATGTCGATGCATCGTGGGTTGCAGGTGGGCCTTGTCGACGCCCGTGTTGAGCGCTTCAACGACGGGGAGATTTTTGTTGAGGTCTATGAGAATGTCCGCGGCGAGGACATGTTCATTATCCAACCCACCTCCAAACCGGCCAACGATAACCTGATGGAACTGCTGATCATGGCGGACGCCCTGCGCCGCTCGTCCGCCTCTCGCATCACCGGGGTGATCCCGTATTTCGGGTACGCCCGCCAGGATCGTCGCACCAAGGCGCGCACACCGATCAGCGCAAAACTGGTCTCCAATATGATCGCCAAAGGTGGCATCGAGCGGGTGCTGACCATGGACCTGCACGCCGCGCAGATTCAGGGTTTCTTCGACATCCCCGTCGATAACCTCTACGCCTCACCGATCTTTGCCCTCGATATCCTGCACCAGTTCAACGGCGACATGAGTGACGTGATGATTGTGTCACCGGACACCGGCGGCGTGGCACGGGCTCGCGAGCTTGCCTCTCGAATCGGTGTGCCACTCAGCATTGTGGACAAACGCCGCGAAAAGGCCGGTGAAATCGCCGGGATGACGGTGATTGGCGACGTGTCGGGCAAGAAATGTATCATCGTGGACGACATCTGCGACACCGCGGGGACCCTGTGCAAAGCCGCCGAAGTTTTGCTGGAGGCGGGTGCAACCGAGGTCCATTCCTACATCACCCACGGCGTCATGTCCGGCCCGGCAGTAGAGCGGATCACAGCTTCGGTGATGAAATCACTGGTCATCACCGACACCATCGAGGCCACGGAGGCTGTCATCACCTGCCCCAACATCCGCATCGTCCCGACCGCGCCGATGTTTGCCCAGGCGATCCTCAATATCTGGAACGGAACCAGCGTCTCATCGCTGTTTGACACCGCGTCTTTGGTGCCGATCTACGAGGGGCTTTACCCCAACGGCATGTGGGGACGTTAAGCGCGCCGCGCCCCCAAACAAGCAGGGCTGCGGCCAGACGGCGCGGAGCTGACCGTTCAGCGGTTCCACAGGTTCAGGCATTATCCCGGACCCACCCCTGCGGACCCACCCTGCGGCTCTACCCTTGCGGCTCCACGCCACGTAACTTGGGCACGGGCCGCATGCCTGCACGGGCCACATGCCTGCATCGGCGCAGGCGGGTTACTCCACGTCCCAGACATCCTCGTCAGACACTTCACCAATCGCCATCCAATCGGCGCGAATACGCGCGATGCGGGTGTCACCCCAGGTGCGGAACACCAGCTGAAAACCTGTGGGGGTGATCTTCTCCGCTCGTAAATCGGCGCGTTGGTTGGTGTCACCACCGGTGTCCCACATCGAGATCGAGACATGAACAATTGGCGGCTCAAGATACGGCTCGCCAAACTCCACGTTGGTCACAGATTCACGTGGGCCATCACCGGACCACATTGGCCCGTTGTTGGCGAAGTCCGAAAACATGACGCTCGACCCCTGGTCGACGGATAGAAGGTTTTTTGTAAAGCGTTTCATTGCGCAGTCGTGATTATCCAGCGCGGTTTTACGCCAAAATGCGCGGCAAGGGTTAGGAAAAGCGCACCCGCCGGGTGATTTCTTGAAATTGGAGGCAAAACGCCCCCGGCGGGAGGGCCGAGGGCGGTCAATTTGGGTCTAAAATCCGGAGGGTCAGACAATTTAGCGCCCGACAATGGCGTCCAAAGTCGCCGTCAGGTCGGCGTGATATTTCGCCGCCACATCAGCTGCCCCGTCTTTTGCCGCAGAACGGCGCGCTTGCGAGGCAGAGATCAGCTCCTCCACCAACTCAGCGGTCACCTCTTCAATGGGCATTGCCCGCTCCGCCAGGATCGTGGCGGATGGGCCGGTGATATCGGCGAAACCACCGGTCACGAAGTAAGATTTCTCTCCCTCCGCACCCGATACCTTCAACACGCCAGGGCGCAGGGTGGTGATCATCGGCGAATGGTCAGGCATCGCGGTCAGATCCCCATCAGCACCGGGGATCTGAACCTCGTTAACCTCAAAAGAGGCCAGTCGCCGCTCCGGTGACACCAGATCGAATTGCATGGTCGCCATGATAGCTCCTTACGCGGCTTCCGCCGCCAGACGTTCCGCTTTCGCAACCGCCTCAGCGATGCCGCCAACCATATAGAAGGCAGCCTCGGGCAGGTGGTCATACTCGCCAGCCACAACCGCCTTGAACGACGCGATTGTGTCTTCCAGCGGCACCTGAATGCCGTCGAAGCCGGTGAAAACTTTCGCCACGTCGAACGGTTGGCTGAGGAACCGCTGAATCTTCCGGGCGCGGGCCACGGTCAGCTTGTCCTCTTCCGACAATTCGTCCATGCCCAGAATGGCAATGATGTCCTGCAACGACTTGTAGCGCTGCAAGATACCCTGCACTTCCCGAGCCACGTCGTAATGTTCCTGCCCAACAATTGTCGGGTCCATCAGGCGTGACGAGCTGTCGAGCGGGTCCACAGCCGGGTAGATCCCCAACTCGGAAATCGCACGGGACAAAACCGTTGTCGCGTCGAGGTGGGCAAAGGTTGTGGCCGGTGCCGGGTCGGTCAGGTCGTCCGCTGGCACATACACGGCCTGGATCGAGGTGATGGAGCCGCGTTTGGTGGAGGTAATACGCTCCTGCATCGTGCCCATGTCGGTGGCCAGCGTCGGCTGGTAACCCACAGCAGACGGGATACGCCCAAGAAGCGCCGACACTTCGGAACCGGCTTGCGTGAAGCGGAAGATGTTGTCGATGAAGAACAGAACATCAGCGCCGGTGTCGTCCCGGAACTGCTCGGCAATTGTCAGGCCCGCCAGAGCAATCCGCATCCGCGCACCCGGAGGTTCGTTCATCTGGCCGTACACCAGCGAGATCTTCGATTCCGTCAGGTTATCGGGGACGATAACACCGGATTCAATCATCTCGTGGTACAGGTCGTTGCCCTCACGGGTCCGCTCGCCCACACCGGCAAACACCGACACACCCGAGTGCACTTTGGCGATGTTGTTGATCAATTCCATGATCAGAACCGTCTTGCCCACACCGGCACCGCCGAACAGGCCAATTTTGCCGCCTTTTGCGTAAGGCGCGAGCAGATCAACCACTTTGATGCCAGTAACCAGCACTTCGGCTTCGGTTGATTGGTCGGCAAATTCCGGCGCGTCCTGATGGATGCTGCGGCGCTCTTCGGCCTCAACCGGGCCACCTTCGTCAACCGGCTCTCCGACAACGTTGAGGATCCGGCCAAGGGTCGCTTTGCCCACAGGCACGGTGATCGGCCCGCCGGTGTCGGTCACTTCCTGACCGCGAACAAGGCCTTCGCTGGAATCCATCGCGATGGTCCGCACGGTGCCTTCGCCGAGGTGCTGCGCAACCTCAAGCACCAGACGTTTGCCGCCATTTTCGGTCTCGATCGCGTTCAGTATCTGCGGCAGGTCGCCGCTGAACTGGACGTCAACGACAGCGCCGATGACCTGGGTAATTTTGCCGACTGCATTTGCCATGTCGTGTCTCCGGTGACTTAGAGCGCTTCCGCGCCCGAGATAATTTCGATCAGCTCGCTGGTGATGACGGCCTGACGGGAACGGTTGTACTGGATGGTCAGTTTGTCGATCATGTCACCTGCGTTGCGGGTTGCGCTGTCCATGGCGGACATCCTTGCACCCTGCTCCGAGGCGCCGTTTTCCAAGAGCGCGGTGAATATCTGTGTGGCGATGCCGCGTGGAAGAAGGTCTTCCAGAACGGCCTCTTCCGAGGGCTCATATTCGTAGAGCGTCCCGCTGTCGTCAGCGCCGCCCGCTTCAAACACCGCCGGGACGATCTGGGTGGCCGTGGGCACCTGAGAGATCACCGACTCAAAGCGGCTGAAGAAGATCGTGGCCACGTCGAACTCATCCGCATCAAAGCGGGACAACACATCGGTGGCGATATCGGCGGCGTTTGAATAGCCAAGGCGTTTGACGTCCGACAGATCGACATGGCCGATCATACGGTCAGCATGATCACGTTTGATCTGCTCACGGCCCTTCTTGCCAACGGTCAGGATCTTGACCGTCTTGCCAGCGCCCAACAACTCAGACGCATGGGCACGTGCCTTGCGCACGATGGAGGAGTTGAAGCCGCCGCAGAGGCCCCGCTCTCCGGTCATGACAACCAACAGATGGACGTCATCGTTGCCGGTGCCCGCCAGAAGACGCGGCGCGCCGTCCGATTTGCCAACGGCAGATGCAAGGCCACCCATGACGGCCTCCATACGGTCGGCATAGGGACGCGCCATCTCCGCCGCATCCTGCGCACGGCGCAGTTTTGCAGCGGCGACCATTTGCATCGCCTTGGTGATCTTGCGGGTCGATTTGACCGACGCGATCCGGTTCTTTAGGTCCTTGAGATTGGGCATGCCCGATCTCCCTTATGCGAAGTCAGAGGCGAATTCAGCGATAGCGGCTTTCAGCTTGTCAGCATCCGCGCCTTTGATCTTCGGATCGTCGTTGGTGATCCAATCAAGCACGTCCGATTTTTTGGCACGCATGAAAGACAACAACCCCTCCTCGAACCGGCCCACGTCAGCGACCGCAATCTTGTCAAGGAACCCGGTTGTGCCCGCAAAGATCATGGTGACGATCTCGGCGTTGGACAGGGGCGAATACTGGGCCTGCTTCATCATCTCGGTCAGGCGTGCACCACGGGCCAGCAATTGCTGGGTCGAGGCGTCCAGGTCCGATCCGAACTGCGCAAACGCGGCCATCTCACGATATTGGGCCAGCGACAGTTTCACCGGGCCAGCAACCGAAGACATCGCCTTCGTCTGCGCGGCAGACCCAACCCGCGACACCGACAGACCGGTGTTCACAGCCGGGCGGACGCCCTGAAAGAACAATTCCGTCTCAAGGAAGATCTGACCATCGGTGATGGAGATCACGTTGGTCGGAATAAACGCCGAAACGTCGCCGCCTTGGGTCTCGATGATCGGCAGCGCCGTCAGGGAACCGCTGCCATTGTCTTCGTTCAGCTTCGCGGACCGCTCCAGCAGGCGCGAGTGCAGGTAAAACACGTCACCGGGATAGGCTTCCCGGCCCGGCGGGCGACGCAGCAGCAGGGACATTTGGCGATAAGACACGGCCTGCTTGGACAGATCATCATAAACGATCAGCGCGTGGCGGCCGTTGTCGCGGAAAAACTCTGCCATTGCAGTGGCGGCGTAAGGGGCCAGGAACTGCATCGGCGCAGGGTCAGAAGCGGTTGCGGCCACAACAATTGTGTATTCAATCGCCCCGGTCTCTTCCAGTTTCTTCACCAGCTGCGCCACAGTCGAGCGTTTCTGGCCGATGGCGACGTAGATACAATAGAGCTTCTTGCTCTCATCATCACCGGCGGCATCGTTGTAGGATTTCTGGTTCAGGATCGTGTCGAGCGCCACAGCGGTTTTGCCGGTCTGACGGTCCCCAATGATCAACTCGCGCTGGCCACGGCCAATCGGGATCATCGCATCCACGGATTTAAGGCCGGTTGCCATCGGCTCATGTACCGATTTACGTGGGATGATACCGGGCGCTTTCACGTCTGCGACGCGACGCTCGGACCCTTCAATCGGGCCTTTGCCGTCCAGTGGATTGCCAAGGCCATCCACAACACGCCCCAGCAGGCCGTTGCCCGCAGGCACGTCCACAATAGAGTTGGTGCGCTTGACGGTGTCACCTTCCTTGATGTCCCGGTCGGACCCGAAGATCACCACACCAACATTGTCAGCTTCCAGGTTCAGGGCCATGCCCTGAATGCCACCGGGAAATTCGACCATCTCGCCGGCCTGAACATTGTCGAGGCCATATACGCGGGCAATCCCGTCACCCACGGACAGAACACGCCCGACTTCGGCGACCTGGGCGTCCTGCCCGAAGCTCTTGATCTGGTCTTTCAGGATCTGAGAGATCTCGGCTGCTTGGATACTCATATTATCCGACCTCTTTCATGGTATTCTGGAGTGCATTCAGCTTGGAGCGGAGCGACGTGTCGATCATCTTCGAGCCTACTTTTACAACAAGACCGCCGATGATGCTTTCATCAACGGTCGCTTTCAATTTCACGGTTTTGCCGACCTGCGCCTTGAGCGATTTGGTCAGCGCATCCATCTGCGTCTTGGTCAGGGCCTTGGCCGACGTAACGTCCGCCGTGACCTCACCTTTGTGATCGGCAATGCGGGTGCGCAACTCGGCCACCAGGGCGGGCACCACAAACAAACGGCGTTTGGCTGCCATCAGGCGCAGCGTATTGGCCGTCATCACATCCACACCCATCGCGTCAGCTACGCCGCCAATGGCATTTGCCATTTCGTCACGGCTGTAGATCGGTGAATTGATCAGGTCACGTAAATCTTCGCTAGCCGCCAGTGCGGCGTCAATTGCGTCAACATCCGCTTCAAGCGCGGGCAGCGCCTTGGCTTCCGAGGCCAGTTCAAACATCGCAGTCGCGTAACGCGCGGCAATGCCGGTCGAGATCGAAGCTGGTTCGCTCACGTCCACCCTTTCATATGCACAACTTCGGACAGAGCACCTTGGTGCCACCCCCCACAACGTCGTGTCGAGGCGGTCTGCACCGCCCGTTCCCCAGTAAATCGAGCGCGGTGTAGCAGAGGGTTTGTAATGCTGCAACCACACTTACCGCACATTACTTTGGATAGATTCGCAACGTTTCCCGTGACTTGCAGGCTTTGTATGGCTGTGCGGCGCTTTGCCCATAGATATTGCGGACCACAAAGGCTCGATTCTTGGCAAGTTGGTACAGGTTTGCGCGCCAAGAGGGCGGAAAACCTCCGGTACGGTGCGCAAACATGCAGTTGGCATTCTGCACCCTGCACGCCTCTTGCTGCCCCGCTTTGTTAGGGCCCTTTGTCGCGGACATCCCTCTGGCTGCTCTGCCCTCCGGCCAATCTGCCCTATGGCTGCTCTGAAACATCCCGCCCGGACACTCCCACCGGAGTCGGGCTGCCCTCCAGCACACGTAACGGGCGACGCACCCGTTCGGCCAGTCCGGGTTTGCGCCGTGCCGGAACCCTCTTGGACGCCTCCAGCAAGATCACTCCGCCCGCCCGGTTGCCGCTGATCCGCCCGCCATACTTCTCCAGAATATCAGCAGACCGCAGCCAGAACTGCCGTGGGGACGGCGGGGCATACAAAGCCGCCGAATGGCGTTCGGGGATAAAATCGAAGTCCTTCAGCTGTGCCTCCAGCTGACCAAGGGAATACGGCCGCCCATGGCCGAAGGGTGTCCCGTCGCGGCGCGCCCACAAGCCGGACCGGTTCGGCACAATGAACAGCGCCCGTCCGCCGGGTGCCAACACCCGTTGGCATTCCTCCAGCACCGCCGCCGGATGGTCCGTGGTCTCCAATCCATGTTGGCAGATCAACTTGTCCGCCTGCCCGGTCTGGACCGGCCACAACCCCTCCCGGCACAGGACGCTGACGTTATCATGCCCTGCTGGCCACGGCATAACGCCCTGCTCCGCCGGCATAACCCCGATCACCCGCTTCGCATCCTTCAGATAGGGCCGCAGCAACGGAACCGCGAAGCCGAAGCCCACAACGGTCTGCCCCTTGGCATCAGGCCACATCTTCAACATCCGCTCACGTATCGCCTTCTGGGCGATTCGCCCCAGCTGCGTGCGGTAGTAGAAATGCCGCAGGTCGATCACGTCCAGATGCATGGGATTTCCCGTTTGCATACCCAATGCCCGCGGTGCAGGCTCCACTCACAAGGTAACGAAGGAGGGCGCAAATACCATGGGTGAAACCCAGATCGTCACAATTCCCTGCCTGTCGGACAACTACGCTTTCCTTCTGCACGACGTCAGCACCGGGGCAACCGCCTGTGTGGACGTGCCCGACGCGGCCCCGATCCAGTCGGCGCTTGCGGCGCGAGGTTGGTCCCTGTCCGACATCCTCATTACCCACCACCATTGGGATCATGTTGATGGGCTCCCCGAATTGGTCACCGCCACCGGCGCGAAGGTTTGGGGCGCAACCGCTGATGCCCACCGCCTGCCGCCGCTGGATCATTCCGTGTCAGAGGGTGACACAGTGACCATCGGCGGCCTTACCGGCGATGTCATTGACGTTTCAGGCCATTCCCTTGGCCATATCGCCTTCCATTTCCCCGAAGCAGGCGCGGTGTTCACCGCTGACAGCCTGATGGCGCTTGGCTGTGGGCGGCTCTTTGAGGGCACACCGGAGCAGATGTATGACAGCTTGCAGAAGCTGGCCGCCCTGCCCCCGGAAACCCTCGTCTGCTCGGGCCATGAATACACCGCCGCCAATGCCCGGTTCGCGTTGACCATTGAACCGGGAAATCCAGACCTTATCTCTCGGGTCCAGCGGATCACCACCGCCCGTGCCGCTGATCAGCCCACGGTGCCCTCAAGCCTCGCCGAAGAACTGGCCACCAACCCTTTCCTGCGCGCCGCAGAGCCCGCAATCGCCGCAACCCTCGCCATGACCGGCGCAACACCGGCGCAGGTCTTCGCCAGGATACGTGCCGAAAAAGACACTTTTTGATGCCGACTCTACGCGACATGAATATAGTAACTTAGTATCAATACGTTAGCCGCCGCTCCAGATCATTCGACGTGTTCACACCTACTCAAACACGCGCTGGTGATGCGAATTTCCTTGAAACCCGCCCGCGGAAAGCAAAACTTAACACTATGAGGCCACGATCGAGCGGGGGTTTCACCCCCTCGACGCGAGAGTAAAGGAGCACGTACCGTGCCATCTTTTTCGAACACACTGGAACAGGCCATCCACGCCGCACTCGCCAACGCGAATGCGCGCCGCCATGAATTGGCGACCCTGGAACACCTGCTACTTGCTTTGATTGATGAACCCGATGCGAAAAAGGTCATGAAGGCCTGCTCGGTGGACATCGAAATCCTGCGCGAAACGCTTGTGCGCTTCATCGACGATGATCTCTCGACGCTTGAGACCGATGTTGAAGGGTCCGAGGCCGTGCCTACGGCAGCTTTCCAACGGGTGATCCAGCGCGCCGCGATCCACGTCCAATCCTCGGGGCGCACCGAAGTGACCGGCGCCAACGTGCTGGTTGCGATCTTTGCCGAGCGTGAATCAAACGCGGCCCATTTCCTGCAAGAACAGGACATGACGCGGTATGATGCCGTCAACTTCATCGCCCACGGCGTCGCCAAGGATCCGTCATACGGCGAAGCCCGCTCGGTGACCGGCGCTGAGGAAGAAGAATCCGACGCTCAAAACACCCAATCCGGGGAATCCGGAGCCGAGGAAAAAGAATCCGCCCTCGCCAAATATTGCGTCGACCTCAACGACAAGGCGATCAAAGGGGACGTTGACCCCCTGATCGGTCGCGACAGCGAAGTGGAGCGGTGCATTCAGGTGCTCTGCCGTCGCCGCAAGAACAACCCCCTTCTGGTGGGTGATCCCGGGGTTGGCAAAACCGCCATCGCCGAAGGCCTCGCCAAGAAAATTGTGGAAGGTCAAACGCCGGAGGTGCTTGCAGGCGCAACCATCTTCTCGCTTGATATGGGTGCGCTTCTGGCTGGCACCCGCTATCGCGGTGACTTCGAGGAGCGCCTGAAAGCGGTGGTCACAGAGCTGGAAGATCACCCCGATGCGATCCTCTTTATCGACGAAATCCACACCGTTATCGGTGCAGGCGCGACGTCTGGCGGCGCGATGGATGCCTCTAACCTGCTGAAACCCGCGCTTCAGGGCGGCAAACTGCGCTGCATGGGTTCCACCACCTACAAGGAATTCCGCCAACATTTTGAAAAGGACCGCGCCTTGGCGCGCCGGTTCCAGAAAATTGACGTGGCAGAGCCGTCAGTTGATGACGCCGTGAAGATCCTCAAGGGTCTCAAACCCTATTTTGAAGAGCATCATGGGGTGAAATACACCGCTGATGCGATCAAAACCTCCGTGGAACTTGCCTCACGTTACATCAACGATCGCAAGTTGCCCGACAGCGCCATCGACGTCATCGACGAAGCCGGTGCTGCGCAGCATCTGGTCGTAGAGAGCAAGCGCCGCAAAACCATCGGCACCAAAGAGGTGGAAGATGTGGTTGCCAAGATTGCCCGCATCCCGCCGAAAAACGTCTCCAAAGACGATGCCACAGTTCTGAAAGACCTCGAAGTCTCCCTCAAGCGGGTGGTGTTTGGTCAGGATGCGGCAATTGAATCGCTGGCATCTGCGATCAAACTGGCGCGCGCAGGGCTGCGTGAGCCTGAAAAACCCATCGGCAACTACCTGTTCTCCGGGCCAACGGGTGTGGGCAAAACCGAGGTCGCCAAACAACTGGCCGACACTCTGGGGGTGGAGCTGATCCGTTTCGACATGTCTGAGTATATGGAGAAACATGCGGTTTCCCGCCTTATCGGCGCGCCTCCGGGGTATGTCGGCTTCGATCAGGGTGGCCTGCTGACCGACGGCATCGACCAGCACCCCCATTGTGTGTTGCTGCTGGATGAGATCGAAAAAGCGCACCCGGATGTGTTCAACATCCTGTTGCAGATCATGGATCACGGCACCCTGACGGATCACAACGGACGTGCCGTCGATTTCCGCAATGTGGTTCTGATCATGACCTCCAACGCGGGTGCGGCTGAGCAGGCGAAAGCCGCCATTGGCTTCAACCGCAACCGTCGCGAGGGTGAAGACACCGCCGCAATTGAACGCACCTTCACGCCGGAATTCCGCAACCGTCTGGATGCGGTGATCTCGTTCGGCGCGCTGCCCCGTGAGGTGATCTTGCAAGTGGTTGAGAAGTTCGTCCTTCAGCTTGAAGCGCAGCTGATGGATCGCAACGTCACAATCGAACTCACCCGTCCGGCCGCCGAATGGCTGTCGGAAAAGGGGTATGATGATCGGATGGGCGCGCGCCCTCTTGGGCGGGTGATTCAGGAATACATCAAGAAGCCACTGGCTGAGGAACTCCTGTTCGGCAAGCTGGCGAAAGGTGGCCACGTCAAGGTCGGCGTCAAGGATGGCAAGATCGACCTGCGGGTGGAACAGGCGGCCAGTCCTCGCCTCTCCCCCAAAAAGAAGCCGCCGCTTCTGACGGCGGACTGATTGGCGCGGTTGATCGTTTCAGGAATGGGCCGGGGATATCCTCGGCCCGTTTTCGTTCGGGCACCCGACTGCGCAGGTTTTTGCCGCGCGGGGGTGCCCGCAAAACCCTTAAAGTACCAAATGGGACGAGTTGGGGCTCAAATGGAACCATTCCCGGCCCCGGCCCGATCCCCGGCCCGATCCCCGGCGAGGCACCACCCATTGCGCGCACTTCTCA
>JAESTV010000083.1 GCA_016763475.1 Roseicyclus sp.
AAAATACCTCGGGGGAGTCCGAAGGACGGGGGCAGCGCCCCCCCAACTAAAACACAAAAAATGAGGGGCCCCGCAGGGCCCCTCGCTATTTCATAATTGGCGCAACGCAGGGCCGGGGCTTCGCCCATTCGCCCTTTGAGCCGCCCGCTGGCTCGAACCGCCCGCTGAAAAGTCAGCCATTTTCAACGAAACGGGCCTCACTCCATGACTGGAATAGTGAACTCGCCACCTTCCTTGATCCCCGAAGGCCAGCGCGACGTCACAGTTTTGGTCTTGGTGTAGAAACGGAACGCATCCGGCCCGTGCTGGTTCAGGTCGCCAAACGACGATTTTTTCCAGCCACCAAAGGTGTGATACGCCAGCGGTACCGGGATCGGCACGTTGACACCAACCATACCCACATTGACCCGAGCCGCGAAATCCCGCGCCGCGTCGCCGTCGCGGGTATAGATCGCGGTGCCGTTGCCATATTGATTGTCCATCACCAGTTTCAGCGCTTCTTCATAAGATCCCGCGCGCACTGTTGTCAGAACCGGCCCGAAAATCTCCTGCTGGTAAATATCCATATCCGGGGTCACGCGGTCAAACAGGTGCGGACCGACGAAAAATCCGTCCTCGTATCCCTGAAGCGAAAATCCACGGCCATCCACAACCAATTCGGCGCCCTGATCCACACCGGTTTGCACCAGACGCAGGATGTTTTCCTTCGCCATCGGCGTCACAACCGGGCCGTAGTCGACGTCTTTGCCAGAGGTATAAGGCCCGACCTTCAGCGCCTCAATTCTCGGAACCAGCTTCTCGATCAACCGGTCCGCGGTCTCTTCTCCGACAGGAACCGCAACCGAAATCGCCATGCAGCGCTCCCCTGCGGCGCCAAACCCGGCCCCGACCAAAGCGTCAGCCGCCTGATCCAGATCCGCGTCGGGCATGATGATCATGTGGTTTTTGGCACCGCCAAAACATTGCACCCGTTTGCCGTTGGCACAGCCACGCGCGTAGATATATTCGGCAATTGGGGTGGACCCGACAAATCCGACAGCTGAGATGGTCTCATTGTCGAGGATCGCGTCAACGCTGTCTTTATCGCCGTTTATCACCTGAAGGATGCCATCGGGCAGGCCCGCTTCCTGCAACAACTCGGCCAGCATCATCGGGACCGATGGATCCCGCTCGGAGGGTTTCAGGATAAAGGCGTTTCCGCACACCAGGGCGGGGGCCATCTTCCACAGGGGGATCATTGCGGGGAAGTTAAACGGCGTGATACCGGCGGCCACGCCGATGGGCTGGCGCATGGAGTACATGTCGATGCCGGGGCCCGCGGAATCGGTGAACTCACCTTTCAGGTGATGGGGCGCGCCGATGCAGAATTCCACAACCTCAAGGCCGCGCTGCACGTCCCCTTTGGCGTCGGGAATGGTTTTGCCATGTTCGCGCGACAGGGCTTCGGCCAAGGCCTCCATGTCACGGTGCAGAAGGCCCACAAACGCCATCATCACCCGCGCACGGCGTTGCGGGTTTATTGCGGCCCAAGCGGGTTGCGCGGCGGCGGCGTCCGCAACGGCTGCATCCAGCTCGGCCTTGGAGGCCAAAGCCACCTGCGCCTGAACTTCACCGGTTGCCGGGTTCCAGACGTCTGCCGTGCGCCCTGATGTGCCAGCCACGTGTTTGCCGTTAATCCAATGTCCGATCTGGTCCATGTCTCTCGCCTCCTGAAGGTGATCCGTTCCCAGGGACAATAGCCTTGCATTTTCGCCGGGAAAAGCGCCAGCTTCGCAGAGTCATTTTGCAAAAATGCAAGGATAGACATGAACTGGCCCGCAAATGAACTGGCCCGCAAATGAACTGGCCCGCAAATGAATTGGCCCGCAAATGAATTGGCCCGCAAATGAATTGGGATGACCTGCGCGTATTCCTCGCCACTGCGCGCGCTGAAAGCCTGACGGCGGCACGTGCGACATTGCGACTGGACCCTGCCACAATCGCGCGCCGGATTGCGCGCCTGGAACAGGATGCGGGTGCGGCGCTGTTCCTGAAATCCCCGCAAGGGTACCGCTTGACGGAAGCGGGCCTGCGCCTGCTGACCCATGCGGAGGAAGCAGAGGCCGCACTTGGCCGTGGCGTCAGTGCCCTGACCGGCACCGGGGAAACCCTGTCGGGGCCAATCCGCATCGGTGCGCCTGACGGGTGTGCCACGTATCTGCTGCCCCAGGTCTGCGCGCGGATTGCAGAGCGCCATCCCGGCCTCGACCTGCAAATCCTCGCCTTGCCACGGGTGGTGAACCTGTCGCGGCGTGAAGCGGATCTGGCGATCACTGTCAGCCAACCCAAGACCGACCGCCTGCGGGCGGAAAAACTCAGCGATTACAGGCTGTCTCTGGCGGCCTCACGGGATTGGCTGGCCACCCATGGCGCCCCCGACAGCCTTGCAGACCTGAAATCCAAACCGATGATCGGCTATATCCCGGACATGATTTTTGATGCCGAGCTGGATTACCTGTCGGCCTTTGGGATCACCCGCGTGCCGCTTGCGTCAACCTCTGTTTCTGTCCAGTTGCAGATGGCGCGGGCCGGGGGCGGGTTGGCGGTTGTTCATGACTTCGCCCTGCCAGCGGCGCCTGAGTTGACCCGTGTGCTGATCGACCAGTTCAGCCTTACGCGTACGTTCTGGCTGACCACCCATGCCGGCCTTCGTGATGCGCGCCTGGACCGGATCGCAGAGCTTCTGCGTGACGGCATCCGGGGTGAGATATTGCGCCTGGAAGCCCTCGCGGAAATTTGAACGCCTTGACAGATTGCCTGTCGAACGCCGACGCTTGGCGCAAAGGTTATTTGGGTAGGAGACCAGCAATGCTTGTGCACAAGATTCTCAAAGAGAAATCCAGCGAGGGTGTGGTGACAATTGCGCCCGGATCAAGTGTCGGGGACGCCGCAAAAACGCTGTCGGCGCGTCGGTTCGGCGCGTTGGTTGTCTCTTCCGATGGAAAAGACGTCTTGGGAATTTTGTCCGAGCGCGACATTGTGCGCGCCATCGGAGGTTCCGGCCCCGGCTGTCTGGCTGACCCGGTTGAGACGCTGATGACATCCAAGATCATCTCGGCCACCCGCGATGAGACAATTGAAAGCGTATTGGCCAAAATGACCCAAGGCCGCTTCCGTCACATGCCGGTGATGGACGGCAACGAGATGGTTGGACTGATCTCCATCGGTGATGTTGTGAAGGCGCAATTGGCCGAACTGGCCATGGAAAAAGAGGCGCTGGAAGGCATGATCAAAGGCTTCTGATCAGGCTCACCCAAGCGATCCGGTTGCAACCGGCGCCGCATTCGTGTTTGCGTCACCCCCAGAAATACCCAAAACGGGGGACGCGGCCATGCGCACCGGGCTTTATCCAGGAACATTTGACCCAATCACGTTGGGCCATGTCGCTATCATCAAGCGGGCCTGCAAACTGGTGGACAAGCTGGTCATTGGCGTGGCGATCAACCGTGACAAAGGCCCGCTTTTCTCGCTGGAGGAACGGGTGGCGATGGTTGAGGCCGAATGTGCCAAGATGACCGAGGCCTTCGGGACCGAGATCGTGGTGCATCCGTTCGAGAACCTTCTGGTGGACTGCGCCCGCGATGTCGGAGCTGAGACAATTATTCGCGGCCTGCGGGCGGTGGCGGATTTTGAATACGAATTCCAGATGGTTGGCATGAACCGCAAGTTGGATGATTCCATCACCACGGTGTTTTTGATGGCCGAAGCCGAACATCAGGCGATTGCCTCCAAACTGGTCAAGGAAATTGCCCGTCTGAACGGTGATGTCACACAATTTGTCACGCCTTTGGTGCGGGATGCCCTGCTGGCGAAATACCCCCACCAGAGGCGGGGTCAAAGCGCGGGCCGAAACCTGTGAAACGGTTTTCGGACAATCCCGCGGGTGAAGTTTAAAGTTGATGCAAACAAGGAGAGCCACAATGGCCGATATCAAAGACCCCGAGAACACGATCCTGATGGAACTCAAAGGCGGCATGGTCACCATCGAGTTGCTGCCTGACGTGGCGCCTGAGCATACAGCGCGGATGAAAGAACTGGCGCGCGAAGGCGCTTATGACGGCGTGGTGTTCCACCGGGTCATCGACGGTTTCATGGCGCAGACGGGTGATGTGCAGCACGGCAAACCCGGCGGCAACCTGCGGATGGCGGGCACCGGCGCATCGGACAAGCCGGACCTTCCGGCCGAATTCTCCAAGATCCCCCATGATCGCGGCTCCCTTGGCGCGGCACGTTCGTCGAACCCGAACTCGGCCAACAGCCAGTTTTTCATCAACTTCTCCGACAACAACTTCCTCAACGGGCAATACACGGTTTATGGCCGCGTGACCTCGGGCATGGAACATGTGGATGCGATCACAAAAGGTGAGCCGCCTGCGGATCCGGACACAATGATCTCGGTCAAGGTGGCGGCTGATGCGTAAGCTGGCGGTTGTTCTGGCGTTTCTGGCCGCCCCTGTGGCCGCCCCTGTGGGGGCCACAGGGATCGAGATCGACGTGGCCGGTGAGGCTGAAGGCACAATCATTATCGACCTGTTTGAGCAGGTCGCGCCGCTGCATGTAGAGCGAATTACCACATTGGCCGCTGAGGGGGCCTATGATGGCGTGGTGTTCCACCGGGTCATCGACGGCTTCATGGCGCAGACCGGTGACGTGGAGTTTGGCCATTTGGGGCAGGACATGCGGTATGCCGGGCGAGGTGGGTCAAATTACGATGATCTGCCTGCCGAATTCTCGAATCTGCCGTTTGATCGCGGCGTGTTGGGAATGGCACGGGGGCAACGGCCGGATTCCGCCAACAGCCAGTTCTTCATTGTGCTTGAAGCCGCCCCACATCTTGATGGCGGCTACACTGTATTTGGCCGGGTTGTGGAGGGGATGGACATCGTTGATCTGATCCGCAGGGGCGGGGGCCGCAATGGTGCCGTGACTGGAGAGCCGGACCGGATGACCGCCGTGCGGGTGCTGGATTATGATCCCGTCGCGCCGCAACCAGAAGAAGTAGAAGAAGGGGCCGTAACCGAGTGACGCCTTGACGCCCCACGCGCATGTCCCACGCCCACGCCCCCGCCCACGCCCACGCCCACGCGCATGCTCCGCGCTCGGCCCGGAACGCTCGCGCGGACGCAATTCTGCGTGAGAAGGGCTATATTGCTAACGCTTGACCTGACATCATGAACGGGCGCACCGCGAAAGTGGCGCGCCCGTTCTGCATTTGGGGAAAGGGAAACTGTCATGGGGTGGCTGGCGCAAGGAACAATCAGGATGGGCCTGGCGGGCCTGATGGGGCCGGGAGCGGCACGTGCATTTATTGCCGGGTCAGCGGTGGCCCTTGCATTCTTTACCGGGCCGGCTGCGGCCCAGGGCATTGATCCCACGGAGGGGTGGCCCAACACCGATTTCTCAACCGCAACCATTGACCTGAGTGAGGTTCTGTCCGGCGGTGTGCCCCGAGACGGTATTCCGGCGATAGACGACCCGCGTATGATCCGCG
>JAESTV010000084.1 GCA_016763475.1 Roseicyclus sp.
CAGATTATCGCCCAAGCCCTTGGTGGCACGGTGGAAAAGTTCACCGGCGGATGGTCCGTGGGGGCCACTGAATACCGTGTGGGTGATCACACCTTACACCTGAATGCGTGGCACCAGGATCAGATCACGCAACTGCCCGACGGCGCTACCATCCACGGCTCCTCGGATCTCTGCGCCAATGCCATTGTCGCCTTTGGCCCCCACATCCTGTCAACACAACCGCATCCGGAATTTGAGAGTACGGTGATCGAAAAACTGATCGAAACAAAAGGGTACCTGATTGAACCTGATCGCCTGGACCACGCCAGGGCTCACCTCACCCAGGCCAACGACAACCGCCTGATCGCCGATTGGATGGCTGACGTTCTGGAAGGTGCCAACGCCACGTCCCCCCCCGCTTTCACCCGGAAGGCACACCCATGATCCCGCCGGAATTCATCGCAAAACTACCCGAGGTCGCACAGGCATACCTCAAAGGGCGCACGTTGGATGAGGTCGAATGCATTGTCGCGGACCTCGCCGGTGTGGCACGGGGCAAGGCGATGCCGGGGGCCAAATTCTCGCGCCAGACGCAGTTCTACCTGCCCAATTCGATCTTCTTCCAGACCATAACCGGTGATTGGGCGGACGAAGTTGCCGGGGGGTTCACCGAACCCGACATGATCCTGATCCCGGATTTCGACACAGCCCTGCCAGCGCCCTGGACCGCCGATTGGACACTTCAGGTGATCCACGACATCAACGATCAACAGGGAAACCCGGTGCCATATGCACCGCGCAATGTCCTCAAACGTGTGGTGGATCTCTATAACTCACGGGGGTGGCAGCCGATTGTGGCCCCTGAAATGGAGTTTTACCTTGTGGCGCCAAACACCGATCCGGCGCGCGAGATAGAGCCGCCCATGGGCCGCTCGGGCCGCCGCGCCGCCGCGCGTCAAGCATACTCGATGTCCGCAGTGGATGAATACGGACAGGTCATCGACGACATCTACGATTTTGCTGACGCCATGGGGCTGGAGATTGACGGCATCCTGCAAGAAGGTGGCGCCGGCCAGATCGAGTTGAACCTGCGCCACGGTGATCCGGTAAAGCTGGCGGACGAGATGTTCTTTTTCAAACGAATGATCCGCGAAGCCGCCCTGAAGCACGGCATGTATGCCACGTTCATGGCCAAGCCGATTGCCGGAGAGCCGGGAAGCGCAATGCATATCCACCACTCTGTTGTGAGTACGCAAAGCGGGCAAAACATCTTCTCACACGCCGATGGCGCTGAGACGCCGGAGTTCCTGCACTTCATTGGCGGCATGCAGCGAAACATGCCCGCCGTGATTGCCCTGCTGGCCCCATACGTGAATTCCTACCGCCGATATGTCCCCGATTTCGCCGCCCCGATTAACCTTGAATGGGGCCGCGACAACCGAACCACCGGCCTGCGTATCCCGATCAGCGACGCCACCGCGCGGCGGGTGGAAAACCGCCTGCCGGGGATGGATTGCAACCCCTATCTGGGCATCGCGGCCAGCCTTGCCTGCGGCTATCTGGGGTTGGTCGAGGGGGAAGGCCCATCCGAAGAATTCACCGGCGCCGCCTATTCCGCAGACTCCGGCGTGCCACGCGGATTGGGTGACGCGTTGGCGTTGCTGGCGGAGAATGCGGGTGTGCAACAGGTGTTGGGGGAAGAATTTTGCCGCGTCTATGCCGCCGTCAAGCAGTTGGAATATAACGAATTCCTCCACGTTATCAGCCCTTGGGAACGGGAGCATTTGTTGCTGAATGTCTGACTCGCACCGCCTGATCCAGTCCTTGGCCCTGTGGGGCCGCCCAAGCGTACCCCGCGCCGCGCTCCTGTGGGGCGGCGCACTGGCGCCCGGCCGATCACCCGCGACACGGGCAGCCACTGCACAATGGCCGCCCACCCTTGCGCTGATCATCACCCGCCCACACCACAGCCCGTTTTCATGAACCCGCTTTACCGCAATGACCGCCCCGGCCAGCACGCACCGTCTCCATATGCAGCAGATGTCAGGGCCCCCGACCACCCGCCGTTAACCGGAACTCTCAAGGCCGACGTGGCTGTGATCGGCGCCGGTTTCACCGGCCTGTGGGCGGCGCTGACACTGGCGCGCGCGGGCCGCTCGGTTGTTGTGCTGGACGCCCATCGCGTCGGCTTTGGCGCGTCAGGGCGCAACGGCGGCCAGGTGCATTCCGGTTTCAACAAAAGCCAACGCTGGCTGGAAGAACAGCTGGGCGAAGACCGCGCCAGGGCACTCTGGGACCTCTCAGAAGCTGCCAAGGCGCAGCTGCGAGGCATCTGTGCCGACGCCCCCGAGACCGCCTATCGCCCCGGCGTGGCCCACGGCGAATATCACCCGCTGGACATGGCCGAACTGCAGCTGGAGGCCGGCCATCTTGCCCGCAAATACAACCATGAGGTCCAGGTGATGGGCCACACAGGGTTCAGCGATCTGGTCAAAACCGAATCTTACGTGGGCGGCAGTCTGGACCGAACCGGCGGCCACTTGCAGCCGCTGGCTTATGCCCTTGCCCTTGGACGGATGGCGGAAGCGGCGGGTGCGGTGATCTATGGGCGCACCGAGGTGACCGACATCATCCATGGCACCCGTGTGACGCTACGCACACCCCGCGGCCGGGTGGATGCAGGCCATGTGATTGTGGCCGGCAACGGATACCTTCCCAACCTGCTTCCGCAGGTGAACCGGCGGGTGCTGCCGATTAACTCGTTCATTGCCGCAACCGAACCTTTGCCGGATCGCTGGCAAGAGGTTCTGGCTCAGGATATTGCCGTTTCCGACAGCAAGTTTGTGGTGAATTACTACCGTTTCGACGCTGAAAAGCGGTTCCTCTTTGGCGGCCGGGAGAGTTATTCCATCGCCTTCCCCCGTGACATCCAGACTGCCTTGGTTACCCGGATGGAGCGTCTGTTTCCGCAGCTGAAAGGTGTGCGGATTGACCATGTCTGGGGCGGTTCCCTGGGAATTACCGCCACGCGCCTGCCCCATGTGGCGCGGGTGGCGCCCAATATCCTGTCAGGGGCCGGATTTTCGGGCCATGGGGTGTCCCTCAGCGGCATGGCGGGGCGGGTGATGGCTGAGGCGGTTTTGGGTCAGGATGACGGGCTGGCCTCATTTGAGGCGCTGAATATCCCAACGTTTCCTGGGGGAACGGCCCTACGTGCGCCAATTCTGACGCTGGCCATGACGTGGTATGCGTTGCGCGATCGCATCGGTTTGTAGGCAAAATCCCGCAAGCGGCCCACCCGTCAGAGCTTGGCCCTTTCTTCGCGCGCCCTACTTGCAGTATAAGCCAAACGAAATACTAGATTTCAATAAGGTGAATGTATGTCACGCGCCCCCCACGTCCGCTCCCACGTCTGCCCCCCCCACGTC
>JAESTV010000085.1 GCA_016763475.1 Roseicyclus sp.
CTGAACATCTGCACCGTCCGACATCTCCTCCACGGCTTCCTGGAAACCCGATGCAAAGCAGATTGCCCCACCCGCACCGCGGGTCGCCAACGCGCCGATGACCTCCACCGTTGCATATCGGTTCACGCCTAAAAAGGCGGCGTCCGGGGCGCTTGGCAAAGCGTCAACTGACGCGAAGGCTGGTAACCCGGCGATCTCCGTTTTCAATGGGTGTACGGGCCAAATATCACCCTCGAACCCAATCTTGAGGCACTCGCGGATCACACTCAAACACCACGCGCCGCCGCCGATCACGGCGATAGATTTTGGGCGCAACAGGCGATTGATGTTGTGTATCACCGCAAGCCTCCGGCGCAGGTGGCCAATGCCGGACGCTCCGCGGGAGGTATTTTTGGCCAGATGAATAAAGGATCCGTTAACCTTGATGGAGTAGCGTTTGGGTGCGGCACAGGCTGAGGAGCCGATGGCCGCGCCAGGTGAAGCCTCCTGTCCGTTTGCGACAGGGGGTGGACCCCGGCGCAACGTCCCTGCTTCATCTGGCCAAAAATACCTCGGGGTCTGGGGCGGAGCCCCAGTTGGTCGACGCCGAAGGCGGCGAAACACCGGTCAATTGTCATGCGCCGAGCGGCCGGAACAGATCGCGGCTGATGATGTGGCGTTGGATCTCAGAGGTGCCGTCCCAAATCCGCTCCACTCTCGCATCACGCCAGAAGCGTTCAATCGGGAAATCGTCCATCAGCCCCATCCCACCGAAAATCTGCAACGTGGTGTCCGTAACCCGCGCCAACATTTCGGTCGCGTATAGCTTTGCGCTTGCGATCTCGCGGTTCGCCGGCAGCCCCTGATCCAACCGCCACGCACCCGCAAGCGTAAGGAAGTCGGCGGCGTCAATTTCGGTGATCATGTCAGCGATCTGAAAACTGACGCCCTGAAACTTGGCAATAGCCTGGCCGAATTGCTTGCGCTGCGCTGCGTAGTTGACGCCATAGTCAAAACACCGCCGCGCCCGGCCCACGCTGAAGGCAGCAACGGTCAGGCGGGTGGCGTAAAGCCACTCATTCATCACCGCAAAGCCGCCATCAACCTCACCCAGAACCTGCGCGTCCGGTAGCCTGCAATCGTCGAAATTGAGGATACAATTTTTGTAACCCCGGTGGCTGACAGAATTGTAACCGGCGCGCACCTCAAACCCCGGATGCCCGCGATCCACCAGAAAGCAGGTGATCCGCTTCTTGGGGCCCTTTGGCGTGTCATCCACTCCCGTCGCCACAAACACGATAAAGAAATCCGCGTGTTCCGCACCTGAGATGAAGTGCTTCGACCCGTTCACCACCCAATCGCCATTGTCGCGCACGGCTGAGCATTTCATCCCGCGCACGTCCGACCCCGCGTCCGGTTCCGTCATCGCCAGGGCATCCATCCGCTCACCACGCACGGCGGGCAGTAAATACTTCTCGCGCTGTTCTCCCTCACACGCCATCAGGATATTCTGCGGCCGCCCGAAGAAATGGGTGAGTGCCATCGACCCGCGCCCAAGTTCGCGTTCCACCAGCGTGAAATCGAGGTGCGACAGGCCCGCGCCGCCCACCTCCTCCGGGAAATTGCAGGCGTAAAACCCAAGGCCAAGGACCTTTTCTTTGATCGCCTCTCCCAGTTCCAGCGGCACCTGTCCTGTGCGTTCCACTTCCGCCTCAAACGGATAAATCTCGTTTTCCACGAAACTGCGCACCGTGGAGATGATCATCTCCTGCTCATCGCTTAGGCCGAAATCCACAGGCGTCGCCTCCCTTGTTATTAACTGGAAGATAGCGGTGGCGCGGTTGAGCTATCTTGCAGTACGCTCAGCAGATCATGCAGAATGCGCAATCACAGTCCTTCTCGATGCTCCTGTTCGGTGGCTTTTCCAACTTGTGCCTCGCCAATGCGGTTGAGCCTTTGCGCGCAGCCAATACCCTGGCGCGCAAACCGCTTTATCAGTGGAATTTTCTGACCCTTGCTGATGGCCCGGTTCGCTCGTCCAGCGGGCTATCCGTACACGCCGAAAGGTTGCTCAGCGGCGCACGGGGCGCGTTTCTTTTTGTGATGCCAAGTTATGGCCACAAGGCATTGGCAACGCCCGCAACTGCCCGTGCCCTGCGCGCGGCGTCGGCGCGGTTTGAAACTCTCGTTGGCCTTGATACCGGCAGTTGGCTCCTTGCTGATGCAGGGCTTCTCGACGGGTACCGCGCCACGTGTCATTGGGACATTTTGGGCGCCACGGCTGAGGCCTATCCGGATGTGCATATCACCGATGACCGCTTCATCATCGACCGCAACCGCGCCAGTTGCGGTGGGGCCACAACCACGCAGGAGTTGATGCTGGAGTTGATCGAGCGCCGTCATGGCGCTGGCCTGACCCTGGAGGTCGCCGCGCTGTTTATGTACGGAGAGCGTGACCCGCAGATTGACCCACTCCGCCTGATCCCAACCCATCGCAACGTCAAGGCTGCCGTATCCGTGATGCGCCGCCATGTGGAAGAGCCGCTGAGCATAAGCCAGATTGCACAGACCCTTGGCCTCAGCCGTCGCGCCCTGGAGCAGGCCTTTCAAACCCATGCGCACGCAAGCCCCGCCAAGGCGTACCGCGCAATCCGGTTGGCTGAGGCGCGGCGTCGCCTGGAGCAAACCCGCGAAAGCGTGGCCGAGATCGCCTTGCGCTCGGGCTATCGCGATGCCACGGCTATGGCACGGGCCTTCAAGGCAGAGTTCGGGATCACCCCCTCTGCCGCGCGGTCCAAGCGAATTGCAGAGGGGTAGATCATGGCGAAAACCGTTGGCGAAGTGTTGATCGAGTTGTTGGAACGGCGCGGGGTAGACACCGTTTTCGGTATCCCCGGCGTCCATACGGTTGAGATGTATCGCGGCCTGAAGGCCTCAAAAATCCGCCACATAACACCTCGTCACGAACAAGGTGCGGGTTTCATGGCTGACGGCTACGCACGTGCCACCGGCAAACCCGGCGTATGCCTGCTGATCACCGGGCCGGGGGTCACAAACGCGATCACACCCATGGCGCAGGCCCGCGCGGATTCAGTGCCGATGCTGGTGATCTCGGGTGTGAACCCGGCCGCGACGTTCGGCCATGAGGAAGGTTTCCTGCACGAGTTGCCCAACCAATCCGCGATGATGCGTGAGGTGGCGCTGTGGTCCCATACCCTGCATCGCGGCGCGGATCTTGAGCGTGTGGTGGAGCGTGCCTTCGCCGCCATGACCGGCGGGCGTCCTGGTCCGGTACATATCGAGGTTCCGCTTGATGTGATGAAGCAACAGATCGAGATGCCACCCGTACGTGCAGCGGTTGTAACCCTTCAGGTGCCGGACCCTGCAATCATCGCTGACGCCGCCAAACGCCTCCGCGCCGCCAAACGGCCGCTGATCCTCGCCGGGGGCGGCGCTGTCGGCGCGGCAGACAACCTCATCACGTTGGCCGAACGTATGGACGCGCCGGTTGTCACAACCACCAATGGACGCGGCATCCTTGGTGGTCATCCCCTGCGGGTGCCTGCCAGCCCCAGCTTCCCGGCGATCCGCGAGATGATGGCGCAGGCCGACCTTGTCCTCGCCATCGGCACCCAATTCGGGCGCACCGATTACGATATGTATGAGGATGGGGCCGCACCTGCGCTGCACAACCTGATCCGCATTGACTGCGATCCGGTTCAGGTCACTCGTGGGCGCTTGCCCGATCTGGCGATTGTGGCTGATGCAAACGCGGCGGTAGCGGCATTGCTGCAAGCAACCGAGGGTCTGAGCAACGCAGCCAACACCACCAAAAACACCACCACAAACACCGGTGCGGCCATCGCGCAGGCGGCTCGCACAGCCGCCTTTGCCAGCCTCAACCCCGCCTACAAATCCCACATCGCAGTGATTGATACGATCACCCGGACCATCCCGGGTTGCCGCATGGTGGGGGACAGCACGCAGTTGATCTACGCGGGCAACATGTATGCCGACATCGCGCAACCCCGTGGCTGGTTCAACGCCTCCACCGGATACGGCGCGCTTGGCTTCGGCGCTCCCGCGGCAATCGGTGCCGCCCTTGGCGATCCTGAAACCCCCGTGGTCTGCATCACCGGTGATGGCGGTCTTCAGTTCTGCCTGTCTGAACTGGGCACCGCCATGGACGAAGCCACACCAGTGATCTTCGTGGTCTGGAACAACAACGGCTATCAGGAGATCGAGCGATATATGCTCGACAACGGCATTGCACCTGAAGGAGTCAAACCGTCCGCCCCGGATTTTGTGCAAGTGGCGCAGGCCTATGGCATGGGGGCCGAGGCCATTGACGGCCTCAGCGGATTCCCCGCAGCGCTGGAACGCGCGCGCGATGCGGGCACCGCGCGGCTGATTGAGATCAAGACGCCGTAAGTCCGGCGCGCTCCTCAAGAAGGTTGGTCAGCCAATCGGGGTCCATCTCGGCCACCGAGGACAGCAGCAGCTCCGTATACGGATCATGGGGCGGCTGGAACATCTGCGCCTTGGGGCCCTGTTCCACAACGATACCTTCTTTCATCACCACAACCTCATCGGCAATTGCCTTCACGGTCGCAAGGTCATGGGTGATGAACATATAGGCCAGGTTAAATTCACTCTGAAGCTTGTCGAGCAACTTCAGGATGCCCTCCGCCACCAGTTGATCCAGCGCCGAGGTGACCTCATCACAGATGATGAACTGAGGTTCCGCCGCCAAGGCCCGCGCAATGCCGATGCGCTGCTTCTGGCCGCCAGACAGCTCCGATGGCAGACGGTCAATGTAATCGTCGGGTTCCAGCTCGATCAGGGACAGCAAATCTTTGGTCCGGGTCTCCAGCGCCTTGCCGTTCAGGCCCAGATACATCTGGGCGGGGCGGCCAATCAGCTCTCGAAGCCGCAGCTTGGGGTTCAAGGCGGTGTCGGCGCTCTGATAGATCATTTGCGCCTGTCGCAACTGCTCGCGGGAACGTTTGCGATAGTCCGGGGGCAGGGCGGTGCCGTTGAACAATATCTCCCCGGTGTGGGGTGGCAGGAGGCCGGTAATCACCCGTGCAGCGGTCGATTTTCCCGACCCGGACTCGCCCACAACCGCAACCGTGCGTTTGGCATGGATGTCGAAGTTGATGTTCTTGAGCACATCAACTGTCCCATACCCCGCCGTCACACCCCGGACCGAAACCACAGGTGTCACGTCACTATCAACAGGTGGTTGCTCAGCCCGCGCATAGCTGCGCACCGCCCAGAGGGATTTGGTATAATCCTTTGATGGGTTTGCCAGCATCGTTCGGGTGTCGGCCTCTTCAACCTCTTCACCTCGCAGCAGAACTTTGATCTTGTCCGCCATTTGCGCCACAACCGCGAGGTCGTGAGTGATATAAATCGCGGCGGTATTGAACTGCTCCACGATGTCACGGATCGCTGACAGAACCTCGATCTGCGTGGTGACATCCAACGCCGTTGTTGGTTCATCAAAGATGATCAGATCGGGGCGACAGGCCATTGCCATCGCCGTCATGGCGCGCTGCAACTGCCCGCCCGAAACCTGGTGAGGGTAGCGGAAGCCTATCGTTTCAGGCTCTGGCAATTGCATCTTGGCGTACAACTCGGTTGCGTCTCTCTCGGCCTCGGACCGGCCCATGACGCCGTGTTCCACCGGCCCTTCGCAATACTGGTCAATCAGCTTGTGGGCGGGGTTGAAACTTGCCGCTGCTGACTGCGCCACATAGGCGATACGTTTGCCGCGCAGAGCGCGTCGTTCGGCCTCGGACGATGTGCGAAGGTTGATCCCGTCAAACAGGATCTCGCCGCCGGAAATGCGGCAACCGTCGCGGGCAAACCCCATGGCGGCCAAGCCGATGGTGGACTTGCCGGCACCGGATTCCCCGATCAGGCCCAGAACCTCACCTTTGTGCAGGGTCAGATCGACACCTTTCACAATCTCCAGCCATTCCTCATCAGCGCGACCTTCGATCCGAAGGCCTTTTATGGTCAGAAGGATCTCTTGATCACTCATGTCATTGCTCCTTCAAACCGGATGCGCGGTGCAATTGCCAATCAACCACAAAATTCACACTGACTGTCAGCAGGGCAATGGCACCTGCGGGCAGAAGCGGGGTGATGTCACCGAAAGTAATCAGTGTTGCGTTGTCTTTCACCATCGACCCCCAGTCTGCCGTAGGCGGCTGCATGCCAAGGCCCAGGAACGACAGAGCCGAGATCATCAGGAACACAAAGCAGAACCGCAGACCAAATTCGGCCACCAGCGGTGCCATGGCATTTGGCAGGATTTCACGGGTGATAAGGCGCCACAGCCCTTCACCACGCAGTTTTGCGGCTTCCACATAATCCATCACCACGATGTTCATCGCCACCGACCGCGCCAGTCGGAAGACACGTGTGCTGTCGATCAAGGCGATCACGATGATCATGCTGACAACAGACGTTCCGAAAATTGTCAGCAGCAGCATTGCAAAGATCAGTGACGGGATAGCCATCAACACATCCACGGTGCGGCTCAGGGCCTGATCAACCCAACCGCCAACAATTGCCGCCAAAAGCCCAAGGATGGAGCCAAGGAAAAACGCGAGCGCGGTGATAATGAAGGCAATCCCCACCGTATTGCGCGCAGCATAGATCAGACGGGACAGCATATCGCGGCCCAGATTATCGGTGCCCAGAAGGTTCACATTGTTCCACGCGTCATATTCGCGGCCAACAATCTCTGTTTCCGAGAACGGCGCGATCAGCGGCGCGAAGACGGCCACGATGATGTAGATCAGGATCATCAGCATCCCGAAACTCGCAGTCATTGGTGCGGTGCGCATTTCTTTTGCGATGCCCTTTGGGCAAATTTGCACCATCAAAAAACGGAACAGCAATCCTGCCGCCATAGCGATAGCGATGACGACGACGAACCAGACAAGTCCAATTATAAAACCCATATCCAGCCCCCCTCAGCGACGGTGTATAAGGCGAGGGTTGGACAAGGTCGCCAACACATCTGCGGTGAGGTTAAGCAGCACAAAGGCGGCCGCGAAGACAAGAGAGATACCCTGGACCACCGGCATATCGCGGGCGGATACACTATCGACCATCAACTGGCCAAGGCCGGGATAAACAAACACAACCTCCACCACCACAACGCCGGTAATCAGATAGGCGAGGTTCAGGGCCACCACGTTAATAATCGGCGCCAGCGCATTGGGCAGCGCGTGTCTTATGATCACACGCATCGGCTTCATGCCTTTCAGACGCGCCATCTCGATATAGGGGCTGGCAAGCAGGTTAATGATCGCGGCGCGTGTCATCCGCATCATGTGTGCGGTCACAACCAGCGTCAGGGTCAGGGCCGGCAGGAAGGTCCGATAGAGGAAGTCTCCAAGGCTCGGGTCACCCCGGAAGTTTGCCATCGACGGGAATGGCCCGCCTGCGCCCGCCAGCCAGAAGATCAGGATATAGGCCACGAAGAATTCCGGGAACGAGATCGAGGTCAGCGCTGAGGCATTGGCGACGCGGTCGAAGAATGAGTTGCGAAACAGCGCCGCGAGGATGCCAAGCGACAGCGACAGCGGCACCGCAATGGCGGCGGCGTAAAGCGCCAGCGACAGCGTGTTGCCAAGCCTGCGTCCGATCAGATCTGCCACCGATTGCCCGTTTGCCAGGCTTTCACCAAGGTCTCCGCGCAACACGTCTGTCAGCCATCCAACATAGCGGATGTGCATCGGGTCATTCAGGCCCAGTTGCTCTCGCAAGGCGGCGACGGTTTCAGGTGTGGCTGCTTGGCCCAAGATTTCTTGTGCGAAATCACCGGGCAGAAGCTCGGTGCCCAAAAAGATAATCAGTGACACAACGAGCAGCGTGACAAGGCCAAGGGCCAGGCGCTGCGCAATCATCATCCAGATATGTGACATGGGGTCCCCTTTGTGGCGCTTGTCATCCCGTGCGCGCAGACGGGTCAGCCGGGGAGGCCAAAAAGAAACCCCCGGGCGCGATTTCCGCGTCCGGGGGTTGGGTCTCAGATCAGGTTGCGAACCACCAGCGTTCGGCGATCCGTTGACCGTCATTCCGCCAGTTCGTCGCGATCTGCTCGGGGCGAGCAAGGGTGTCGCTGTGCGCACCTACGTAAGCTGCAAACATCGGGATGATGGTGCCGCCTTCGTCGGACACGATCTGCTGCATCTCGAAATATTGTTCGCGGCGAAGGTCCTCGTCCAACTCGGACCGGGCAGAGGTGACAAGCATGTTGAACCGTTCGTGGCTCCAGTATGTCTCGTTCCACGGCGCACCATCGGTATAAGCCGTCGAGAACATCCAGTCTGCTGTCGGGCGACCACTCCAGTAGGTGCCGACAAACGGCTCCTGCATCCAGACGTTGGACCAGTAGCCATCGTTGGGTTCGCGCACGACGTTGATGTTGATGCCGCTTGCAGCGGCGCTTTCGGCGAAAAGGACACCCGTGTCCATCGCGCCCGCAAAGGCGGCGTCAGCCAGGTGGATATCCACATCCAGGCTTTCCAGGCCGGCTTCACGCAGGTGGAATTGTGCCCGATCCGGATCGTACTCGCGTTGCTCCAATTCGGTATTGAAGAAGCGTTGGCCGGGGCCAATCGGGTGGTCATTTCCAAGGGTGCCGTGACCGTTAAGGATTGTATCGACCAATTGCTGGCGATCAATCGAGAACTTCAGCGCCATACGCACGTTTATATCGTCAAACGGGGCCGCACGTGTGTCCATTGGCAGGCCATAGTGCTGGGTGCCGGTAACCGACAGGATCTCGATCCCCGGAGCGCGCTCCAGCAGGTGCACTGTGTTCAGGTCAGCGGTGTCGATATAGTCGACTTCGCCCGAGACCAACGCATTCTGGCGTGCCGCGTTGTCGTGGATCACGATCAGTTCGACTGCATCGAACCATGCCGAGTTGGGCTTCCAATAGCCGTCATGACGCACAAGCCGCGAGCCAACGCCGGACTCGACCTCTTCAATGGCGTAAGGGCCGCAGCCGTCGGTGCCCGCCGCGTCGATGCTGCCATCAGCCTGCGCGGGTACAATCGGCAGGTGATAGTCCGACATCACGAAGGGGAAGTCGGCGTTACCTGCAGAAAGCGTGAAGATCACGTTCATTCCGTCTGCGGTAATGTCGGTGATATCCGCCACAATTGGTGCCGCGGCAGAGGTGGAATCCTCACCCCGGTGGTGGTTGATCGACGCAATCACGTCCTCTGCAGTCATCACATGGCCGGAATGGTATTGGACGCCGGAGCGGAGCGTAAAGGTCCACGTTGTAGCATCAGCTGAGGCTTCCCAGCTTTCTGCAAGCTCAGGGATCAGGCTGCCGTCAGCCGCAATCTCCGACAGGTAATTATTGCTCGTATGGGCTTGGAGGATCGAGAAACCAGAGTCCCAAGTGCCTGGATCCATTGAATCGGTGGTCGAGCCGTGGGCCATGCCTACACGTAAAGTGCCGCCGCGCACGGGTTCAGCGCGCAACGGCGTGCCCCATGGGGTAATCAGCGCAGCCGTGCCAATTGCCGCAGAACCCTGCAACACCGTCCGACGGCTAGGGCCGCGCGATCCAGTCAAACTATTCATTTTGTTCTCCACTGTTGATGTCCATCGCCGGTTGTCCGGCTTGTGCATTTCGCATTCTGCCCGCAATTATCTGTGTTTTAACGGTTAGTTGCAACTGTGAACACCTTTTGTTGGCGTTGTGGGGGTGGTTGCATCCCTGGAATTCCGGACTGCAGGGGCCTGTGCGAACGCCTTTGCGCAAGGCTTGATTAGGGGGCTTGCGTCCAGTTTCCACTCAGCGCTTCAGGCGCAGTTGTGGCCAATATTTCTTGGGCGAATGGCTCATTTTCCTCCCGAACATATACAGTGCTTTTGGCGGCCAATTTCCGTTCCGTTTCAGGCGTATGGCCGATGACGCGAAAATACCCGAGGTCGGGGCATTGGTTTCGCACGGAACTGACGGCGATTTGTACGTCGGCGTCGGTATCCGGCACCTGAAGAACCGCACTCGGCCCGATCTGCACTGCGAAAGGCACCCAAACAGCAGATCCGGCATCATCTGACCCAACGTGTGGCACATCGCAACGGGCGCAGGGGATTGCGGGTGCAGGATACAGCCTTTGGGTGCGGCCACCCGGACCGGCGCCAGCGGGCCTGCGTTGCTGGCGATCATTTCCGCGGTGACATCGGCAACGTTGCTCCCTGCGCATTCCTGTACCAATTTCTGTGGCAGGAACCGCGGTCTGCCAAACGAGTCCTGACCCGTCAGTCAAACATCCTCACCCCGCCGAACCGCCGCCTCAACTGCCGCGATATCCTCTGGCGAGAGGCCGTAGTCCTGTGCCGCATCGTCCGCCGTGATGTAACCCCGCGCCAGATCGCGCCGCACTGCCGCCGGGTCGCGCTCCATCGGATTGCCGTAGCCAGCACCACCGGGAAAAGCCATCTCCACGCGGCGTCCAGCGGGGACAAACTGTTTGCCCTTCACACGCATCGCCGTCCCGTCGTCCAGCGCAATGGTGGTGCGCCCACCCGCATGGCCACCGCGACGCCCGAGCGCCGGGTGATCGCCACGATCGAACATGGCTTGCAGGTCAAACTCATGGCCCTCCATCGCGCTGACATCCATATATTGACCAAGTCCGCCGCGTGTCTTGCCTGCGCCACCTGATCCAGGGCGCAGCTCTTTGCGCCAGATAATCACTGGCCCCGCGTGTTCTGTCGCCTCAATTGGCATCGTCATCACACCAGACGGGAACGCAGTTGCATTTAACCCGTCAAAGGTGGGTCGTGCGCCTGATCCACCAGAGTTGAAGGTCAGCACCTCGGCGCGCCGAGCATCCGCAGGCGCATTGGCCACAGGGCGCACAGACATCTGGAAATTGCACAGGCATCCCGCGCCCTCAGCGGGCACCAACCCCGGCACAATCTTGTCGAAGGCATTAAACACCACATCGGGCACGAAATGCCCCACGATATGGCGCAGGGCAACCGGCGCGGGGTGGATTGCGTTGACGATGGTGTTGTCGGGCGCGGTTACCTCAAACGGAGCCAGCGAGGCCGCGTTGTTGGGGATTTCCGGCGCGATAGCGACCTTCAGGGCGTAACAGGCATAAGCCTTGGTGTAGACCATCGGGCAGTTGATGCCTTTCTTGTCCACACCTGATGTGCCGGTGAAATCAGTGACAATCCGGTCTTCTTCAATGCTGACCCGCACCTTCAACGTGATCGGCACGTCGAAGCCGTCCACCGTCATCTGACCCTCCGCTGAGGTTCGGGGCAGGGCGTTGATCCGCTCCAGGGTTGCGCGCCGCGAATTGTCGAGGATGAAGGTGGCGATCCCATCAAGGTTATCCAGCCCAAACTCCTCCATCATATCAATCAAACGGCGGTGGCCGATCTCGTTGCAGGTTGCCAAAGCGTAGATGTCACCGATCAGCTGGTCCGGCTCGCGTACATTGCCACGAACGATCCGGATCAGCGTGGCATCCACCGTTCCGCGGTCGGCAAATTTCATGATCGGAAGGTAGATACCTTCCTCGTAGACCGAGTGCGCATCGGCCCCGAACCCGCGCCCACCAACATCAACGACGTGGGCGGTACAGGCGAAGAAGCCGACCAAAGCCCCCTTGTGAAACGATGGCGTCACCATGGTGAAGTCATGAAGATGCCCGGTGCCCTCCCATGGGTCATTGGTGATGTAGATATCGCCGTCAAAGATGTTCTCGCGCCCGATCCGGCGGATGAAATGCGGCACCGCATCGGCCATGGCGTTGACGTGCCCCGGTGTGCCGGTGACCGCTTGCGCCAACATGCGCCCATCGGTGTCGTAGACGCCTGCCGACAGGTCTCCGGCCTCGCGAACCGAAGTAGAGAACGCCGTGCGCACCAGTGCCTGCGCCTGCTCCTCGACAACCGAGATCAGGCGGTTCCACATGACTTGGTACGCGACGGTTGAGTGATCCTGAGCCATGGTCCTACCCCTTCACATTCATATCAATGCAGCCGTCTGGCTGGCGGATCGCATCCCGGCTTGCGGGGATGATGATAGTCGTCTCAGCCTCCGTCACGGCCGCCGGGCCAACGGCGCGCTGCCCCGATTCCATGGCGTCGCGGTTGATGATTGTGGCCTCCTGAAAGGCCGCTTTCGCCGGATCAAACAATGCCCGGGTGCTGACCTGCGCAGCCACTTCGCCCGCAACCGCCACCCCCACCCGCTCCACGGCCTCTGGTGGCGTCGTCGCATTCACCGACCACACGGTAATTTCGATATCCATGCCCGCCACAACCCGCCCAAACAACTTCGCATAATCCTCCTCGAAACGGGCCTCAAAAGTTGCGGCGTCAGGGTCCATCGCCTGGCGCTCCGTCAGGTCAATCGGGATCTCCCAGCCCTGTCCGGTGTAACGCATGTAAACCTTGAACTCAGACAGGATCGGCGCGTCCCGGTCACAGGTGCGCACAAACCCCGTGGCCTCCGCCTGCAAATCCGCCAACAACGTGCGGATCACGCCCGGATCAAAATCCGACAATTTCATATAGACCGAGCGGTTCGCCTCAAAACTGAACGGCGCCCGCAGGAACCCGATAGCAGACCCGACACCGGCCCCCGGCGGCACAAGGCAGCGTGCAATTCCCAGCTTCTCACACAACCGCCCTGCGTGCAGCGGCGCGGCACCCCCAAACGCAATCATGGTGTATTGGCTCAGGTCCTCACCGTTCTCCACCGCATGAACCCGTGCGGCGTTTGCCATGTTTTCGTCCACCATTTCAGCCACACCAAAGGCGGCCTCCACAGCGTCCATGCCAAGTATTTCCCCAACATGTGCCAGCAAAGCGGTTTGCGACGCATCCGGGTACAACGGGATGCTCCCGCCCGCAAAATTGTCCGGGTCCAGTTTACCCAGAACCAAATCCGCATCGGTCACTGCGGGCCGCAGCCCATCCCGCCCGTAACAGGCAGGACCGGGTTCAGACCCGGCGCTTTCCGGCCCGACCCGGATCTGCCGCATCGCGTCCACATGGGCCAACGATCCTCCGCCCGCTCCAATCTCGACCATATCAATCACCGGGATCGAGATCGGCATGCCCGACCCTTTCTTGAACCGATAGGTCCGCGCAACTTCAAACACCCGCGAGGTCTTTGGCGTCTGATTTTTGATCAGGCAAATCTTCGCCGTTGTCCCGCCCATATCGAAACTCAGCACCTTATCCAGCCCATACCGCGCCGCGATGTGGGCCGCGAACACGGCCCCACCCGCAGGCCCGGATTCCACCAAACGTACGGGGAATTCAGCGGCGCTCTGGATTGAGATAATTCCACCGCCCGAATGCATCAGGAACACCCGACAATCGACACCTTCACTCTGCAACCGCTCCTCCAGCCGCCCGAGGTACGACGCCATCAGCGGCTTGATATAAGCGTTGGCGACAACGGTATTGAACCGCTCATACTCGCGCATTTGCGGCGAAACTTCGCACGACAGCGAAATCGCCACATCTGGCAAAACCTCGGCCAAAACCTCGCGCACCATCTGTTCATGGCGTGGGTTCAGATAGGAATGGATCAACCCGACAGCGACGCTTTCAAAGCCCGCCTCTTTGATCTGCAACGCAACGGCGCGGATGTCATCGGGATCAAGGTCAATCATCACCTCACCCTTGGAATTCACCCGTTCGTTTACTGTGAACCGCATCTGGCGGGGCAACAAAGGTTCTGGCAACGTCAGGTTCAGATCATATTGTTCAAACCGGGATTCCGTCCGCATTTCGATCACGTCACGGAAGCCTTGGGTGGTGATCAGCGCGGTCTTTGCTCCGCGCCGCTCAATCAGCGCATTTGTCGCCAATGTTGTGCCGTGGATGATTTGTCCGATCTGGTCCGGCGACACACCCGCCTTGGCGCAGACCTGATGCATCCCGTCGATGATTGCGTTTTCCGGGGCTGCGTAGGTCGTCAGCACCTTGGCCGAGAATTGCGCGTCACCTGATTCCAGCACCACGTCGGTAAACGTGCCGCCAATATCCACACCCAGTCGGATTGAAGAGGACGAGATCATCGTGCATTTCCTTGATATTGGCCCAAGGCCATAAAGCGGCACCGGGCACGAGACGTCCAATCAATAGATTCCCCCACAGCGATCAAAAAAATTTATCCTCTGGCGCGTGCAGATACGTCCACCGCCAACGCCGCCGCCGTTTGCACGAAATGCGGCACCCGGAGGGGGTCGTAGCGGGCAAAAAAGTCCAACGTCTCGGGCACCCACCCGCAATCGAACTCTACCAAACGGCCCGCTGCCACATCG
The DNA here is from genome assembly GCA_016763475.1 of Roseicyclus sp. GTDB lineage: Bacteria > Pseudomonadota > Alphaproteobacteria > Rhodobacterales > Rhodobacteraceae > Gymnodinialimonas. The sequence continues at coordinate 14,328 of JAESTV010000085.1, forward strand.
GTGCAATACATCTGGCGCGGCAACAGCGCCGGGCCCATGCCGTCCAAGGCCATTGCCAGGCATGAGGTCAGGCTACTGGAATGCACAATTTGGTTTACCGCCAAACCTTGTGTGCGGGCATGACCCGCCAATGCAGCCGAGGCGCGTGTGTTGCGCCCATGGCTCAACACCGGATGCGCAAACAACGCGGCAAAATCCGGCGTTTCACCAAGCGCCAGCTCCGGCGCGGCAACCCAGCCGTAGCGATAACGCCCAAGCGCCAAAGAGCCGGCCATCTTGCGCGAAAACGGTCCGGTTTGCAGGGCCAGGTCCAACTGCCCCGCAACCAGATCCTTCTCAACCTCCGCTGACAGGTTCACGTCCAACTCCACCCGGATCCCAGGGTACAGCATTTTGAATTCACGCAGAAAGTCATGTAGCCACGTGCAGGCGACCAACTCAGTCACACCCAATCGCAAGCGATCATCAATCAGGTCGCGCCGACCCGCGATCTCAAGGAAATCTTCCCCCGCCAGCAACACTTTTCGCGCGGCGAGCAGCAGCGCTTCCCCCTTTTCAGTCAACCGCACTGACCCCGCGTCCCGGTGCATCAGCACAATGCCAAGCACATTCTCCAACGTGGCGATCCGGGTTGAGATGTTGGGCTGCGTTGTCCCCAGCACCTCTGCGGCACGGCGAAATGAGCCGCTGTCCACGACACATGTGAAAGCTTCGAGTTGCTTGAATGTGACCAAACTTTTGATCATTGCAGGCGATCCGATAAAGAAAACTGATCCATAGGTTTTCTTAAGCCGGGGACGGCCCTCGAGTCCAGCCGCTGAAATCAATCCGAAAACACGCGCCCTGCGCTGACGGCTGCAAGGTAATCTCTCCCCCCGCGGCCTCCACCGCGGAGCGCACGATGTTCAGCCCCATTCCGGTGCCGCCGCGCCCCCGGCGGGTGGTGAAAAACGGCTCAAACACCTTGTCGCGGTTTCCATCACTGATCCCGGCGCCGTCATCTGATACCGTGATCCCCTCGTCCACCGTGATCCGTACAGACGTCGCCCCATGCTCCGCCGCGTTCTCCAGCAGGTGGGTCAGCACCATCGCCAACAGGTCAGCGGGCATCGGCACAACCGCCCCTTCAGGCACAACCTCAACCGTCAGCCCTGCCACCACAGGCACCACATCCGCGACCACACATTCCCCGCGCAAAACGCCTTGATCGGCAGCGCTGAAATCCCGCATCCGCGCCAGAAGATCTTCCATTCGTGCACTATCGTTGCGGATATTCTCCAAGAACCGCACCCGTTGCTCCGGCGACATATCTTCACTCTGCAATAGCTCCGCCGCGCCTTTGATCGACGTGAGGGGTGTTTTCATCTCGTGGCTGACATGGGCGGTATAGGTCTTCAATGCGTCGCGCTGGTGGTGCAGGCGTTCCGTCAGAGCCTGGAACGACCCCGCCAGAGACTCGATCTCTCGGGTGCCGTAATGGTCCAGCGGTTCCCACCTTGAGGCCCCACCCATCGCGTCCGTACGTCGGATCAGCGCCCGGATCGGCCGTGTCACGAAGCGCCAGAACACGAAGCCAATCAAGCCAGTGGACAGCAACACAAAGGCCGCAGCCTGTAACAGGTTCCAGCGCTCTCCATAGAGGAAATGAAAGATGTGGTTGGGCGTGCGGCTCAGGTAAACCACGCCGATAATATCCTCACCGACCATCGCGGGCATCGCCACAAAAATGCGCACCCGTGTGCCTTGGCTCAGGGTATAAACCGCGCGCGCTGGCCCCTCCCGCACTCGGGTCCGGGCCACCGAGGTGACCTCACCATTCAACGCCAGCGCCACTTCGCTCACGTGACCCAGATACGCGCCAGCCTCGGCAGTTCCCGCAATCACCGTGCCGAAGCGGTCGAGGAACCGATACCCCGCCAGGGTTTGCTCCTGTGCGCGAATGGCGATGCGCGACAATTGCGGGCCGATCTCGGCGTAAAGCGGACCAATTGCCTCCGAAGCCGTGGCCGCATCAGGGCGGGGTGGCAGGATCGCCTGCGGGTTCATCGTGACTGATGGGAACAGCGGCTGATAGGTCCGGGTTTGTGGTAAAGCCGTCGGCGTGTCTGGCAAGTCAGCGGCGTCGCGGTACAATTGTTCATACGCCGCTGTCAGCACGGCCGCCTGCATCAGCAGGCTTTCCTCGGTCTGTTGCACCAGCTGATTGGCATAGAAGCGGAACAGCAGCAGCCCCGCAATCGGTAGGCACAGGACCAGCCCAAGAACCACCAACACCACGGCCCACAGGCCGGGGCGCCACTTGCGCCTTACGTCGCGCTGCATGCGCCCATCCGCAGGCCGACACCGTGCACCGTTGTGATCGCCTCGGGGCATCCTGCGTCAGCCAGCTTGGCGCGCAGATTGCGGATGTGGCTATCAATTGTGCGGTCCGAGACGTGGATATTCGCGCCATACACGTCATCCACCAGCTGCGCGCGTGAGATCACATGATCTGGCCGCCGCATTAACGCCCGAAGCAGTGAGAACTCCGATGTGGTCAGCGCCACCTCTCGCTCCGCGACGTGGCACAGGCGCCGCTCGACATCCATCTCCAACGCGCCGCGCTGCATTGGCCTATCATCCGCCACAACCCGAACCGAGCGTTTCAGGATCGCCTTTATCCGCGCCACCAATTCCCGCGGGCTGAACGGTTTGATGACGTAATCATCGCCGCCAATCTCCATCCCCAACACCCGGTCGATCTCATCATCACGTGCGGTCAGGAACAAGATCGGCACATCTGAGGTCCGCCGCAGCGCCTTGCAAACCTCGAACCCGTCCATTTCGGGCAACCCGATATCCAACACCACCAGATCAAAGCGGCCACGAAGCGCCTTCGCCAATCCCTCCAACCCGTTGCCAGCAAACTCTGCCCCAAACCCCGCCGCTTCCACGGCGAAGCCAATGACATCTCGGATATTGGGATCGTCATCGACGATCAGGATTCGTGCAGGCATCAATCACACCTCAAAGGTCGTGGTAGGTTTCAAGGTAACGTTGCAGACGCCACCGGCGAAAGCCCCATTCCCGCCAATCGTCAATCGGGTCAAACCGTAGGGCAGGGTAGGGGCCACGCCCACAGGTGACGTTATCGGTGATCTGGCCATAGTCCATCATCGCGGGGATCGCTTGCTCCCCCAGATTACACAGATACGCGAGGTCTAGCGACTCCCCCGGTGCGGTTGCGTTGATGTTGTAGTCGGCAATCACATAGGCGAAGTTCACGAAGCAGCAGAGGTAAAGCGTGCTGGTGACGGCGATCATGTTGGACCGGATCAGCCAGGCCAAAGGCCGCTCCTGCGCCATCTGCACCACAATCAGCGCCAGCGCCACAAACACCAGCCCCATCCAGATGAACGCGGCCACACGCATGTAGGTCAGTGTGTAGGCCTCCACATACAGGCTTAGCCGGAACATTGCCGTCAGGACCAGAAACAGGTTCTGCCCGAGCCACAGATACATCAACCCGCGCAGCACCCGGTTGTCCGCAACCCTCCGGTGCGTGGCCAGCGCAAACGCGCCTGACAGCAGCGCCGTGACCACAAGCGGATAAGCTCCGCGATGGGCGTATTGGGCGTAGGTCATACCGTCTGGCAACGCCATGCCGCCGGTCAGCACCCCCAAATCGGTCAGGGTCTGTACTGCAAACATGACGTTGAACAAGACCAGCGAGGCGCGCACAGACTCTGCGTTGATCAATGCGCCGTCACGTAGAGTTTCAGCGCGCGGCACGGTGGAGGTTTTGGCCAGCTCCCTCCACCACTGGCCTTGCGTATTCAGATAGGGCCACAGGGCACAGGCAGCGAAGCCCCAAAACAGCACCCGCTTGATCTGCTCGGCTGTAGGCAAGCCCCTGAGGTCGATCTGTGCCAGAGCGTTTTCGATCAGCGGATTGGCAAAGGTAAACAGGAGGCCAAAGACCAGGCCGATGCCAACCGGCAGAAGCAAAGCCCGCGCCGCACGTTTGATCGCCGCGCCGCTCTTGGCCTCTCGCACTTCCCGAAAAGCACCCAGCGGCAGCACCAACGCCCCGATGAAAGACGCCCGCAAGAACAGCACAAAAACCTGCCACGCGCCGGTGATCCGCCCGAAAGCGATCCACGCCAGAAGCGCGATCAGCCCCGCGCCGCTAAACCCCAGCGATAGGGGCTGCACCTGCTCCATCACCGGCAGGTTACACACCAGCGTAAACGCCATCGCCAAAGCACCTTCCCGCAAGGTGACGCCGCCGGGTTTCAGCGCCAACATGCAGGCCGCCAGCGCCAGCGCATATAGTGCCACGGACACACCGGGATCAGCGCTCCAGAACAACCCGTCCGCCAGCGCAACCAGCAGGGCCACGGCCCCTAATGCTGCTGGCGGCAAGTGACGCAGACCGGCGCTACCACGTTGCCCGACAACCGGCGCACCTGCACCAACCGTCGCGCCCACCGATGCCTCATCCAGAAACCACCGCCCATCCCGTGCGAGGCTCGCCGGAACCCCACGAATAACCAATTGCCCGCCCATAAAACTCTCCTGCCCAATGCGTCATTTGTTGACGCCAGACCTGGCAGCAGGGTTTGCAGCTGACCCCTGTAAGTTGTGCAAATGAAGCGGAGGTTTCGTGCAGATTCGGTGCAGAGCGGATGGCGCACCAGCGCAAGCCGAAAAGTGGGAACCGGTTTTCGGGCAGCCTTGCGCGCACAAGAAAGATGCAAGCCGAAAAGTGGGAACCGGTTTTCGGGAATCCTTGCGCGCTGGCCTTGGCCTTGGTCCGGGTATTGGTCCCGAATTCCCAAACCCGATTCGAATCATTCATCCGGGGTAAGGGCAGCCTTACCTTAAGCCCTGCTTCATCCGAATCGCGGCTGTGTGCCCGTTGCCGCCCGTCGCCACCGCCCCTGTGCGCCGGTCCGCCAAACTGCGGGGAAACCTTACCTCACGTCATGACACCCGATAACACCGGGCTAACGTGGGTCTGTCGCGATGCTGTCGGTGACATATCCGACGTTGCGTCATTTGTGAAAAGCCGCCCTTGAAGCCGTTATATTTCAAGGCCTTACGAAAATGACATCCGATAACAATCTCCCGTTATGACCTTTCTTTCCGCTGAAATTGTCTGACAGGAGCGGTTGCGGCCATGTTGGGTCATCGGCTCACCGGGCATTACCCAAAACGAGCTCCACAACACCTGAACCTGAACACAACATCTAAACCCAAACCTACACACCTAAATCAAAACTTCATTTTAATAGGAATTCACACCATGAAACTCGCACTTATCAAAACCGCCGCCGTCTCCATCACTCTCCTCGTAGCAGCCGGATCCGCTTCGGCCTGTAACCTCGCAACTGCCACTCAGTTCGGTTGGGACAACGCAGTCGGCGTCACTCAGTTGGGTGCTTGCAACAACACTGCCGTAAGCCAGGCCGGCTGGGGCAACCAGGCGATCGCTTACACCGACGGTGCATTCAACGTCACCGCCATCGGCCAGGAAGGTGCATTCAACTCCGCCACGTCCACACAGTTCGGTTTTGGTAACGCCAACGGCATCGCTCAGTTCGGGGTCGGCAACACCGCTGCAGTGAACTCGGCTGGCAACTTCAACTCCGGTGCAGTGATCCAGGTTGGCAACGGCCAGACCGGCATCATCAACCAGGCTGGTTCCGGCAACACTGCCAACATCATCCAGGCTAACTAAGCCCGGGTCCCCCCGGGCCACCTAAGCCCGGGTAATCCGGGGGCGGGATTCCCCTTCTCCCCTTCGCCCCGCCCCCGGATCATACTGCCCCAAGATTATTTCCCAAAATCAGCTTCCCAAGACCCCACTTCAAACCAAACCAGATTTTTTGAAAGGACAGGCCAATGACTACAGCTTCCAAAACCCGCACGGCCCTCGGCCTCGCAGCGATCAGCTCGGTCGTCCTGGGCTGCACCGCGATCTCCGCTGAAACAGGCGATTTGAACCGCGAAGCCGCCACCCTCACACACGCCCAGGCCGCAGCGCCTGTCGCCTGCATGATTTCCATCGAAACCTCCGGCAACACCCTGGTGCTTGAGCCGATTGTGCAAGTCACTGAGGCCGTCACCGGCATCTACCAGTTGCGCGTTGAAGCGCCCGGCACCCGGATGAACCAGGGCGGCCCGTTCTCAGCCCGCGCCGGTCAGACCCTTGAGCTTGGCCGCATGACGATGAGCGGCACCGCCTCCAGCCTCGACGCCGAGCTGACCCTGACCATCGACGGCCGCAATTACAGCTGCCCGGTTAGCCTCTAATTCGAAGACCCAAATTGTTTTATCCGAGCCCTTTTCAAAACCCATTTCATCCAAGGAACACTGTCATGTTTAAGAAAACCTTTACCGCCGCCGTTACGTCCCTGGCCCTCGTCGCCGCCACCGCCGCAATCGCAATGCCCGTAAGCGCCCAGCAGATCAGCTTTGGCTTCTCCGCCGCGAACCAGCAGGAAGCAGACATGATCGCCGGTGCCCTGGTGCTTTACCAGATCGCCAACGGCGGTGACCCGGTTGAGGTCCTGACCAACGCGGCCAACGGCTCCGTCGGCGTCATCCACCAGGAAGGTAACGGCCACAACGGCTCCCTGGCACAAAACGGCGACAATGCCGGCGGTGTGTTCCAGTTCGGCGAAAACACCGAAGGCCACCTGGCTCAGAACGGCAACGACGCTGACCTGCTCTTCGTATTCGGCTGGTAATCCCCGAGGGTTTCCCCCTCAACCCAGCCAACAAGTTCGGCCCAAAGGGTTCATTCCCCAAGGGCCGGAAAACCCGGACGTCTAACCTTCCCTAGCCCCCGTTTCCCCCGACAGGTTAGGCGTCCGGACCCCCTCTTTCCTCCTGCCCCTCCAGACGTGCCCCAAACTCCCCCGGCCTCCGTATTGATTTGCGATCGCCGGGGGGCTTTTTTGGGGGGGCAACACTTTTGAATGCGAACTGGCCGCCATACCCGTGGCGCAAGATTACCGGCACAATCCGGTTGTCCTCATCCCATAGGTGCCAGTCGATCAAACGGTGCAAAACACGAAATCCCCAGGCCGTGTCGCTGCGCGGCCATCCCCCTCCCGCACCATTCGGATCGCGCTACATCAGGCCACGCTGGCCCCGCAAGCGCCGCTTAGCGCCCCAAATGCGCCTCACCCCGTGCTTTCGACAACGCAATCTGCTTTTGTCGTTCCCGAAACCGGGCACGGCTGGCATCGGAATGCACGCCGATGCAGCGGTGGCACGACACACCTTCTTCATACTCAGGCCGCGCGTGATCCGACTCAACCAACGGCCCGCGACAGGCGCGGCACAATCCATAGGGCAATTCGGCCAGCCCATGGCCAACAGCCACACGCTCGTCGAACACGAAACAGCCGCCCTGCCACAGGCTCTCGCCTTCAGGCACGTCCTCCAGGTATTGCAGGATGCCACCTTTCAAGTGAAACACGTCCTCCACCCCCTGCGCCTTCAGAAATGCGGTCGATTTCTCGCACCTGATCCCGCCGGTACAGAACATCGCAATCCGCTGGTTGGCAAAACGCGATTTGTTGGCCTCCCACCACGCCGGGAAATCCCGGAAGCTATCGGTTTGCGGATCAACCGCGCCCTCGAACGTCCCGATTTCCACCTCATAGGCGTTGCGCGTATCAATCACTGCGACGTCGGGCGCGCTGATCAATGTGTTCCAATCCGCCGCCGCCACATGGGTTCCCACCTCTGCCGGGTCCAGCCCCGGCGCACCCATCGCCACTATCTCTTTCTTCAGGCGTACCTTCAGGCGGCCAAACGGTGCCTCTTCCGCCGTGCTCTCTTTCCATTCCAGCCCAGCGCACCCCGGCAACCCCCGGATATGCGCCAACACCGCATCAATTCCATCACGCGGGCCGGCGATGGTGCCGTTGATCCCTTCCCCGGCCAACAAAAGCGAGCCGCGCACGTCACCCGCCTCCGCCACCGCTTTTAAGGGCGCACGTAAGGCGGCATGGTCTTCAAACCGGGTGAAATGATAGAGGGCAGCGATTGTGAACATGGCTGATCAGATACGCCGTTGCGTGTCCCGCCTCAAGGCGTAGGCTTGCCGCAGATATCGACGCCCTCAGGTAGCGATGCGATAGGCAACGCCCTCAAGTAGCGAAAGCGGTTGGGCAACAAACAAAACAAAGGCCCCAACATGACCCACGCCCTCATCGTCATCGACGTGCAAAACGATTTCTGCCCCGGCGGCGCATTGGCTGTGGCGGGCGGCGATCAAATCGTGGGGGGTATCAACACGCTGATGGGTGAATTCGCCGCCGTGATCCTGACCCAGGATTGGCACCCCGCTGGCCACTCCTCGTTTGCCTCAACCCACAATGCTGCGGTGATGAGCATGATGGACATGCCCTACGGCCCGCAAGTTCTATGGCCCGATCACTGCATCCAAGGCTCAACCGGGGCGCAGTTCCACCCGGACCTTAACCTGGACCGCGCCGACCTCATCATCCGCAAAGGTTACAACCCCGCCATCGACAGCTATTCCGCGTTCTTCGAGAACGATCACCAGACCCCAACGGGCCTGGAGGGGTACCTGCGGACCCGAGGGATCACTGACCTCACCATGGTTGGCCTCGCCACCGATTTCTGCGTGAATTACTCAGCCGTGGACGCGGCCAAACTGGGGTTCGCTGTGACCGTAAAACGTGAGCTTTGCCGTGGGATTGACCTGCAAGGGTCGATGGCCGCTGCGCTTGAGGGCATGGAACGCGCCGGAGTTCATCTGATCTGACTTACCCCACCCCAATGCCGGATATTACCCGAGCTTTCGGGGTTTCCCGGTGCTGGAGCGCGACAATCCAAACATGGCGAACGCCCAACGTATGAGGCCAACGTATGAGGCCAGTGTATGAGGCCAATGAACATGCTCGCCAGGACCGGCATCAAAGTTAAACGGCGTGACGCCGATGCCTTCGGCGGCGGCCTGCAGTGCGACACGGCGGGCGTGTAACGGGACAGCGTGGGAAGATTGTGCCCCGGTGTAGTGATGGCTCAAGGCACCACCATCCAAACAGCCACGGCCGCCAAGACCACAGCGAAAACCCGGTTCATCACCCGCGCGCTCCGCTCATCGCGGAAGCGCGCGGCGATGCGGTCGCCCGCAATTGTCCAAGCCGTGAAGGCCACCATATTGTTCAGCGTGAAAACTGAGGCGATGACCAAAACAGCCCAAATGCGCTGCTCCTCGGGCTGGCTTAGAAACTGTGAAAACATCACGGTTATGATCAGGTAAGCCTTGGGGTTGGTCAGCAGCAGTATAACACCGCCAAGAAACCCCGCTGGCTGTGCATCCCCCGCGCCATCGCTTTGACCTGCGCGGAAAAACACCATGCCAAATAGAGCACATAGGCGGACCCCACCCATTTGATTGCCTCGAACAAGATCGGCGCCCGCTCCATCGCGGCGGCAAACCCCAAGCCGATCCCAACCGTCACAAACCAGGTTGCAAGATGATAGCCGACATTCGCCGGAATCGTCGCGCGCACGCCAAATCGCGCGCCGTTGGCGGCAAAGAACATATTGCCAGGACCGGGGCTGTAGGCCAGCGGAAACAAAAACACGATAAGAGCAAGGGACAGGGAAAGCATGACAGGAACCTCTGAGTAAAAGGCCCATTTTCGGTCGCCAGATCCCATCACACGACCCGATACCTGCGCAAAACCCGCCCTAAAGCCTCCCCTTCCACATGTTGATCTTCGTCCCCGAATGATCCACCGGGCCAAACGCCTCCAACTCCAGCCCCGTGGCCTTCGCCAAGCCACCGTCGCTGGTGATGATCCCGACACGCCAGCCACCGAAACGCTCCTTCAGGGTCGCCCCCAAAGCGCCATACAACCCAAACAACAACTTCCGCTCGCCAAGCCGCCCGCCGTAAGGCGGGTTCACCATGACAATCCCCGGCTCAGCCGAAGGCGGCTCCAGGTCACTGATCGCCTGCCGCTCAAACCGCACCCAATCACTCACACCAGACCGCTCGGCATTTGCCACCGCGCCCCGGATCGCCCCGTCATTCCGGTCATAGCCGTAAAACCGTAGACCGGGCTTCAGCCCGGAGCCCCCGGCAACCTGCGACCGCACGCCGCCAACCATCTGCTCAAACGCAAACTCGCGGGAGCGCCCCGGCACCAGCCCCGCGGCAATCTCTGCCGCTTCCAGAACAAAGGTGCCCGACCCGCACATCGGGTCCACCAACCTCTGAGAGCCATCAAACCCGATCTCATGCAGGAAACCCGCCGCCATGTTCTCTCGCATCGGGGCCTTGCCGACAAATTCCTTATGTCCGCGCCGGTGCAGCGCCTCGCCGGTTGTATCAAGCGAGATTGTGCAAAGATCATCGTCAATCCGCACCTTCACGCTTACCGCGCCGTCCCTGGAAACACCTATCCCCGCCACTTCCAACCCGCCCGAGACCCGCTGAACCGCCGCCTTGTTCACGTATATCTTCGAGCGCCGGCACACGGCCTCCACCCGCACTGGAACATCCGCACGAAGCCAGTCACCCCAAGGCACCTTCTTCGAGCGTTTGTCCAATTGCGCCAGATGCATCGCCCGAAACTCCGCCACCCGCAGCAACACCCGTACGGCACAACGCAGGCTCAGATTCGCCCGTGCGGCCTCTGCCAGATCACCGTCCACCTCAACACCACCCGGCACCCGGCGAACACCGCGAAACCCCCGCGCCAAAGCCTCGGCTTCCAGGGCAGGCTCCAGTCCGGGGATACCAACCAGAAACAGGGATTGCACAAAAGGTTCACTCATGGCGCAGGCTTACAAGGTCACACTACAATTGGCGACCATACCTCTTTTCACGGCCCCCCCGGTCCCGTAAATCAGGGCATTGAAGGGCTGAATTGCCATGACCGGACAGCACCCAGCGACTTACATAATGTGGCTCCTGCTCCTGATCGGCGGAGCGGCCGCTACCTTTGAGGGCTCGTGGAGCGTTCTGTTCATCGCAATCGCCACGTTCACGCTGACCCTTATCCCGGTTCTCGGACCCGGCTGGACCGGTGTCCGCCTGCCATCAGGCTTCGTGGCCGCAGTTGTGTTCTTTATCACCGGCACGCTTTTTCTGGGCGAGGTTGGGGACTTCTACGAGCACTTCTGGTGGTGGGACATCCTGCTGCACGCCGGATCTGCCGTTGGGTTTGGCATGATCGGCACGGTGTTTGTGGTCATCATGGTGCGCGGCGACCGGCTGGCCGTGTCACCACGCATCGGGGCGCTGTTGGCGTTTTCGTTTGCCGTCTCCATTGGGGTTCTGTGGGAGATCTTTGAATATTCCATGGATCAGCTTTTTGGGATGAACATGCAGAAATCCGGCCTTGATGATACGATGTCGGACCTGATGGTCGATTGTGTCGGCGCAGGGATCGGCGCCATTGCCGGCTACAATTACCTCAGGGGATGGAGCGATAGTGGCCTCTCACGTACGGTCCGTGTCCTGATCGACGGCCTCCTGCGCCGCCGCCCCCGCCCCTGACCTGCCCCTGGCCGAGCCCCTGATCTGCCCCCTTGCCTTTCCGGCCCCGCCTTTGCTCTAACCTCTCCCAAGCATAGCGCACCCCACGCGCGCCAATCTGGAAGTCTGATTATGGCCGATATCAAACCGGAGATCTGCAGATGGTAGACATCGCCACCCGCGTCTGGAACCACAAATGGAAGATCGACCCGATCGTCCGGTCCCTGATCGACACTGATTTCTACAAACTGCTGATGTGTCAGTCGGTGTTCCGCAACAAGCCCGACACGCAGGTTCGCTTTTCGCTGATCAATCGCAGCACCCATATCCCGCTGGCTGACTTGGTTGATGAGGGTGAGTTGCGCGAGCAGCTTGACCATATCCGCACCCTCCGCCTGACCCGTGGCGAAAGCACCTGGATGCGCGGCAACACGTTCTACGGCAAACGCTCGATGTTTTCGCATGATTTCATGGAGTGGTTTGAGAACCTGCAACTGCCCGCCTACCATCTCGAGCGGGTCGGAAACCAATATGAGCTGACGTTTGAAGGCTCCTGGCCCGAAGTCATGTTATGGGAAATCCCGGCGCTCTCGGTGCTGATGGAGCTTCGCGGCCGCGCTGTCCTCGACCGTATGGACCGGTTCGAACTGCAAATCCTCTACGCCCGCGCCATGACCAAACTGTGGGAAAAGATCGAACGCCTCAAAGGTGACCCCACCCTGCGCATCGCCGATTTCGGCACCCGCCGCCGCCACTCGTTCCTGTGGCAGGACTGGGCTGTTCAGGCCATGCGCGAGGGGTTGGGGGACAGCTTCGCGGGCACGTCGAATTGCCTCATCGCCAAGAACCGTGATCTTGAGGCGATTGGCACCAACGCCCACGAACTCCCCATGGTGTATGCCGCGCTGGCCGAAGGTGACACCGCACTCGCCACCGCGCCGTATGATGTGTTGTCGGATTGGCACGAGGAGCACGAAGGCAACCTGCGCATCATCCTGCCCGACACCTACGGCACCCAGGGTTTCCTCGACAACGCGCCCGATTGGCTGGCGGGCTGGACCGGGATCAGGATTGATAGCGGAGACCCGGCAACCGGGGCAGAGACGGCGATCAACTGGTGGAGATCCCGAGGTGAGGACCCGCGTGGGAAACTGGTGATCTTCAGTGACGGGTTAGACGTTGATAAAATCGAGACGCTGCACAAACAATTCGCCGGACGGGTGCGGGTGAGCTTCGGTTGGGGCACGTTGCTGACCAATGATTTCCGAGGGTTAGTTGACGCCGACGCCCTCGCCCCGTTTAGTTTGGTGTGTAAGGCTGTGAGTGCAAATGGACGAGCAACGGTGAAACTCAGCGACAACCCCGAGAAGGCCATGGGGCCTGTGGGTGAGATTGAGCGCTATAAGCGGGTGTTCGGAGTTGGCGAGCAGGAGAGCGTGGAGGTTGTGGTTTGAGGAAACGTACATCGCTCTCAGCGCATAGACTGTCGGAACTCTAGATGCTAACTCATCGATCTGATCAAAGGTGACATGAAATTTTGACGCGCCGCTTCCTATTCAGGATGACATACTACCGAAACCTGCAGGCGTATCTGGCAGCGGGATATCTGTTCGCGAAAAACCATCCACGCATGCAAGCCAGCTTTAGGATCTCCTACGACGACATCGTGGCCCGGCGCGGCGGTACTATGTTTACTACTCCTTGCGGCTCGAACATCAATGGCTTCGTGCCGTTCTACTTCTCGCCGATCACGAAAATGGCATACTCAATTCACAAGGGAAACGTCAGCTTAAAAGATCCAGATGGCAGTAACAAAGGTGCCGCAAGCATGGATGATGTGGCCTACTTGGTTGTCGACCCTGACAAGCTCTTCGCCTCTGGTCGATCATTTTGGTTCACGGATATTGCGTGCAACTCAGGAATTCCACCGACGTACAAAAATTCACCCCTAGACCTCAAAGATCATGTGGATTGGTCCTTGTTCGATGAGCCGCCCAGCATAGCTCAGATAACTGAGATCGGCTACCACGGTGTTTGTAAGTGGCAGCAAGATCGGGACCTTCCAATTGAACACCAAATGCGCAGCAAAAAGCGTATGGCCGAACTCTTAATTAGGGATTATTTGAGGATGGATGAAGTTTCATGCATACTTCTGAAAAATGCTGCGCATGAAGAGGAGGTTCGTGCTTGGGTTGAGACGTCAGGCACTGAAATTCCAGTGTACGTGAAACCCGGGTGCTATTTCTAGATGATGACCATCGAGTACAAAAGTGGCGACATGTTCGACGAGCCGACAGAGGCCATCGTGAACACAGTTAACTGCGTTGGCGTCATGGGAAAGGGTGTCGCTCTGGAGTTCAAGCGCCGTTGGCCCGAAAATTTTAGGGCTTACAAGAAATTATGCGCCGCTAAGGATCTAAACCCCGGCAAGATGTTTGTGTTTGAAAATCATGACTTCTTGAATGACGGCCAGCACCGGTACCTCGTGAATTTTCCTACAAAGCAGCATTGGCGCTCCAAGTCGAAAATCGAATACGTGGAGGACGGCCTCGTCGATTTCGTCAAACAGGTGCGCGACTTAGGGATCAAATCGGTTACCCTTCCTCCGCTTGGATGCGGGAATGGAGGACTTAATTGGTCTGAAGTCCGACCGTTGCTCGAAGAACACCTCGCTAAACTTCCTGACGTCCATTTTGTGGTTTTCGCTCCCGGCCCAGTCGGGCTTGGGCCTGAACAAGAGTCTATACCCAACGACCTAACACGAAGACGTGCCATCATGATGGTGGCGTTCGCGGAATTAGAGAAATTCTTTGGAGGTCACCTTACAAGGCTTACGGCTCAGAAGTTGGCCTACTTTCTTCAAGTATTTGGATCAGGTTTTGGCCTGACGTTTAAGAAGGCGCAGTTTGGGCCCTACTCCTCAGCCTTGCATAACGCCTTCAATGTCATGGAAAAAAAGGGCTTTATCCATGGCTACAACTCTGGTGATCGACAGGTAGTTGTTACACCAGCAACGTATGCCGCTTCGGATGAATTCCTAAAGACTAGTGACGTTGATGTATCAGAGATGGTCTTAAAGCTCTCCATGTTGGTTGCAGGATATGAGACACCATATGGCTTGGAGCTTTTGTCCAGCATACACTTTCTTTCAGTTACGGATGGCATCTCGACACAACCCGAAATGTCGGAAGCGTTAGAGGAGTGGAATGATCACAAACGGCAGAGTTTTACTGAGCCGGCGGTTACAGCTGCTCTGGAGCGCTTAAGGACTGATGGCCTTATTGGCGGTGGAGCGTAGGATCTCACTCCTCCTCCACCCCACCCCTTGCCCTCTTAACCTCTCCGCGTTTCTTCTTCGCTTCCACCCGCTTGCGCTTCTGGTTCGGGGATACCCGCGTCTTTACGCGGCGCTTCGGCACCACTGTCGCCGCCAGGACCAACGCCACCAGCCGGTCTCGCGCGATCTCTCGGTTCCTCGCCTGGGAGCGTTCCTCCGACACCTGAAGCACAATTGCGCCGTCTTTGGTCCAGCGCCGACCCGCCAGCCGCCGCAGCCGAGTCTTCACGGCCTCTGGCAAGTTCGGCGACCGACCGGCCTCGAACCGCAGCTCCACCGCACTCGACACCTTGTTCACGTTCTGCCCACCCGGCCCCCCGGCGCGGACAAACGCCTCGGTGATCTCCCAATCCTCGATGCTGATCTGGTCGGTGACTCGGAGGATCATGGTGTTTTCACTTTGCGAAGCATGTGCCCTCTCCTGAGGCTTAAAGTACCAAATGGGACTATCTAGGGTCGAACTGGTACAATCGAAACAACGAAAAAGGGCCGCCCGATACGAGCAGCCCTTTTCGAGAAATCAGGAGGTGGCGTGGTAAGAACCAACGGCTCACCTGGGTGGGCAATGTGCCCTGGGTTGGCCTACAGGCGTATCCCCCAAGTTGTCCCGACGCATTTCTCCAATACCTCTCTCGACACTGGATCACCTCCTTCCGATTTTGTTTCGACTAAGGGGATGCTGCCACAGATTTGGTAGATGTCAAAATGTTTTACGCAGGATGTGCGATGATTTTGCGAGTCAGCAATCGGAACGGCACCAAAGCGATCAAGGCAATGGCAAGTTTGACGCCCCAATCGGCGATAGCAAGCGACACCCAAAGCGGCGCCTCAGGGCCAGCGCCGAGGATGGGCAAAACCTCATTCGCCCAGGCCACGTCACCGGGTAAAATTGCGGTGAGAACACCCGAGAAGGCGATGAAAAAGAACAGCGCGGTGTCGATGCTCGACCCAATTACACTTGAGAAAACAGGGGCTTGCCACCAACCTCCATTGCGGAATCGGTCAAATATCGCCACGTCCAGCAACTGCGCCGTCAGGAACGCGATCCCTGATCCGATTGCAATGCGCAGGGTCACCAACGGCCCAAACTCACCCACGATCTGGGTGCCGATGAACGAGCACCCGACCCCCACAATGAAGCCCACAAACACCACACGCCGAGCGGCAGACACGCCGTAGACCCGGTTCATGATGTCGGTGACAAGGAACGCCAACGGGTAGGTGAACGCCCCCCAGGTCAGCCATTGGCCGAACAAAAACTGCACCAGGATGTTCGAGACGACAACAATTGTCGCCATGGCGAGGACGCCGGGCAAGATGCGCTTCATTGATTTAATTCCGTTTTTTCAAGGTAGGCGGAAACTTGGCCTTAGGCAGGCAAGCGCCGGATACGCCGCTTGCACAGGTCCGTCAACCCAACACCAGCGCCAATGCACGGGCAACTTTCGGCGTTGTCTCAGGGGTCAGGCCTGCAACATTCATGCGCCCGTCCCCCACAACGTAGATCCCGTGGTCACGCCGCAGAGCTTCCACCTGCTCCGGATCCGCCCCGATCAGCGAGAACATGCCCCGATGGGTGGCAAGGAAATCGAACCGGTCCGATCCGGTTTCATCCCGTAAAGCAGCCGCCAATGCCGCTCGGTTTGTGTTCATCGTCTCTCGCATCAGGGTCAGCTCGGTCTGCCACATCTCCCGCAGACGGGCATCACTCAGGATCGTTTGCACAACCCGTGCGCCATGATCGGGCGGAAAGGCGAAGGTCTGTCGGTTGAGATGCGCCATCAGGCCCGAGACCGCCTCTCGCGGGGCGGGGCCGCTGGTAACGGCAAGGCATAACCCCACACGTTCACGGTAGAGGCCGAAGTTCTTCGAGCAACTGGCGGCAATCAGGACTTCAGGCAGGCGGGCGGCAAGGTGGCGCGTGCCGGCGGCGTCCTCAGACAGCCCATTGGCGAAGCCGAGGTAAGCCATGTCGATGAACGGCACTGCGCCGGTCATTTCCAGCAGATCCCCAATGTCACGCCAGTCCTTTGCGCTCAGATCAGCGCCGGTCGGATTATGACAACACCCGTGCAGAAGCACGACATCCCCTGCCTTGGCCTGAGCAAGGTCAGCCAGCATGGCCTGTCGATCCAAGCCCCCGGTTGCCTCATCGTAATACCGATAGCTCCGTGCGGTTTGGCCCAGGTGGCCAACAATTGCGGGGTGGTTGGGCCATGTGGGCGTCGGCATCCACACCGCTGCATCAGGGGAAACCCGGCGCGCCATCTCCAATGCCTGCCGCACGGCGCCGGTGCCCCCGGGTGTGGCACAGGTGGCCACCCGATCCGCTGCAACGGCATCCCCGAGGATCAGCCCACGCAACGCCTCGCAGAACGCCGGATCCCCTGACAGGCCAACGTAGGATTTGGTGACTTGGGTGGCCGCAATCACCGCCTCCGCCTCACGTACAGCCGCCATAACAGGGGTTTGCCCCTGCGGATTACGGTACACACCAACGCCAAGATCAACCTTGTCGGTGCGCCCATCTGCAGCAAACGAGGCCATCAGGCGCAGGATCTTGTCAGCCTCCGGGGCTTTCAGGTTTTCAAACATCGGCAATCCTTACGCAGGCCGATCATAAGCCAGGGCCCGCGTCTTCTGTTCCGTTCGAACAGGGACAAACCCCATCTTCTGGTAAAGTTGCAGAGCGGCGGGGTGGTCAAACGTGCAGGTGTTGAGGGTCATCTTTTCAACCGTGTCACGGGCCCACCCGGTTGCAATCGCGGTTTGCAGCAATGGCCGCCCCAGGCCCGCACCCACAGCCTGCGGAACCAGACCAAAATAGGCGAGGTCACATTTTCCGGGTTGCCGCCAGTCGAGCATGAAGAACCCCTGCGGCCAGCCATGTTTCAGCGCGGTCCAGATCACTACATCAGGGTGGCGCACAAAGGCCTGTAAGGCGGCGGGGTCAGCCTCAGCCTGATCAAACCGATCCTGCCATTCATACTCCCGACCCACCGCGCCGTAGAGCGCCAGGAAGTACCAGACCGGCGGATCAATCGCGCGTTCTAGGCGCAGGTCTCCGGGCAATTTCGCTGGCTCCCAGGAAGGCCGCTCTGCCATCTCAAGGTAGGTCATTGTGAACGGAACCTCAGTCCCGGCAGGGATCACGCTCATCCGGTTTCCACCTTCAACTGCTCAAACTGGCCCCATTCAGCCCACGACCCGTCATATAGCGACGCGTCCCGATGGCCGAGACGCCACAGCCCCAACATCAGGATCGCAGCTGTCATCCCCGACCCGCAGGTTGTAATAATCCGCCGATCCAGATCAACGCCGCCCGCTTCAAATGCGGCGCGCAGGGCATCCCCCTGCTTCATCGTCCCATCAGCCCCGAACAACGAGGCATAGTGGACGTTTCTGGAGTTTGGAATCCGGCCCGCGCGCAGGCCTTCCCGCGCCTCGGGTTCTTCACCCCGGAACCGTGCCGGGGCACGGGCATCAACAATCTGCCAGTTGCCAAGTTTCGAGGCAGATGCAACTTGCGTGACATCCTTTACCAAATGCGCCTGCCGTTGCACGGTCATATGCCGGTCACGGACAATCGGCGGCATATCCTCCACCGCGCGCGCCTCCGATTGCCACTTCGGGAACCCGCCATCCAGAACCGCCACATCCATCTTGCCCATCAGGCGGAAGTTCCACCAAATCCGCGCGGCGGAAAACAGCCCCATGCCATCGTAGACAACAACCTGATGGCCATCCCCCACACCCATCGCACGCATCCGGCTCATGAATTTCTCAACCGGAGCCACCATGAGCGGCAGCTCTGATCGCGCGTCCGAGATATCATCAATGTCAATAAACCGCGCGCCGGGGATGTGCGCGGCGTCATATTCCGCCTTCGCATCCCGCCCCATGTCGGGCAAGTAGTACGACGCATCAATGATCCGCAAATCCGGATCATTCAAATGCGCCGCAAGCCAGTCGGTCGATACCAGCGTCTGCGGATCGTCCCCTGTAATGATACCCGCCATGACCAGATCTCCCGTCGTAAATATCCCAAAATTCCTACGCCGCCGCCTTCACCCACGCAAGGGCAGGACACAGGACCTTCCACTTTCATCTTGGAAGAAAAACTCAATCCAGCACGGGCAGCCAACCACTATACCGGCAGATCGCAGGGCAACCGCACCCGCCACAGGAACCCACCTGAGCCGACCCCGAAGGGGATATAGGCGAGGCAAAAACAACGCGCCGCAGGCGCACAATCAGCTCAGGGGCGCGCGCTCAGCCGTTCTGCTTCATCAGCCGCGCTTTTTGCCGGTTCCAATCGCGCTTGGCCGAGGTTTCGCGTTTGTCCTGCGCCTTCTTGCCTTTGGCGATGCCGATCTTCATCTTCACCAACCCCTTGTGATTGAAGTACATCACCAGCGGCACCAGGGTCAGGCCTTCCCTCTGGGTGGCATTCCACAACCGCGACATCTCACGTTTGGAGACCAGCAACTTGCGGCGTCGCTTCTCTTCATGGCCAAAGGTTTTCGCCTGCGCGTACGGCGCGATGTAGGAGTTCACGAGCCACAACTCGCTGTCTTTCACCTCGGCATAGCTCTCGGCGATGTTGGATTGCCCCTGGCGCAGGCTTTTGACTTCCGAGCCTTCAAGGATGATCCCAACTTCAAGGTCGGACTCAATTGCATAATCATACCGCGCACGCCGGTTTGCGGCGATCACTTTGTAGTTCGGGTTTTCAGGTTTCTTGGCCATGGGGGCGGGATATAAGCCCTCCCACGCCCCGTTGCCAGTGGAGGTCTTAGTTTATCAGACCCGCGTGGCGCATCCCTGCTTTGACGGCGGCTTTGGTCTCATCCGTCAGCCCTGTCAGCGGCAGCCGAACTTCGTCCGAAGCCATGCCCAAAACCGACAGTCCGTATTTTGCACCACACAGGCCCGGCTCGGTGAAAATCGCTTTGTGCAGCGGCATCAGCCGGTCCTGACAGGCCAGCGCCTTGGCGTAATCACCCGCCAGCGTGGCGGCCTGCAATTTCGCGCACAGCTTGGGTGCGACATTGGCGGTCACGCTTATGCAACCATGGCCACCTTGGGCATTGAACCCCACGGCCGTGGGATCTTCGCCGGACAGCTGGATGAAATCCAGCCCGCAGGTCAGCCGGGTGTGGGGCACCCGCGCCAGATCGCCGGTTGCGTCCTTTACACCGACAATAGTGGGCAGTTTGGCCAGCTCTCCCATCGTCTCAGGGGTCATGTCGATGACCGAACGCGGCGGAATGTTGTAGATGATAATCGGGATACCAACCTCAGCCACCGCCGCGAAATGCGCGTAGAGACCGCGCTGGGTGGGCTTGTTGTAATAGGGTGTCACCACCAGTGCTGCCGCTGCACCAACATCCCTGGCATGGCGCACCAGACGCAGCGCCTCGATGGTGTTGTTTGACCCCGCCCCCGCAATCACCGGCACACGGTCTGCGGCCACCTGCACCACAGTTTCCACCACCTGCTCATGTTCGGCATGGGTCAGGGTTGGGCTCTCACCCGTCGTGCCCACAGGCACCAGCGCGCTGGAGCCTTCGGCAATCTGCCACTCCACCAGACGTTTCAGCGCGTCGAAATCCACGGCACCATTTGTCATCGGAGTGACCAGAGCGGGCATCGAGCCTTGGAACATCATTCGCGTCCTTCAATCAGGGGGCTTAAAGCGGCAATTTCCCGCTCCAATACTAGGCCCTCGCGCAATTGCCAAGTTCGTGAGTTGCGTCCGCGCGTTAGCGCCCTATCTTGCCGTGTGGGGGTTTTGACAAAGGAGACGCCGCGTGACCATGCGACGCCTGATATCCGCCTTTATTCTCAGCTCTCTGGCCGGAGCAACCGCGACCTTGGCGCAAACGGAAGCTGAGGCGTTGGGCCTTGCCCTGGCGGCCTATAACGCTGGTGATCTGGCTGGCGGGTCGCTAGCCGCGCAGGAGATCGACGATCCTATCGCGCTTGACCTGCTGGCCTGGACCCGCCTGCGCCGGGGGGAAGGCGACTTTAGCGAATACATTTCATTTATCGACCGTAATCCCGATTGGCCCGGCATGCCGTATCTGCGCCGCCAGGGAGAGCCGTCAATTCCCGAAGGCGGCGACCCGGCCAGTGTTCTGGATTACTTTAGTGATTTTCTGCCCCAAACCGGCGCTGGTTCGCTGGCTCTGGCCCGTGCCCTGGACACCACAGGCAATCGCACGGTTGCTGAGGCGGTCGTTATCCGCGCCTGGACCTCCCTTGTTATGACCGGAACGGATGCCCAGGCGCTCAACCGGGCCTATGGCGACATTCTGACCGAAGATCACCACATTGCCCGGCTGGATCACCTGCTTTGGGAAAACGCCGAGACCCGCGCCCGCGCTATGTTCTCTCTTGTCCCCGAAGGCTGGACCGATCTCGCCGAGGCGCGCCTTGCCCTGCGCGACCGCAGTGGCGGGGTGGATGGGTTGATCGAGGCGGTGCCGGAGGCCCTGCAAGATGATCCCGGCCTTGCCTATGAACGGTTCATCTGGCGGATGCGGGAGGGGTACTGGGACACGGCGGGGGAATTGATGGCTGAACGCTCCACCTCCGCGGAAGGCCTTGGGCGGCCCGAGGATTGGGGCCGCCGTCGCGCCGACCTGGCCCGTGATGTGATGCGCGAGGGGGATCACGCAACCTGCTACGACTACGCCGCCAATCACCGGATTGCCGCTGAGGTGGACTATGTCCGCTACGCTGATCTGGAATGGATTGCGGGCTATTGTGCCATGCAACTGGACCGGGCCGAAATTGCCGTGGGTCACTTCCAGACGTTCCGCGAAGTTGTGTTCTCCCCGATCTCGGTCGGGCGCGCTGGGTACTGGCTTGGCCGCGCCCATGAAGCCGTGGGTAATGTCGAGGCAGCAGCAGAGGCCTACGCGCTTGGGGCGCAATACCAATCCAGCTTTTACGGACAGCTGGCCCAGGAACGCGGCGGCCTGCCTGTAAACCCCGAGTTCATTGGCGATCGTGACTATGGCAACTGGCAGACCGCCAGCTTCACCGACTTGCCGGTCTTCCACGCCGCCATGCTGCTTTATGAGGCGGGGGAGGGTAATCTGGCCGAACGGTTCTTCACCCACATCACCGAACGTCTGGATGAACGTGAGGCCGGGATGATGGGTGATCTGATGCTGGAACTGGGTGAACCGCACATGGCGTTGCTGGTGGCCAAACGGGCCGCACAATCGGGGCACGAGATTTTCCGAGCCTATTATCCGCTGGCGGATCTTGAGGGTGTGGAGCTGCCGGTTCCCCGCGCCTTAGCGCTGTCCATTGCCCGGCGGGAAAGTGAGTTTGACCCGGTTGTCGTCTCAGGGGCCGGCGCCATAGGGCTGATGCAGGTGATGCCACGCACGGGCCGGGATTCGGCGGGTGATCTGGGGATCGCATTCTCCGAAAGCCGCCTGCTCTCTGATCCGGCGTACAACGTGCTTTTGGGGTCCAATTATATCGCTGGGTTGATCACCTCTTATGACGGCAACCCGATTCTGGTTTCCGTTGGCTACAACGCCGGACCGGGCCGGGTGCGGCAATGGTTGGAACGCTTCGGCGACCCGCGCCAGGCCGATGACGTGATCGACTGGATTGAGGATGTGCCGTTCACCGAGACGCGCAATTACATCATGCGGGTGATTGAGAGCCTGCCGATCTATGAAGCACAGCTGAGCGGCGAATTACCCACCATCGGCCTGAGTGACCGGCTGGTGCAGTAAGGCGCGACTATTGGGCCGCGCACCCAGACCGAACTCGGATTCCTCCCGTGTTAGGGTGGATGCCTGAAGGCACCACCCGTCACTTTGGGCATGGCGCCGTGGTCGGCCCTTCGGGCAACCAAACGGCGCCTGCGTGCCCCTGCAATGGCGTTTGAAGTTTCGCCGAGGTTGGCGGAGCGCACAGCGGGCAACCCAAGCAGATTGCCGGTATCATGCTGTAATTATTACAGAAACCTTCCGCACACTCACAGAACCGAGACTGCTTTTCACGGCTGCGTGGGCTTGGTGCGAACCGGACTACATTATGTGCATTTATGCACCAATATTTCGAACTTATCTCGTTAACGTGTATGGAATGAGAGAACATCCCACCACATATACCTCTCATCGGACGGGCCAATACGGCTCGCCAGAGAAACACCAACGGGCTGCGATACGCCGCCTGAACATGACAAGAGATAGGACCAACCCATGAAAAAGATCGCACTCATCGCCGCCGTCGCCGCCGCTGTTGCCGCCCCGGCTTTCGCTCAATCCACCTCCACTGCGTTCGCTATCGCTCATTTCAACATGTCCGCTGACAGCGCGTCCGATCAGATCACGGCCAACAGCGTCGGCGCGGCAGCAAACACATCCGGCTCGTTGGGTGAGGCGTTCCGGATCCTGAACCGCTCGGCTGACAGCGCAACCGATCTGCGTGGCACTAATGGCGCAACTGCCGTTTCCGGCACCCCTGCCTATGGCGCAGAGATCTTCGCCCGCCTGCGTGCCGCAGCGCTTGAAGACGAATAAGAACCACTCCACACCCTCCCTGTGGGTTCTGGCCCCTCGCCCAATTGGCGGGGGGCCTTTTTCGTGGCGACACCAAATTTCATGAGGGCACAAAAAAGCGCCCCCGAAGGGGCGCTCTTTCCAAATCAAATTGAGCATTGAATCAAGTGAGCGAACGCTCAACCTCTTCCCGCTCAAATATCTCGATAACGTCATTGGGACGGATATCATCGTAGTTCTCAAAGGCCATGCCACATTCTTGGCCGGACTGAACCTCTTTCACTTCATCCTTGAAGCGTTTGAGCGTCTTCAGGGTACCTTCGTGAATGACCACATCCTCGCGCAGCAAGCGCACACCGGCGGACCGGCGCGCCACACCTTCGGTGACGAGACAACCAGCAACGGTACCAACACCCGAGACCTTGAAGACCTCTTTGATGTTTGCGTAGCCGATGAAGTTTTCGCGGATCTCTGCGCCCAGAAGGCCAGAGGCCGCGGCCTTCACGTCGTCGACAAGATCGTAGATCACCGAGTAGTAGCGGATCTCCACACCTTTTTGGTTCGCCGCCTTACGTGCAGGGGCGTTGGCGCGGACGTTAAAGCCAATGACCGGCGTACCGGAGGCTTCGGCCAGGCCGATATCCGATTCCGTGATCGCACCCACACCGTAATGCAGGACCCGCACCCGGACCTCGTCATTGCCGATCTTCTCAAGCGCTTGCACAATCGCCTCAGCAGAACCCTGCACATCCGCTTTCATCACAACCTGAAGTTCCGTGACACTTTCATCGGCTTTGGCATTTGCCAGAAGCTGATCAAGGGTTGTCGCGGCACCGGCAGCGGCGCGTTTGTCCTTGGCGGCGTTGGCGCGGTATTCGGCAATCTCACGGGCCTGCGCTTCGGTTGCAACCACGTTCAGGACGTCACCAGCTTCAGGTGTGCCGTTGAGGCCAAGAACCTCAACCGGGACCGAGGGGCCGGCTTCTTCCACACGATCACCCTGATCGTTGATCAGAGCGCGGACTTTGCCCCATTGTTCACCCACAACGAAGATATCACCTCGGCGCAACGTGCCTTTTTCCACCAGAACGGTGGCGACAGGGCCGCGGCCCACATCCAGCTGCGCCTCAATCACCGCACCTTGAGCGGCGCGTTTCGGGTTGGCTTTCAGCTCCAGCAGTTCCGACTGAAGCGCGATGGCTTCAAGCAGTTCAGGCAGGCCCTCGCCAGTCACGGCTGAAACCTCGACATCCTGCACATCACCGGACAGCGCTTCCACAATCACTTCATGCTGCAACAGATCTGTGCGGACCTTTTGCGGATCTGCGGCCGGGCGGTCGATCTTGTTGATCGCCACAATCATCGGCACGTTTGCCGCTTTTGCGTGGTGGATCGCCTCAACCGTCTGCGGCATGACCGCGTCGTCCGCTGCCACAACCAGAACCACAATGTCCGTCACCTGCGCGCCACGGGCCCGCATGGAGGTGAACGCGGCGTGGCCGGGTGTATCGAGGAAGCAAAGCACTGCGCCCGAATCCGTCGTCACCTGATAGGCGCCGATATGTTGCGTGATGCCGCCCGCTTCGCCAGAGACCACGTTGGCCTGACGGATACGGTCCAGAAGCGAGGTTTTGCCGTGGTCAACGTGACCCATGATCGTGATGACCGGGGGACGCGTGATCATGTCACCATCGTCGTCTTCAACAGCGTCGATGACCTGTTCCACATCCGAATCAGACACACGCTGAATGCGGTGGCCAAATTCCTGGATGATCAGTTCAGCGGTATCAGCGTCAATTGGCTGGTTCTGCGTGATCATCATGCCGTTGTTCATCAACGCCTTCACAACGTCTGCAACACGCTCGGACATCCGGTTGGCCAGTTCCGAGACGATGATCGTCTCAGGCACTTTGACGTCACGCATGACCTTTTCGCGGTCCATAGGGGCGCCCATCGCCTTTTGGCGCTGGCGTTCCTGCTTCCGCTTCATTGCCGCCATCGAGCGTTGCCGGCCGCCTTCGCCGCCAGTCATCGCCTGGTTCACGGTCAGCTTGCCGGAACGGCGCGCGCCGGCATCGTTGCCGCGGTTGCGATTCTCGCGCTTGTTGTCACGCTCAGGCTCACGACGGGCGGGGGCAGCTTTGCCACCACCACGCGGGCCGGTGGGCCCGGCTTCGGCGGCACCAGCCGCATCCGCCACATCAGCAGCCGCAGCAGCGGCGGGTGGCGCGTTGCGGCGGGCTTCTTCCTCAGCCTTGCGGCGCACGTCTTCTTCGGCTTTCGCCTTCAACGCTTCGACGCGCTCACGTTCTTCACGCTCTTTGGTTTCGGCGTCAGCGCGGCGGCGGTTGCGTTCTACTTCACGCTCCTGCTCAGCCCGAACACGTTCTTCCGCTTCCGAGGCTTCGCGCGCTTTGGCGTTTTGCAACGCTTTCAGGCGACGATCCATCTCAGCGTCGGGAACCGACCTGCTGCGTTTGCCGCCTTCGGCGTTCTGCATAGCGGCAGAGGGCGCACCGGGTTTGGGCACCATCACACGCTTGCGCTTGGTCTCAACCACCACAGATTTGGTGCGCCCGCGTGAGAAGCTTTGGTTCACGCGGCCTGACCGTGCCCCGCCAGATAGGCCAAGGGGTTTTTTTCCGTCCTGATCGCTCATGCGTTCCGTCTGTCCTTCCCGGTGGTCTGGCCACCGTCTGCTACACGCAGTCCCTGGAGTTTCGCGGCCCCCTCTACAACACGGGGGGCGAGTCCACCAGCGGCAAGCGCGCCATGTATCACACTTTGGCGTCCGAATGCCAAACCCAATTCCTGGGCAGTCAGAATACCAAAATACCTGGCCCCTTCCGGGGTCCATAGTTTCGATTTTCCCCGCTCAGACCCATCACTGGCCTGAAGCAGAACGCCGACGTTTTCATTCGCCAGCCAATCCTTCACCTTCTCGAAGCCCGCAACCGCGTGGCCGCCTTTACGGCTTAGCGCGATCAGGTCTGTCACACGGCGCGTCAACGCCACTTCAACCCGCTCCACAAGGTCCTCGGGCACTGTGACCGGCTGCTTGGCCGCACGGGAGAAGAGATTCTTCTTCACTGCCAGCTCAAGCGCTGCCTTATCGGCACTGACCCACATACCACGACCGGGCAGACGTTCCACCACATCAGCCACAACGTGCCCATCAGGCGCGACCACAAAACGGATAAGGCCGTACTTTGGCGCGACCTCACCGGTGGCGATGCACTTCCGCTCGGGACCGTCACTTCGGTCCTTATTTTGGCCACCACGAGACATTCGCGGATCCGGGCCGAGGGCCTTAGCCCTCCGCCCCCTCCTCAATAGCTGCGGCGTTTGCCTGGGATTCGGCGGCGGCTCGCGCCTCCAGCTCCTCAATTGTCACCCAGCCAAGCTGCAGGCGTGCGGTCATCACCATATTCTGTGCTTCCTCAAGGGACACATCGAAGGGTTCCAGAAGTCCGTCGTCCTTGACGCGCTCCCCGCCTTCGGTGGTCCAGCCACCAGCCAGTTCCCAATCCGCGCAGGTCGCAAAGTCATCCAGCGTCTTCACGCCGTCTTCGCCAAGGGCCACCAGCATTTGGGGAGTCAGGCCATCAAATTCAATGAGGCTGTCTTCAACACCCATCTCTTTCGCCTTCTCCAGCGCTTTCTTGTTCTGCTCTTCCAGATAATCACGGGCGCGGGCCTGAAGCTCGGTTGCGGTATCTGCGTCAACCCCGTCGATGCCGGTTAACTCGTCCGCCTCGACGTAAGCCACTTCTTCCAGCGCCGTGAAGCCTTCAGCCACCAGAAGCTGTGCGAAGAACTCATCAAGATCAAGCGCTTCCATGAACAGCCCGGTGCGCTCTTCAAACTCAGCCTGACGGCGTTTGGATTCCTCTTCTTCGGTGAGGATGTCGATATCAAGCCCGGTCAACTGGCTCGCAAGCCGCACGTTCTGACCGCGACGGCCAATCGCAAGGCTCAACTGCTCATCAGGAACAACAACTTCGATCTTTCCAGCGTCTTCGTCCAGAACCACCTTCGAGACTTCGGCGGGCTGAAGCGCGTTCACCAGGAAGGTCGGCGCGTCGTCATTCCAGGGGATGATGTCGATCTTCTCACCCTGCAACTCGTTCACAACAGCCTGCACACGGGACCCACGCATACCGACACAGGCACCAACCGGGTCGATGCCGTTGTCGTAAGAGATCACGGCAATCTTGGCGCGAGACCCCGGATCACGGGCAACAGCCTTGATCTCGATGATGCCGTCATAGATCTCGGGCACTTCCATCTTGAACAGCTCACGCATGAATTCCGGTGCGGTACGCGACAGGAAGATCTGATGGCCACGATTCTCCCGGCGCACATCTTTGATGTAACACCGGATACGGTCGCCATTGCGATAGGCTTCGCGGCCAATCTTCTCGTTGCGGCGCAACTGCGCTTCACCTGAGCCGACGTCAACGATGACGTTGCCGTATTCCTCACGTTTGACAACGCCGTTGATGATCTCGCCAACGCGGTCCTTGAATTCCTCGTACTGGCGATCCCGCTCAGCTTCGCGGACTTTCTGCAAGATAACCTGCTTGGCCGATTGCGCGGCGATCCGGCCCATTTCCACCGGCGGCACTTCATCCGCAATCAGATCACCGATCACGGGATCAGTTGCCTGATCAACACCTTCGATCAGCATCCGGTCCAATTCCGAGGGGGCGCGCATCACAAAACGGCGCACATCAACGGTGCCGGTCTGCTCACCTTCTTCGTCGT
Organism: Roseicyclus sp.; assembly: GCA_016763475.1. Taxonomy (GTDB): domain Bacteria; phylum Pseudomonadota; class Alphaproteobacteria; order Rhodobacterales; family Rhodobacteraceae; genus Gymnodinialimonas. Next base: position 42,484 of record JAESTV010000085.1, read on the forward strand.
AGACGGGGGATTTGGCGTTGAAGACAACCACGTTGGGGCGGTCAGCCTTGACCAGGGCCACGGCTTCATTCGGCTCCATCTCGGCCTTGTCGTTTTCGATGGCCTCAGGATCGGTCACGGTGCGCACACGTGTAAACGTGGCGCGGCCGGTTTTCCGGTCGATGGCGACGCGGATATCCACCTCGGACCCGTAGCGGGACTTCGCAGCGCGAGCCAGCGACTCTTCCATCGCTTCGACGACCAGATTCGGGTCGATCATCTTTTCGCGGGCAACAGCCTCTGCGGTTTGCAGCAGCTCCAGCTGGTTGGCTGACGTAATGGCCATGTCTTACTCCTCCGCCCCAGGGGCAATTTCACTGGGGTCTTCTTCAATGTCGTCGAATTTGGTCTCGTCGATGATGGTGCCGGCATCTTTGCGTTGCTTCAGCATCTCTTTGATCAGATCTTCGGTCAGGACCAGCTTCGCATCGCTCAGCCACTCGAAGTTCAGGCCGACGGTCAGCGTTTCGCCACCTTCTTCAAGGTTGATCAGAACCTCTTCACCCTCAACCCCTGCCAGCACACCCTTGAAGCGACGGCGGCCGTCGAACAATTCGGTTGTCTCAATCTTGACTTCATAACCCTCAAAGGTCGCAAAATCTTTGAGGCGTGTCAGTGGGCGGTCGATGCCGGGGCTGGAAACTTCCAGCGCGTAGGCCTCTTCCAACGGGTCTTCCACGTCCAACAGCACAGAGATCGCGTTCGAGATCTGGGCGCATTCATCCACTTCGATCCCGCCTTCGGGACGTTCCGCCATCACTTGCAGGGTGTTGCTTTTGCCACCCATGACCCGGATGCGCACAACTTCAAACCCGAGGTTCTCGATCGCGGGGATCAGAATCTCGGCCATGTGGCGGTCCATCGTTGTTTTGGCGATCAGATCAGACATAACTCTCAGGCGCGTAAGGTTGGGTGCGCGACCCCCAGAAACGAAAAAGCGGGCCGTGCGGCCCGCTGTAAGTGTCGGTGGTGCCAGTGTGTCCGGCGCCGCTGTTGAGGGGGATATAGGGGAGATCAGGAGGCGACGCAAGGCCGCCTCCAAACCATGGCAATGAATCTCCGATTAGCCGCAGAACACGCGCGCAATCGTGCGTTGGTAATCATACAAAACGGTCAGTTGCGTGGGGTCGTATACGATGCCACCGGTGCTGTTGGGCCCCCGCACGAAAGTGCCGGGCGGAAGGGGAACCGCGTCAACGGAATAGCCCACCAGAACTTGCATGTAGCTTGCGCCGCAAGCGTCGGCTTGGACCGGCATGGGAATCGGCTGACCGCCGTTGATTGGCGACGGCAGATAGCCGGGGTTGATGATTGCGCCAATGCTGGGTGCGCCGCCAACTCCGGGACCGTAATTGATGATGGGAATACCCTGGGCAGACGCCAAAGCCGGGGTGAGGGTCAGAACAAGTGCGGCAAAAACTGCCTTGGTTGTGAGGGTCATTGGAAAAACTCCGATAATGAAAAAGAATCAAATATGGGAGTGTGATGGCCGTTGCCCCGCTGAAATACTACTCACGACAGCGTAGGGTAAGGTTATCCGCACCAGATGCGTGTGATGTGACCCGCCTCGTCCAGATCGAAGTTGATCCGGTTCAAACGATAGTCACGGGTCACGGCAGATCCCGGCGCAATCACCCGCTTGGGGTGGTCCAGCGCCAGCATCACGGCAATCTCCCCTGACTGCCCAACCAGCCCCTGCAATCCGCGTGCTCCACAGGTGTCGTTCACACCCGCGTTATCTGCCGTTTGTGCCATGGCCACCACGGGTAACATCATCAACAGCGCGATCAAGGCGGGCCGGGTCATGGTATCCTCCGTTGCTTTGCAACTCAGATTGTCACAATCTTCGAGCAAAGCAAGTCTGTGGGAGAACACAAAATGCGCACTCGTGCCGCCGTAGCTATGGAAGCCGGCAAACCATTACAGGTCATGGACGTGAACCTTGACGGCCCGCGGGCTGGGGAGGTTTTGGTTGAAATCAAAGCCACCGGCATCTGCCATACCGATCAATTTACCCTCTCAGGTGCGGATCCTGAAGGGCTTTTCCCAGCGATTCTTGGCCATGAAGGCGCGGGGGTTGTGTTGGAGATTGGCCCCGGCGTGACCTCCCTCAAGCCCGGTGACCACGTGATCCCGCTATACACGGCTGAATGTCGGGAATGCGAATACTGCCTGAACCCGAAGACAAATCTCTGCCAGAAAGTCCGCGCAACCCAGGGGCAGGGCCTGATGCCCGACGGCACCAGCCGATTCTCCATGCTCGATGGCACGCCGATCCTGCATTACATGGGCTGTTCAACCTTCGCGAACCACACGGTTCTGCCTGAAGTTTCGCTGGCAAAGGTCCGCAAAGACGCGCCGTTTGACAAGATCTGTTACATCGGTTGCGGCGTCACAACTGGTATCGGTGCGGTCATCTATACGGCCAAGGTCGAAATCGGCAGCCGCGCCATTGTCTTTGGCCTCGGCGGCATTGGCCTGAACGTCGTTCAGGGCCTGCGCCTTGCGGGTGCGGACCAGATCGTCGGCGTAGACCTGAACCCCGGCAGACTCGAAATGGCGACGCGTTTCGGCATGACCGATTTCGTGAATCCATCCGAGGTTGAGGGCGATCTGGTCGCCCACCTTGTCGATCTTACCGGCGGCGGCGCGGACTACACGTTTGATGCCACCGGCAATGTAGACGTCATGCGCACAGCCCTGGAGGCGTCACACAAGGGCTGGGGTGAATCGATCATCATCGGCGTGGCCCCCGCAGGCGCAGAAATCTCGACTCGACCCTTCCAGCTTGTGACAGGGCGCAGCTGGCGCGGCACCGCTTTTGGTGGCGCTCGTGGCCGCACAGATGTGCCGCAAATTGTGGATTGGTACATGGACGGCAAGATTGAGATCGACCCGATGATCACCCACACCCTGACCCTCGACAATATCAATGAAGGCTTCGATCTGATGCATCGCGGTGAATCGATCCGGGCAGTTGTTGTTTATTAACCCCTCCCCCATTTCCCAAAGAGACTTTACGAAAAGGACCCCTTCAATGAAACCTACCCAAATTCTGACTGCAGCGGCCTTATCACTCGCCGCTACCGGTGCCGCCCAAGCCGAAGGCTGGACCGTGACCGACTTTTCCTCGATCGCAGATCTGGAAACCTGCATGAATTATGCAGAAACCACGTTTAACACCTACCGCACCCGCTTTGGCAGTGACGGGTTTACCGGCCGGTCGAACTGGACCGTTGGAGGGTATGACCTGCGCGGCGAAGTGGTGGATGGCTTGTTCATCTGCGCTGACGAAGCCGGCCTGATTGCTCCGTTTCTGGTGGTCTACAATTACGACGACGACAGCGACGCGCGCGAAACCATTGCGGATCGTCTCGGCGATATCTGGGATGAGGTTGTCGCAGGCAACGGCGTGCCCGGTGGCGCAGCTCCGGCCCCGGCTGGCGGCGGCAAGCCCTGATCTTCTGACAACAACCGGGCCGTCCTTAATAGGGCGGCCCCCATTTTTTGCGCCGCCCATTCCGTTGCGGACGAAGACACCGGTCGATACGCCGTAGAGATCGGCCTCGACGAAGACCTGACCATTTGGTTTGCGAACCAGACTCTGGAACACATCGGAGAGGAAATCAGCATTTCCGTATGTGGGATCATCCGCAGCCAATCCATTGTGCAGGCGCAGGTCACAAACGACCGGTTGATCTTGCCAGATTTGTTTGATGGAGCAGGTGACGCATTTGCCCTGGTATCCCAGATCTCAGAGCGGCGGCCCTGCGACTAACGCCATTTGCATGTCTTGACCCGTGGGGAAGGGGAAATTATCCACCCCATTTCACCCCCCTCTTCACACGCCAATTCCATCATGCGGGCGTTTGACAGCAACTGCGTGGCACAGATAATCGGCCAGACGCTTTGGCCCGCGCAGCACGGCCTGTTCCCATTCGCGGTCCCATGTGTCACGCATTAAAAAAAAGGACATGCCATGGCCAACGACACACCACTCCTTGCGGTTCTGATTGACGCCGACAACACCAGCCACAAACACGCTCAGGCGATCTTCGAAGAGATTGCAGGTTTTGGCGAGGCCTCGGTGCGGCGCATCTATGGGGATTTCAGCTCCTCCCATATGAAAGGCTGGTCCAGTGTGCAGGCGGAACACGGCATTGTGCCGTTCCACCAACCCGCCAATACCGTGGGCAAAAACGCCTCCGACATTGCTCTGGTGATTGACGCGATGGATATCCTGCACACAAACCGGTTTGATGGCTTTGTGCTGGTGTCATCCGACAGCGATTTCACCCGGCTGGCCAGCCGCATCCGGGAACAGGGCCTTGACGTTTACGGCATCGGCCAGAAGAAAACCCCGGAAGCCTTCCGCAAGGCCTGTAAGCGTTTCATATTCATCGAGAACATCCTGCCGGAGCAGCCCAAAGACACGCCCAAATCCGAAGCCAAACCAACGGCCCAGCCCCTCAACGAAGCGCGCGACCTGATTTTCCGCGCCATGGAAGGGATCGACCAGGAGGATGAATGGTACGCACTGGGGCCACTTGGCCAGTACATGACAGCCGCCAACCCGGATTTCGACACCCGCACCTATGGCAAACGCAAACTCAGCGATTTGGTCGAAAGCCTGAAAATGCTTGAGGTCAAACGTGGTCAGGGCAACCAGTTGCTGGTGCGGCGACTGGATTAACCGCCTAGGCTTACTACCCGGACTGACCGGCTGCCCGCGCGACCCGGCGGTAACGCGCAAGAAACGTCTTCACCGCCTCATCCACGATCCGGTCAATTTCGGCCTCGGACGGGTTGGTTTGGACCCCAAACAAGACCTTTAACAACAGGTCGGAGCGGCACAACTGCGCCAGCTGGTCCGCGGCCAAATACGCATCATCAATATCCAGGACCGCCTGCGCTTTGTCGCTCCGCAAAAAATCCGCGATTTTTTCGGCCAAATTCTTCGGCCCGCTTTCATAGAAGCTCTGCCCAAGCTCGGGGAAGCGCGTCGCTTCGGCCACACAGACGCGAAACACCTCTTGCCCGAAGTCACTGAGGAAGAAGGTGATCAGGTTCTTGCAAATCACACATAACTTTTCTTCGACACTCAATCCCGGCTGCTGGAACAGGACGTCCACTTCAGACTGCGCCACACATTCCTGTTTCAGGACTTCCATAAACAGGTGCTGCTTGTCAGGAAAGTAACTGTAAAGCGTGGCTTTCGACACGCCCGCATCCCGCGCGATCTCATCAACAGACGCACCTTCAAAGCCTTCACGCATGAAGACCGCACGCGCACCGGCGATGACCTGGTCGTATTTACGACCCTTCTTGATCTGAGTTTCCGCGTTCATTTTGGGATATGCCGCCTCTCCTGACACCTATTGTAAACTACTTAGTTTAGTTCCAGCAAGTTAGACGTTTGGTCAGGTGCAGGATGCTGCCTCTGGCTGGACAGCGCCACACACTTGGCGTAGCGCGGGATCATGCTAGAGATCTTCTTGAAGACGCTGCCTTTCTTTGCCCTTATAATGTTAGGGTTTCAGGCCTGCCGCACCGGCTTTTTCACGTCTGAGGCGGCGGCCTACCTCACCAAATTTGTCTTCTACTTCGCCTTGTCGGCGATGCTGTTTCGCTTCGCTGCGAATCTATCTCTGGCGGAGGTTTTCGACTGGCAGTTTGTGGGCGCGTATCTGACCGGGTGTTTTGCCGTCTACATCCTTGCCACCGCGGTGGCGATAATCCGCAAGCGCCCGGTGACAGAGGCCGCGTTTGAGGCGCAATGCGCCGTGATCGGCAACGTTGGCTTCCTTGGCGTGCCAATGCTGATTGTGCTGCTGGGTGAAGCCGCCGCAGGCCCCGTCCTGCTGGTGCTTTCGATAGACCTGATTGTGTTCTCCAGCCTCATCGTGATCCTTGTCACCGGAAGCCGTGACGGGCGGATGTCATTCGGCGTGTTGCGCACCGTAGGCATCGGGTTGCTGAAAAACCCGATGATCGTGTCGATCACCCTTGGCATTTTATGGTCCACAACCGGGTTGGCGGTTCCCGGCCCGATCAACGAGTTTCTCGCGATCCTCGGCGCCGCCGCCACCCCCGGCGCGTTGTTTGCGATTGGTGCGTCGTTGGCGGGCAAATCAGCCGAACGGATGTCGGTCGCGGGGTGGCTCACCTTCTGCAAACTGGTCCTGCACCCCGCCGCCGTGGCTGTGGCCGCGCTGTTCATCTTCGACGTGCCAAACTACGACGCTGCGGTGATGATCGCCGCCGCGTCACTTCCCGTGGCTGGCAATGTCTACATTCTTGCGCAGCATTATGGCGTTGCACCGCAACGTGTCTCTGCCGCGATCCTGCTCTCGACCGCCATGTCGATCCTGACAGTCTCAGCCGTGATTGCATGGCTCGCGCCGCTTTCTGGCACCTAAGGATTGCGCCTACGCCCGACCCCGCGTTAGGCAAGACAAACGAATTGGGGAGCACAAGCCATGGAAACCATTTCCGAGAACAAGGCCTTCGGCGGCACGCAGGGTGTCTACAAGCACACCTCCGCCGCAACGGGGGGTGATATGACCTTTGGGCTGTTCCTGCCCGGCGACGCGGCGGACGGCCCGGTGCCGGTGTTGTGGTATCTGTCAGGCCTGACCTGCACCCACGAAAACGCGATGAACAAAGCCGGAGCGCAGGGTTGGGCGGCAGAGCAAGGCATCGCCGTGATTTTCCCCGATACCTCGCCACGGGGCGAAGGGGTGGCTGATGACCCGGCTTATGACCTCGGCCAAGGGGCAGGTTTCTATGTGAACGCCACGCAAGACCCCTGGGCCCCGCATTTCAACATGTGGGATTATGTGGTCGAAGATCTGCCGGCTCTGGTGTTCAAACACTTCGCACTGGACCGCGACCGGCAGTCGATCACCGGCCATTCCATGGGCGGCCACGGGGCGCTGACAATTGCGATGCGCCACCCGGATCGGTTCGCCAGCGTCTCGGCCTTCGCGCCGATCTGCCACCCAACGGACAGCGACTGGGGCCGCAAACAGCTGACCGCTTATCTGGGTACAAATGAAGAGGCCTGGGCGCCTCACGATTCGACGCTGCTGATGCACGCCGCAGGGTTTGACGGGCCGGTCCTGATCGACACCGGCACCAAAGACCAGTTCGGCGATCTGTTGAAGACCGAGGCGCTGGCCCACGCGGCCACCGCCCGCCGTCAGGACATGCAACTGCGGATGCAGCCGGGGTACGACCATTCCTACTTCTTTGTGTCCAGCTTCATGGAAGACCACGTCAGCTTCCACGCTGAAGCGCTTTATTCCATCTGATGTCGATTAACGCCGTCATTTTCGACATCGGCAATGTGCTGATCGAGTGGCAACCCGAGCGTCACTATGACCGCGCGATTGGCGAGGAACGGCGGCGCGACATGTTCGCCGCCGTGGACCTGCACGCCATGAATGACCGGGTGGATCGGGGTGAGAATTTTCGTGACATGGTGGTGGAAACCGCCAATGCCAACCCCAGGTTCCACGCCGAGATCATGCTTTGGCACGACAATTGGCTGCATATGGCCGCCCCCGCGATCCCACATTCTGCGAAGCTGCTGCGCGCCCTGCGCTCGGCTGATATCCCGGTCTTTGCGTTATCCAATTTCGGGGTGGAAACCTTTGAGATCGCATTGAAAGTATACCCGGTCCTGAGTGAATTCGACCGCTCTTACATCTCGGGGCACATGGGCGTTACCAAACCCGATGCGCAGATCTATGCGATGGTAGAGGCGGATTGCGGCCTGGCCCCCGAAACCCTGCTGTTTGCCGACGACCGCGCAGATAACATCGCGGCAGCAATGGCGCGTGGCTGGCAGACCCATCTGTTTGACGGGCCAATTGGGTGGGCTCAACGCCTTGTCACTGATGGATTGCTCAACGAAGAGGACGCAGGCCCATGACCCAAATAATCGGACCAGAGGCAGAGGCCAAACTCGACTGGATCGCGCTGAGTGACGCAATTGAGGCCGGGCACAAGTTACCGCGTGCCGAGATCGGCGATACCTTCCTTTACCGTGGTGATGACACGTTGCTTAGCCGGTCTGCATGGATCGACGGGTTGGGGCAGCTGACGAAGACAGCCACAATCTTTCCCGGCAACAAAGCCCTTGGCCAACCCGCGATAAACGGCGGCGTGTGCCTGTTCTCGGACCGGGACGGCACCCTTGAGGCGATCATTGATTTCCACTTGCTGACCAAGTGGAAGACGGCGGGTGACAGCCTTCTGGCGGCCCGTAAGCTGGCGCGGCGTGATAGTCGCAAGATTTTGTTGGTTGGTGCAGGCAATGTCACCCGATCCCTTCGGGAGGCTTACGCAGCCGCCTTTCCCGATGCGACGTTCACGATCTGGAACCGCAGCCTGGCCAAAGGGGCGGCGCTGGCGGCTGAATACCCCGGCATGGCTGTCGCCCGTGATCTGGAGGCTGCGGTGGCTGAGGCCGATATAATCGGCACTGGTACAATGACAACGGATCCTGTTTTGCGCGGCAAATGGCTACAACCTGGCCAACACCTTGACCTGATCGGCGCATACCGGCCTGACATGCGGGAAGTTGACGATGATGCGCTCCGCCGCTCGCGGGTGTTTGTGGACTGTCGCGCCACAACACTTGGGCATATTGGTGAGCTGAAAATCCCGCTGGAGGCGGGTGTGTTTTTTGAGTCGGACGTGGTGGGGGACTACTATGACATGGATCTGCTGACCCGCACCTCAGACCACGAGATTACGCTGTGTAAGAATGGCGGCGGTGCGCACCTGGATCTGATGGTGGCGCGTTACATTCTGGATGCGGTGCGGGCTGGCTGACCGGTATTTCGCCCGCTGGCGCGGTCGACCAATGCGAGGGGCGCTGC
>JAESTV010000086.1 GCA_016763475.1 Roseicyclus sp.
ATCCGCGCCCGCTGGTCATTGCGGTGATGATCGCCGCCAATGCCACCTTTGCCACGCCAATCAGCTATCAGACCAACATGATGGTCTACGGCCCCGGCGGCTATCGCTTTACCGATTTCATGCGGGTCGGCATTCCTTTGAACCTGACAGTTGGCTTGCTCGCCTCGGCCTTGATCCCGGTGCTCTGGCCTCTTTGACGGGGCAACGTGAGGGCATGTTTTGGGGGGTGCCTTGCCGATTTACTGGGCCTGCTGGTTCCACAGGGTGGCAATCTGCTGGCCGCCAATGGAACGGGGCTTATCTGGGCTGACACCAAGACCGCTGGACCGGGTGGGCTGATTGCCAATCCGGTTTAGGGGTTTGATGCCTGGCCCGCGCTACATCGGCCAGAACACCATGATTGCCGGGATCGAGGTGGCGACGATCAGCAGTTCCAGCGGCAGGCCGATGCGCCAGTAATCGCCAAACTGATAGCCGCCAGGCCCCAGGATCAGGGTGTTGTTCTTATGCCCGATAGGGGTCAGAAATGCCGCCGAGGCGGCCACAGCCACCGCCATCAGAAACGGATCAGCCGAGACCTGCAACGCATTGGCCATCTGGATGCCCACCGGTGCGGCGACAATCGTGGTGGCGGTGTTGTTCAGCACATCCGATAGGGTCATGGTGACCACCATCAGCACTGTCAGTATAGCCCAGGCCGGCAATCCCTGTGTCAGGCTGAGCAGCGCATCCGCAATTAGCGCTGTGCCGCCAGACCCTTCGAGTGCCGCGCCCAGCGGGATCATTGACCCCAGCAGCACCACCACCGGCCACTCAATGTGGTCATAGATTTCGGCCACCGGCAGGATCTTGGTCAACACATAGCCAATCACCACCAGTCCCAGTGCCACCGGCAGATACAGCAACCCAACCGAGGCAGCCAGCACCGCAGCGGCGAACATGCCAATGGCCAACCAGGTCTTATCGTTGGCGGTCACGGTCAGGCCGCGTGTCGCCAATGGCAGGCAGCCCAGCCAATCGGTTACATCTGTTGCCCGATCACGAGGGCAGAGCAGCAGCAGGATATCACCGGGTTCAATGTCGGTCTGGCGGATGTGCCGGGTCAGGTGACGGCCCTGACGTGAGAGCCCCATCAATATGGTGCTTTGGCGCCAGGCCAGCCCCATGGACTGCGCCGAACGACCTGCAATGCGGGCGGTTTCTGGTACCACCACCTCAACCACCTCCAGCCCTTCGCCCTCGGCGGTCAGTTTTTCCTGACGCGCCTGATCCGAGAAATCCAGCGACAGCGCGGTGCGGAACTCGTCCAGGGCCTCGGGGGTGGCCTCAAGCAGCAGGGCATCGCCGACCTGCAAAATAGAACCGGTGGCACGGCCATAACGGCGTTGACCGTCGCGGATCAGGCCCAGAATGGCGACATCGGCGGTTTCGGCCTCGGCGTCCAGTTCCGCCAGTCGTTTGCCGATAAGGCGGGAGCCCTCGGGCACCGTCAGTTCTGCGATATACTGTGCCAGCTGCGCCTCGGCTGATCCGGCACCATCGCGGCTGGGGATCAGGCGCCAGCCAATCAGCGCCACAAAGGCAAGACCGGCAATTGCGGCCACGCCGCCCACTGGGGCAAAATCAAACATGCCAAAGGGCTCGCCCTGGGTTTCAGCACGGATTGAGGCAATGATGATATTTGGCGGGGTGCCGATCAGCGTCACCATACCGCCCAGGATGGTGGCAAAGGACAGCGGCATCAGGCTTAGCCCTGGCGCGCGACCTGCTTTGCGTGCGGTTTGAATGTCCACCGGCATCAGCAGCGCCAGTGCCGCCACATTGTTCATAAAGGCCGATAGCACAGCACCAATGCCGCCCATCAGCGCGATATGACTGCCAAGCCCGCGTGAGGCATCCACCAAGGTGCGGGTGATCAGGAAGACCGCCCCAGATCGCACCAATCCAGCCGATACAATAAGCACCAGCGCCACCACCAGCGTTGCCGGGTGGCCAAACCCGGAAAACGCGTCCTGTGTCGGCACCACACCCAGCACCACACCGGTCATCGGGGCTGCGAAGGCAACAAGATCATAGCGGTACTTTCCCCAGACCAGCAGGGCAAAGACGGCAGCAAAAAGCGAAAACAATGTAATTTGATCGAATGTCATGGGGGCCACTTTAGTCGTTGACAGGGGCGGAACAAGCATGGATCGGCCGCCAGTGCTTGAAAGCTACTGCCAGACGGGGCTATATGTGCGGCAAACGTGTAATCAGCATAGGTATGGACCATGGCAGGCCACTCAAAATGGGCAAACATTCAGCACCGCAAAGGTCGCCAGGACGCCGTTCGCTCAAAACTGTTCTCGAAGCTTTCTAAAGAAATCACCGTAGCCGCCAAAATGGGCGACCCGGATCCGGATAAAAATCCGCGCTTGCGGATGGCCGTCAAAGAGGCCAAATCGGTGTCGGTTCCAAAGGACGTGATCGACCGTGCGATCAGCAAGGCGACAGGTGGGGACGCCGAGAATTATGACGAGATCCGCTATGAGGGTTATGGCCCGGCTGGTGTGGCGGTGATTGTCGAAACCATGACCGACAACAAGAACCGCACCGCCTCTACGGTGCGCTCGACGTTCTCGAAACTTGGCGGCAACCTGGGAGAGACCGGCTCGGTTGGGTTCATGTTCGATCGCAAGGGCCAGGTGAGATATGCGGCGGATGCAGGGGATGCCGATACCATCATGATGGCCGCGATCGAGGCCGGGGCCGAAGACGCGGAAAGCGGTGAGGATGGCCATGTGATCTGGTGTGCCGACACCGATCTGAACCATGTGTCGACCGCGCTTGAGGCGGAATTGGGTGAGTCGGAGAGCACCAAACTGGTTTGGCGACCGACAACAACCACCGAGCTTGGGCTGGAAGATGCCCAGAAGCTGATGAAGTTGATCGACGCGCTGGAAGATGACGATGACATCCAGAACGTGACCGCGAATTTCGAGATATCGGACGAAGTGATGGAGCAGCTTTCGGAGTAGGTGCCCCCGCGTGACCTCTGAAAGGCTGCGCCCCTGACGGCCTTGATGCGGGTTGCGCCGCCAGACACCGCCGCTGCGCATTTTGTGCTGTACCGCCCATACCACGCCGCAGTGGTGCTTCCCGCAGCCTCAGTTCCCGGTGCTTCAGTTCGGGCACCCTGTCACGGCGCCATATTGCTGGCTTGGGGCTTCCCTGCTCCGACCCTTTGCCCCCCTCCAAACCCAAGTTGGTGCAAAGAATCCAGCCGCGCGGATTGCGGTGATCGTAACGGCCTTGTTGTTGTCGCGTCGCAATGATCAGGTGGCGGCAAATGGAAACGCCACCCCCCTCAGCCACGTCAATTGAGGTGCCAGACTCCCGTCCGGGGTGGGGCATATTCTGGATGTTGGTCACCGGCCTGTGTTTTGTGGCAGTCACGGCCACCGTGAAGATGGTGGGTGATTCAGTGCCGTCGTCACAATCGGGGTTTCTGCGCTACGCTTTGGGGTTGGTGTTTTTGATCCCGATGTGGCCCGCGGTGCGCCGCGCCCATGTGGACCGGGCGCTGGGCGGGCTGTTCTTTGCCCGTGGGGTGGCCCATGCAATTGCGGTGTCGTTGTGGTTTTTTGCGATGACCCGGATCCCCATTAGCGACGTAACGGCGCTCAATTACCTCAACCCGGTTTATGTGATCATTCTGGCGGTGGTGTTTTTGGGGGAGCGGTTGGGCCGGTACCGAATTGCTGCCGTTGCCGTGGCGTTTGCGGGGACGTTTGTTATCATTCGGCCCGGTTTTCGGGAGATCGACACCGGCCATCTGGTGATGTTGGTGGCCGCCGTGGCCATGGCAGGCAGTTACTTCCTGGCCAAATTGCTGTCGCAACGGGTCGCGGCGGAAGTGGTGGTGTTCTACCTGTCGTTGATTGTGCCAGTTCTGCTGGCGCCTTTGGCGTGGGTGGTGTGGGTGCCGGTGGGGTGGGCTGATCTGGGCTGGCTGCTCTTGTGTGCGTTTTTCGCCACCATTGGCCATTACACCATGACATTGGCGTTTCGCGCTGCCCCGCTGGCCGTCACCCAACCCGTGATGTTTCTGCAATTGATCTGGGCGACGCTTCTTGGGGTGTTTGTCTTTTCCGAACCGGTGGACGGCTTTGTGGTTCTGGGCGGGACGATGATCATCGCTGCCATCAGCTTCATCACCTGGCGCGAAGCGGTGCTGGCGCGCCGACGGAAACGGTCGCAATTGCCCTCGCCGTGACCCTGTCCGGGCCGGGTTGGCTCGCACATCACCGCCGGTGAATGTGTGCGGCAGTTGTGCCTCCGTGTGCCTCACCCCTGGCACATCGTCGCGTTCGGGCGCCATAGGCGGGGTCACCTCCCCCCAGCCGCCTAAGCGCCCCCCCCCTTTGGCGTTTGGTTCAGGCGGTTTCGTTTTCAGCGGGGCCTTCAAGGCGGGTCTGGAACCGCTCAAAAAACTGGTCGGCCATTTTGGTGGCGAAGCTGTTGACCAGCCGCGAGCCGAGTTGCGCGATCTTGCCGCCAACCTTCGCCTCCACATCATAGCTGAGCACGGTTCCACCTTCCGGGTGGTCAGCAAGCCTCACCTGCGCCACACCTTTTGCGAAGCCCGCAACGCCGCCTTTGCCCTCACCCGAGATGGTGTAGCTTTCCCCCGGCACCACATCCGAGAGCGTCACCGCGCCTTTGAACGTGGCTTTCACCGGCCCAACCTTTTGTTTGACGGTTGCTTCAAAGCCCTGTTCAGGGGAGCCGGTCAATTCTTCACACCCGGGAATACACGCCTTCAGGACCTCAGCTTCGTTCAAGGCCGCCCAGACCTGGGCGCGGTCGGCGGCGATGTGGCGGCTGGAATGCAGTTCCATGGGATATCTTTCATTTTGTTGCGCATTTTGTTGCGCGGTATGTTGCGAGCCTTTGGCCGCGTCGTCAACGCATTGGGTTTATCGGGCCACCTCGTAGGGCAAAGTCCCGCGGCGGTTTGGGTCAACCACAAGCTTGCGTTCCAATGGCGGGACGGCCCGTTGGTGGCAATTCGGGCGCTCACATATGCGACACGAGATGCCGATGGGCTGAAACGCGGTGTCGCGCTCCAGATCGAGGCCATCTGCATAGACCAGTGACGCCCCGTGGCGGACCTCACAGCCGAGCGACACCGCATAACGCCGTGTCGGACGCCCCCAGGCGCCGCCGGATTTTGAGACGTCACGGGCAAGGATGATGTAGCGCGCGCCGTCCGGCGTTTCGGCCAGTTGGCGCAGGAACCGGCCCGGTGTCTCAAACGCCTGATGGACGTTCCACAGCGGGCAGGCACCGCCGAAACGGGCGAACTGCAGCCGGGTGGCCGAATGACGTTTGGTGACGGTTCCGGCCTGATCGACACGGGCAAAGAAGAACGGAATGCCTTTGGCGCCGGGGCGTTGCAGGGTCGACAGGCGGTGTGCGATTTGTTCGATCGACGCGCCGAACTGGATCGCAAGACGCTCAAGATCATGCCGGGTGTCCCGTGCCGCTTCGGCGAAACGGGTGTAGGGCATGAGCACCGCCCCGGCGAAGTAATTGGCCATGCCGATGTGGGCGATGTCCCGAGCGGTGTCCGATTGGAACCGCGCCAGATCCAGCGTCGCCCCAATCAGTTTCTCCTGTCCCAGCAAGGCGTATTGGTGCAGCAGCTGAAAGCGCTGGGTCTCAGGGGCGGCCTCGGGTGACAGGGTCAGCGTCTTGGTTTGCGGCTCGTAATGGCGCACCCCTTCCCCAACTGCGTAGCGAATTGTGACCCCCATATCTGACAGGACACCCTGGGTATGGACGGCAAGATCGCCGCTGGCGCGGGTGGCAAAACCTTCCGCCGCACGATCAACGGCGTCCACGTAATTGTCGATGTAGTGGAAGAAATCGCGAACTTCCTCCCAGGGGGAGGCGGTGGCAGCACTTTGCTGACCCAGCGCCTCGTCAAGTGACGCAAGCCGCTCGTGGGATTGCCGGTAGGCCCGGTGCAACTCAAGGAACGCGTGTGCCAGCGTCGGGGCGTTGGAGGCCGCCATACGCAGATCGGTCAGGGAGGGTGTGACCTCTGCAAAAAGCGGATCAGCGAGAGCTTCGCGCATGTCCGAGACCAGCCGGTCAGCGTCAGAGGCCGACAACTCAGTCACATCGACGCCAAAATCCTGCGCCAGTCCCATCAGAACCGCTGCGGAGAGGGGGCGATTGTTGTTTTCCATCTGATTGAGATAGGGCAGCGAGATCCCCAACTTGGCGGCGAAGGCCTTTTGGGTCAGGCCAAGGCGGGTGCGCAGGCTGCGCAGCTTCGCCCCAACGTAGAGCTTTTGAGTGGGCATGGTGCGACCTCTACTTTGCAATCCGCAGTTTGCTGGTTTGCAAAGTGTGGTGCAAGGGGGCTTAAGTGCCGCTGACCTGCGCCTCTCGCCTTATGGTATAGACGATGGCGATCACCGCCATCACCGAGGTGCCCAACATGATCAGCACCAACGGATACGCTCCGTGCTCCCCGGTCAACAACGCACCCGCCAGCACCGACAGGCTTGCGCCGCCCGCCAGCATGATCGCGCCGCCCAGCCCGGACGCAGTGCCTGCCAAGTGTGGGCGGACCGACAACATGCCGGACGCCGCATTTGGCAACACCATGCCGTTGCCCAAGCCCACAAAGGTGACAAAGCCGAAGAAAACCGGGGCGCTTCCATAGCCCGCAAGGAACAGCAGCACCAGGATCGACAGGCCAACAGTCGCCGCGATGGTGCCCCACAAGATCATGGAGTTGATTCCGAACCTCGTGGAATACCGACCGGAAATCCAGTTGCCAAAAAAGTACCCCACGGCAGGTGAGCCGAAGTAGTAGCCGACTTCGGCGGTGGACAGTGAAAACACCTCTGATCCCACATATGGAGCCCCGCCGAGGTACGAAAAGAATGCCCCAGCCGAGAAGGCAGTGGTCAGGCAGTAGCCCCAGAACCGGCGGGAGGACAGCAATTCCGGGTATTCCCGGAACTGCTCCGCGAAACTGGTGGATTGTGATGTTGCGGTTTCTCCCAGGTCAGCCCAGACCAGCGCCAGGACGGCGACACCAAGGGCCAGAAGCAGCCAGAAATTCACCTGCCATCCGAACAGCTCGTCCAACGTGCCGCCAATGGCCGGGCCAATCATCGGCACAATCGCCATACCCATAGTGACATAGCCGATTTGCGATGCGGCTTCGGTTTCGTCGTGCATGTCGCGCACGATGGCGCGTCCAAGGACAAGGCCGGTGACGATCACGGCCTGCATCATGCGGAACGCCAGGAAGACCTCAATTGAGGTGGCCATCAGACAGCCCAATGTCGCCACAAGAAACGCCACCCCGCCCCCAAGCAGCACCGGCCTGCGCCCGAATCTGTCCGCGATCGGGCCAATGATCACCTGCAAAACCGCGTTCACGCCGAGATAAGCCGAAACCGACAGCTGCATCAGCCGGTAATCGGTGTCAAAATACGCTGTCATGGTGGGCAGGGAGGGCAGGAAAATGTTCATCGTCAGCGCACCGAGGCCCGTGATCACAATCAAGGTGAAGATGTGCGGAGGGGTGGTTCGGTCAAGAAACCTGACCGGGGCGCGGGTGTTCATTACCTATGCCTAGATGCCTTCGGGGCTGTCGTCCAGAGCCACGCAGGAAGTATACAGGCTTTGCATATTTGCAAATAACACCGGCAGGCCGCAAAGATATTTGCAAATATGCTAGATCGCTCTGGCTGCCTCGCCCATATCGCCGTATTTTGCAGCAAGCTGACGAGGGAGGGTGAGATGGCCGATATTCTGGCAGAGCTTGAGGTGCGCCGCAAAGACGCGCGGTTGGGCGGCGGCGAAAAGCGCATTGCTGTGCAACATGCCAAAGGCAAGTTGACCGCCCGTGAGCGGATTGAGCTGCTTCTCGATGAAGGTTCGTTTGAAGAATACGGCATGTTCGTCGCCCACCGCGCAACCGAATTCGGCATGGCCGCAAACCGTCCACCCGGCGATGGTGTGGTGACCGGCTGGGGCACGGTCAACGGGCGGCTGATTTACGTCTACAGTCAGGATTTTACTGTCCTGGGCGGGTCGGTCTCTGAAACCCATGGCCAAAAGATCTGCAAGATCATGGACATGGCGGTGCAAAACGGCGCGCCCGTTGTGGGGATAAACGACAGCGGCGGCGCGCGGATTCAGGAAGGTGTTGATGCCCTGGCGGCGTATGCCGAGATCTTCCGGCGCAATATCGAAGCCTCCGGCGTGGTGCCTCAGATCAGCCTGATCATGGGGCCCTGTGCGGGTGGGGCCGTATACTCACCGGCGATGACGGACTTCATCTTCATGGTGAAGGACAGCTCCTACATGTTTGTCACCGGGCCGGATGTGGTCAAAACCGTCACCAACGAGGTGGTCACTGCCGAAGAACTGGGCGGCGCGTCCACCCACACACGCAAGTCGTCGGTGGCGGATGGGGCGTTTGAAAATGACGTCGAGGCGCTTGGCGAAATCCGCCGCCTGATCGACTTCCTGCCGTTGAGTAACCGCGAAAAGCCACCGGTCCGGCCGTTCTTTGACAGCCCCGACCGGATTGAAGCCAGTCTTGATACGTTGATCCCGGACAATCCCAACCAGCCTTATGATATGAAAGAGCTGATAGAAAAGCTCGCGGATGAAGGCGATTTTTTCGAGATCCAGGAGGATTTCGCCAAGAACATCATCACCGGCTTCCTTCGGCTGGAGGGGCAGACAGTTGGCGTCGTCGCCAACCAGCCGATGGTCTTGGCGGGTGTTCTGGATATCGACAGCGCCCGCAAGGCCGCGCGGTTTGTGCGGTTTTGTGATTGTTTCGAGATCCCGATCCTGACCCTTGTGGATGTGCCCGGCTTCTTGCCCGGAACCACCCAGGAATATGGCGGCGTCATCAAACACGGCGCGAAGCTGCTGTTTGCCTACGGCGAGGCAACGGTGCCGCTGGTCACGGTTATCACCCGCAAGGCCTACGGCGGCGCGTATGATGTGATGGCGTCCAAACACCTGGGTTCGGACGTAAACTACGCCTGGCCCTCCGCCGAAATCGCGGTGATGGGCGCCAAAGGAGCGGTTGAGATATTGCACCGGGCTGATCTGGGGGACGCAGAAAAGATCGCCGCCCACACAGCCGAATATGAGGCCCGCTTCGCCAACCCCTTTGTCGCCGCTGAACGGGGCTTCATCGACGAGGTCATCCCCCCCCACTCCACCCGCCGCCGGGTCTGCCGCGCGTTTGCATCATTGCGAAAGAAAAGCCGCCCGGTGCCGTGGAAAAAGCACAATAATATTCCGTTATGATGGCTCGCGATGGTTGGCATATCACGCGTGACGCGTCCGTATTGACCCTGACTCGGTCCGACGGCGGTCTTGACGTTCTAGCCGGTGGTGCGGTGGCCGCACCGGTCACGTCTGCAATGCGTTCCGCGTTGGTGGAAATGTTGGAAGATTCAAGTTTGCGTCAACGCTGGATGCGATGTGCGAGGAAACACCCGTGACCCGAGGCCAGCTCAATCGGAAGATGGTGATCCCCGCGTTAATCGTAGCGGCGGGAATTGTTGTCCTGTTCGTTTACCCCCTCTTTACCCAGTCGGACCCAGCACGCGCTGTTTGCGCACCATCCGAGCCGCTCACCGCGCCGTCCGGGCGTGACCTCAGCTTGTGCGAAGCTCTGTTCGAGGTGCAACCTTCGGGAGAGACATGGGCGGTGATCCGCGTTGTTGACCCGGACCTGCCCTCAGCGGGCGGCGCCACCACGCAAGGAGATCACGATTGGGTATGTGAAACCTGGGGCTTCGCCGCACTGGAAGTTGGGCCGCGCCCGACCCGTATCATTGTGCAGATCATGGCCACGGCATTTGAGCGCGGCGAACCGTCGCCGGGGATAAACCAATCAATCGAAGCCTATTCGGAATCCGGTGGCACCTGCATATGGGAGCTTTTGTGATGCACACTCAAAACCTTGCGGCGCGATCTTCATGTGAATGGGCTGGTGATGCAATCGAGTCACATGCCGGCCATCTTTGTGGAAAACCCTGTGGAGAAATCGCCACTCGCTGTAATGTCCGCCTCAGCTGCACTAACGCAGCTGTACCTCGGATCGTGGCCGGGTCCATGGGTTATACACCCTTGGGCCCGGTCACACCGCGAGGCAAAAGCAAGAAGAAAACGGCTCAGGCGGAATTGCAGACACCGCCCAGGTCGAAATGGCAGGTCCTGAGGCACGCTCTCCCAGAGTGCCCGAGCAGGACAACCCCTCTAACCGGGCGGGGCGTAAGCGTCGTCCGGTTTTTCCCCCACCATCAGCAGGGGGCTTTGCAATGATCAAGCACCGTGGCTTCCCTGGGCGCCTGCCCAGCAGCGAGTTTCAGTTCGTTATCCGTCGCGACAACAAGGCGGGTGCGACGAAGTTGATTGCGCGGGAACGCTACGCTGATCGCCGCCCCCTTGATCGTCGCGCTGATGCCGGGTTCATGGAGGCGCTGTGGCTCTACTTCGGTGATCAACCCTTTGAGCGCGGCAATCTGGACGCTGGCCGAATCAACTGGCTGTTTGGCCGTGAGGTGGTTCCGGCGGAGGATCCGTTTGACCCCGAAAGCTACGACGCCCTTCTGAAGATCAATGAATCCCGCGCCCGCGCGTCGTTCCCCGAAGTCTTTGATGGAACCGGCCTCTGGGAGGGTGGATCGGCGTGATTTTGCCCGCCGTTAACCTTAATGAGCGGCCAGCCGCGCACAATCCGGCCCCCGTACAGCTACGCCTTTCGCGCCCCGCGAATCCTGCCATGTTGCTGGTGTCGGCCATTGTCCCCGTTTGTTTTTACCCGGCCGGCACCCATAAGACGTGTTACCCTTCCCCTTTAGGGCGGTCGGCCGGTTATCCGGTTCGGCCGCCTTTTTTTCTCAGAACGACGGGGCGGGAAACCCTGACTTCTCCACAGGCACGAATAGGTGTAAAAGCACGTATTCGAGGCTCATCGACAGGAGACGCATCAAAATGCGCACCAAACTTACCATCACCGCAATTTTCGTGGCCACCATGGCTGTATCCGGCTGCGTTGCATCCGATCTTGAACGCGCAGGCGTTGGCGCCGTTATCGGCGGTGTCGGTACTGCCGTGCTTGGCGGTAGCGTCGCCACAGGTGTCATTGTCGGCGCTGCCGCAGGCGCGTTATGTGACGACGTCAACCTCTGCTGAGGGGATCAATTGGCAGGCCGTTTGCATAAGCGGCCCTGAAAAATTGCCCCGGCAGGCGAGGGATCCCGCCGGGGCGCTTCTAGATGCCTCCAAACATCTAGAAGGTGAACGTGACCGATGCGCCAATTCGGTCTGCTTCCAGCTCGGCTCCGGTAAAGTCCGTGCGCGAGCCGTTTATGTATTCAACTCCAACCGAGAAGTTGTCGGTCGGGGTCCAGAATGCGTTGACGTGGATCGTTTCCAGCTGGTTGATGCTGGTGGCCGCGATACCAGCTTCGTATTCCTCGTATCCGTAGACCGCACCAACGTTGAATTGTCCGAAATCATGGCGTGCCTCAATGGTGTAGCCTTCAACATTGTTGGCCGCCCCACCCACAAGCGTGTCACCTCCACCAATCGCCAGGAAGCCCAAGCCGTCACCGTTGAGGTAGGTTGCGCCAAGATGGCCGCCGTCCCACAACGCTGCGGTTGCAGACAAGGTCACACCCGTGATGTCATCCTCGCCACCGATACCGTCTTGTTGCGTGCCAGCGATGCCGGCGATGCGTACGGTGTATGCGTCGGTGGAATATTGCAGCGCAGCGGTAAAGTTGGGGTCATCGGACCGGCCTGTGGCCTGTTCGATCGAGACAGAGTAGGTCAGATCACCCGCGTTGCCGGTATAGCGAACCTGCGGCACCCGCGCGAAGGTGACGCCAACCGGACCGTTGAAATCGGCAGAGCTCGGATATTGCCCGATAGGCATGAAGTTGGTCCAGGTTTGACCAATGGTGAAGCCGCCCAACGATACGTTGGCGTGGCGCAGCCGCAGCTCGGACGTGCCGCCGGAGCCGAACAGGTCATACTCCAATTGTCCCACGATTGTGCCGATTCCCGTTTCAGACGTGGCGCGAACGCCGATCCGCGACACGCGCACCGAAGTGTCGAAGGTCCCCGTGGTCGGCGTCAGGGTGTTCAGCGATCCGGTCAGCGAAAGATCGCCCTGCTCGAAGTCGCTGTCATAAAACGCCTCGAAGCGCACGAACCCGTAGAGTTCAATTGTCGTGTCATCGCTCGTCGTAAAGCTGAGTCGCGAGCTTTCGGCCTCGGCCTCCAACTCAGCCACACGCGCCTCCAGCGCGCCGATATCTTGCGCCATGGCTGGCACGGTGGTTGCTGCTGCTCCAAGCATGGCGGCGACGCCTATGGCAGTGCTGTGAAGATAGAGCTTTTTCATGCGTTATGTCCCTTTAGTGATAGAACGCCGACCGGGAATCGGCTGGCTAAAAGGACGGTTGCATGCCGTGGTGTTCACAAACGCTCACGTTGCCTTGAGAGGTATGCCGGCGCTGTGCTGTGGTGCAGAAATGTGACTCAAAGCACTGAAAACACTCAAGAAAATTTGAAAAATAGTGATCAGGCCGTGAGCTTGGTGCGCAAATATGCACGGCGGTGCGCTAGCGCGCAAATCGCTGGCTAAGAAGGGAAACGCCATGTTCAAAAAGCTGCTGATAGCAAACCGGGGTGAAATTGCCTGCCGGGTCATCAAGACCGCAAAGCGCATGGGGATTCCGACGGTGGCGGTGTATTCCGACGCCGATCGCAATGCACTACATGTGAAGATGGCGGATGAGGCGGTTAATATCGGGCCGCCTGCCGTCTCTGAATCCTACATCGTGATCGACAAGATCATGAAGGCGATCAAAGATACCGGCGCGGATGCGGTCCACCCCGGCTATGGGTTCCTTAGCGAAAACAAGAAGTTCGCACTGGCGCTAGAGGCCGAAGGTGTGACCTTCGTTGGCCCCCCGGCCCATGCGATCGAACAGATGGGGGACAAGATCACCTCGAAGAAACTCGCCGCCGAGGCGGGTGTCAGCACCGTTCCCGGCCACATGGGTCTGGTCGAAGACGCAGCTGAGGCGATCAGGATTTCCGGCGAAATCGGGTATCCGGTGATGTTGAAAGCCAGCGCCGGGGGCGGCGGCAAGGGGATGCGCATTGCATGGTCCGAGGATGAGGTGGCTGAGGGCTTCCAGGCCTCCCAGAACGAGGCCGCCTCCAGCTTCGGCGATGACCGCATGTTCATCGAGAAATTCATCATCCAGCCGCGTCATATTGAAATTCAGGTGTTGGCTGACCAACATGGCAACGCGATCTATCTGGGGGAACGTGAATGTTCGATCCAGCGTCGCAATCAGAAGGTGATCGAAGAAGCGCCGTCGCCGTTTCTGGATCAGGCGACCCGCGAAGCGATGGGGGAACAGGCCATCCGCCTTGCGCAGGCGGTCGGGTATACCTCTGCCGGGACGGTGGAGTTTATCGTCGACGGTGAGCGGAACTTCTTTTTCCTCGAGATGAACACGCGCCTGCAAGTGGAACATCCGGTGACCGAGCTGATCACCGGCGTTGATCTGGTGGAACAGATGATCCGGGTGGCCGCGGGCCAGCCGCTGGAAATGACCCAGGATGACGTGAAGCTGACCGGATGGGCGATGGAATCGCGGGTTTACGCCGAGGATCCATACCGTGGCTTTCTGCCCTCCATCGGGCGGCTTACCCGGTATCGCCCCCCCGCCGAAGTGGCCGCAGGCCCGCTGCTGGTCTCTGGCAAATGGCAAGGTGACGCGGCCCCCGGCGACACGGCAGTGCGCAACGATACCGGCGTGTTTGAGGGCGGCGAAATCTCGATGTATTACGACCCGATGATCGCCAAACTCTGCACCTGGGGGCCGGATCGCCCTGCTGCCGTGGAGGCGATGCGGGTGGCGCTTGATGGGTTTGAAATCGAAGGGATTGGCCACAACCTGCCGTTCCTGTCTGCGGTGATGGATCACCCCAAATTCGTCAGCGGCAACATCACCACCGCTTTCATCGCCGAAGAATACCCCGATGGTTTTGAGGGTGTGACCTTGCCCGAAGCTGACCTGATCCGCATGGCTGCCGCTGCCGCCGCCATGCACCGGGTTGCAGAAATCCGGCGCACCCGTGTGTCGGGTCGGATGGACAACCACGAACGCCGGGTTGGCGCGGATTGGGTTGTGTCGCTACAGGGGCAATCCTTTGAGGCCACTATCGACGCAGATCACCACGGTTCCACCGTGACCATCGCGGGGCAGGCCTTACGTGTGGCCTCGGACTGGACGCCGGGTGAGCAACTGGCGCGGCTAAATGTTGGTGGTGAGCCGGTGGTGTTGAAGGTCGCCAAAATGCCCGGAGGCTTTCGCATTCGCACCCGTGGCGCGGATCTGAAAGTCCACGTCCGCACCCCGCGGCAGGCGGAACTGGCGAAACTGATGCCCGAGAAACTGCCGCCCGATACCTCCAGGCTGCTGCTCTGCCCGATGCCCGGCCTTGTTGTGAAGATCGACGTTCAGGAGGGGGATCACGTGCAGGAAGGCCAGGCCCTGTGTACCGTTGAGGCAATGAAGATGGAGAACATCCTGCGCGCCGAAAAGCGCGGTGTGGTGATGAAAATCAACGCAGGTCCGGGTGACAGCTTGGCGGTTGATGATGTGATCATGGAGTTCCAATGATCCGCACCCGCACATGTGTGATGCTGGCAAGCCTCTGGGAAAGCCTGTGGGCAAGTGCCGCTTTGGGCCAGGCTCTCCCCGTGCCCCCTCCTGTGCCCCCTCCCGCGCCCCCTTCCGCGCCCGGTCAGGAGGCGGACGTGACAGCCACGGGGGATGTGGGTGATTTGATGGAGCCGTTTGAGCCCCGCGACGGGCGGCACCTGTTCCTCACCCGTTGGCAGGTCCCGTCATTCGGGCGTCCACAGATATGGCAGGCAAACCGCCCCGCCATCATTGAGGCCTTCGGGCCACCGGACCGGCCAGAGATTGGCGGCCATGTCGAAGCTCCAACCCTGCCACCGGATGATGCGCATATCTATTTTCAACTCGCTTCCCACCGAAAAACCGGCGATGGGTTTCGATTGTTCGCCTATGGGTTGCCAGCCGGAGATCCGTCATGATGACGGCTTATTCCCCGCGCCGGACTTCCTCTTGCCGCAGCTGGAAATTGTCGATCGCCCGCACGATTTCGCGCACGTTTCGGGGCGCCGGGCGGCGCATGCCGACGGTGCCGTCTTTGGTGAGAATAACAACCGAGAACCCGCGCGGGCGAAGCGCTGTGCGGATCGCGGAGCGTGCGGACGGATCGGTGTCGAAGATAATGACAACGTCCCGCTCCAGCAATGCGTCCTGGCGTTGGGTCAAAAGGTTCATTTGCTCAATGAACCGAGGATCAGCCGGGGTGTCGGCAAAGACCACAACCGGGCGCGCGACCCATAGGAATTCCTCCAGCGTCAGCCCTTCGGCGCTGCGCGGTGCCAATGGGTCTGTCACCACGTTCTCAGGGGATAGGCCAGCGGATGGGCCAGCGGATAGGCTTGTGTCAGACGAGTCCTGGGCCAACGCCCCGATCGGGGCCAGCGCCAGGCAAGCCAGCAGGATAAGTGAGTGCGGTCGCATGTGTCCTCCAGTTCCGCAAGATATAGGCAGCCTCACGGGCAATGCTAAGGTTTTTACTATTTGGCGCGGGGTGTTGACCGATTATTCACCCCATCGGGTCACGCAAGAATGGCAGCATAACGCCATTCCCCGAAAGGTTCCGACTATGGATGTGATCCTCCACATTGGTGCCCATCGCACCGCTACCTCCGCAATGCAACATCACATGGCCTATCATCGGAGCGCCCTGGCTGACAGCGGCGCTGTTTATTGGGGCCCGAAAATCACTCGGGGTGGTTTGTTTCGGGGCGCAATCGGCGGGGTTGAAGGCGTTATGGCCTGGCAGGGGCGCCGCTTTGCCGGACGGTGCGCCATGCGGGCTGAGATTGTGCGCCAGACCGGTGCCACCCATCTGATCGTCAGTGATGAAAATATGTTCGGCTCAATGCGTGGCACGCTGGAAGACACGCGGATTTACCCGGATGCCGGACGCCGCGTTGCGGCCTACGCCAACGGGTTCTCCGGCCACCGGGTTACGGTGGCCATGTGTGTGCGTGACTATGCCGACTGGTGGACCTCGGCGCTGGCATTCCGGCTGATGCGAGGCGGGCCGCTGCCGCGCACGGCCCTGCGTGAACACCTTGTCACCCAGCCCCGCCGCTGGCGCCATCTCGTCGAGGAAATTGCCCGCGCCTTGCCAGCCGCGAAAGTGGTGGTGTGGAATTACGAGAGGATGGCCAACAAACCCCACGATATCGTGGAGGAGCTGACCGGGATCACCACAGAGCTGTCCACGGCAATGCCGCGCAACGCCCGCCCCACGGCCGCCGCGCTGCACGATCTGATGCTTTCGTGTGATATCGACCCAAAGATATTCCACTGGCCGGAGGGGCAATTCATGCCCTTCACCACCTACGAGACCGAGGCGCTTCGCGCCCAGTACAACGAAGACCTTTCCTGGCTTGCCAATGGGGCAGGGGGATTTGCAGATTATTTTGACGCGCCTGCGGCACAGACCGGAGCGCTGACAGTTGAAGGAAAAGGGTTTCCCGATGACGCAGAACACCGAAAATTGGCGTAAACTGGCTGAAAAAGAACTCAAAGGCCGCGACCCCGCTGATCTGACCTGGCGCACCTTGGAAGGGATCGACGTCAAACCGCTTTACACCGCCGCTGACACCGACGGGCTGGATCACATGGGCACGCTGCCGGGTGAGGCTCCGTTTACCCGTGGCGTGAAGGCCACGATGTATGCGGGGCGGCCCTGGACGATCCGGCAATATGCGGGGTTCTCGACGGCGGAAGAATCCAACACCTTCTACCGCAAGGCATTGGATGCGGGCCAGCAGGGCGTCAGCGTGGCGTTCGATCTGGCCACCCACCGTGGCTATGACAGCGACCATGAACGGGTTGTGGGGGATGTGGGAAAAGCCGGTGTGGCGATTGACAGCGTTGAGGACATGAAAATCCTTTTCGACGGTATCCCGCTGGACAAAATCAGCGTGTCGATGACCATGAACGGCGCGGTGATCCCGATTCTTGCAAGCTTCATCGTTGCCGGTGAAGAGCAGGGCCATGATCGCAGCCTGTTGTCTGGAACCATCCAGAACGACATCCTGAAAGAATTCATGGTCCGCAACACCTATATCTATCCGCCCGAACCCTCGATGCGGATCATTTCGGATATCATCGGCTATACCACTGACAAGATGCCGAAATTCAACTCGATCTCGATCTCCGGCTACCATATGCAAGAGGCCGGGGCGAACCTTGTGCAGGAGCTGGCTTACACCATCGCCGATGGGCGTGAGTATGTACGCGCGGCGATTGATGCCGGCATGGATGTGGACAAATTCGCCGGGCGGCTCAGCTTTTTCTTCGCCATCGGGATGAATTTCTTCATGGAGGCCGCAAAACTCCGCGCCGCCCGGACGTTGTGGTATCGGGTGATGACTGAGTTCGGCGCAACCTCCGAACGCTCCAAGATGTTGCGCACCCATTGCCAGACATCCGGCGTGTCTCTGCAGGAACAGGACCCTTACAACAACGTCGTGCGCACTGCCTTTGAAGCGATGAGCGCGGTGTTGGGCGGCACCCAGTCGCTTCACACCAATTCTTTTGATGAAGCGATTGCGCTCCCCACGGAATTCTCCTCCCGCATCGCGCGCAATACGCAGCTGATCTTGCAGGAGGAAACCGGCGTCACCAAGGTTGTCGACCCCCTTGCAGGGTCATATTACGTTGAGAGCCTGACCAATGAGTTGATCGAAAAGGCCACCGCCCTGATCGATGAGGTGGAGGAAATGGGCGGCATGACCAAAGCCGTCGCCTCGGGCCTTCCCAAGTTGCGGATCGAGGAATCCGCGGCGCGCCGCCAGGCCATGATCGACCGTGGCGAAGAGGTCATCGTTGGCGTGAACAAATACCGCACAGCCAGTGAAGACCCGATTGATATCCGCGATATCGACAACGACGCCGTGCGCGAAAACCAGATTGCGCGACTGACCCAGATCCGCGCCACCCGTGACGCACGTGTTTGTGACGCGGCCCTGGCTGAACTTGAACGCACCGCCCGCGAGGGGGGGAACCTGTTGGCCGCCGCCGTGGATGCGGCTCGCGCACGTGCAACTGTGGGGGAAATCAGCATGGCGATGGAAAAAGTGTTCGGCCGCCATCGGGCCGAAGTGAAGACCCTCGCCGGGGTCTATGGCTCGGCTTATGAGGGTGACGAGGATTTCGCCGCGATCCAGGCCGACGTCGAGACATTCGCCAAAGCTGAGGGGCGCAGGCCCCGGATGTTGGTGGTCAAGATGGGTCAGGATGGCCACGACCGTGGCGCGAAAGTTATCGCCACTGCATTTGCGGACATCGGGTTTGATGTCGATGTTGGTCCCCTGTTCCAGACCCCGGAGGAGGCGGCCCAGGACGCCATCGACAATGATGTTCATATCATCGGCATCAGCAGTCAGGCCGCCGGCCACAAGACCCTGGCGCCGAAACTGATCGAAGCGCTGGCGGGTGCGGGCGCGGATGACATCATCGTGATTTGCGGCGGCGTGATCCCGCAGCAGGACTACGACTTCCTGAAGGCCGCGGGGGTTGCGGCGATCTTCGGGCCGGGCACCCATATCCCATCCGCTGCCAAAGATATCCTGCGCCTGATCGGAGAGGGAAAGGGGTAGACCGGGCCTTGGCCCGGGGCCACGTCTGCCGCCACCGCCACCGCCACCGGGCCTTGGCCCGGCACCACTTGAGATGCGCCCCGGCCCGGCACCGCTTGAGGTTGTAGACCGGGCCTTGGCCCGGTACCGCGTGACGTCTGGCCGAGCCTTAAAGTACCAAATGGGACGAGTTAGGTGCGGTTTGGAACAATCTGTCGAGGTGTTCCCGGGGCGCTCAGACTCCCGGCTCTTCGATAATGAACTCTTCCCAGTCCTCCTCCGGAACCTCGAATTCCGGCACCGTGATCCCGCGCACCGACACCCCCGCCTGGTGCACCGTCTCCGGGTCGCCGGAGATCAGCGGATGCCACCATTTTAATGGCTTGCCCTCATGCAAAAGCCGATAGGCGCAGGTTTCGGGCATGAAATAGGCGACGTTCTTCATGGTTGACGGGGTGAGCTGGATACAGTCCGGGACCAGCGTTTTGCGGATCTCATATTGGCCGCACCGGCAGGTCTGATCATCCAGCAACCGGCAGGCCACACGGGTCAAAGCGACCTCCCGCGTGTCTTCATCTTCCAGCTTGTTGAGGCAGCATTTACCGCAGCCGTCGCAAAGCGCCTCCCACTCATCCGCCGTCATGTTCGCCGGAGCGACACGGGCCCAGAACTGGTCCCTCATCTGGACAGCGCCGCACGTGCGGCGGCACAATCGGCATCCATCTGCACAATCAGCTGATCAAGGTTGTCAAATTTCGCTTCACCGCGAAGGTATTTGACCAGCCCAACCGACAGATGGGTTCCGTAGAGATCACCAGAGAAATCAAACAGATAGGTCTCCAGGTTTGGCGTCTCGCGTTCAAACATCGGGCGGAAGCCGAGGTTGGCCACGCCGCCGTAGGTGCCCGCGTGTGCGCCCTCACGCACGTCAATTGTCACGGCGTAAACGCCGGGTTTGGGCACGTGTAACCCATCCAGATTCATGTTGGCGGTTGGATACCCAAGCTCTCGCCCGCGCTTTTCGCCGTGGACAATGGGGCCTTCGATCCGATGCCAATGGCCAAGCATCCCGGCGGCATCCTCGGGGCGCCCCTGGGTTAATGCGGACCGGATCGCGGTTGAGGATACGGCCCCGCCGTCGCCTTCCAGCAACTGGGCAATGGTCACGTCAAACCCCATCTCGGCGCCCATGGCGCGCAGGCTCGCCGCGTTCCCGGCCCGACCTTTGCCAAAGCAGAAATCCGCCCCGACAACCGCGTGGCTGATCCCCAAACCACCAACCAGCACATCGCGCACAAACTCGGCATCCGACAGCCCCGACAGGCGCGCGTCGAATGGCAATTCAGTCAGCAGATCAACGCCCAGTTTTTCCAGCCGATTGGCCCGAGCCTCGGCATTCATCAGGCGGAAAGGCGGGGCATCGGGCGCAAACACCTCCCTCGGGTGCGGCTCAAACGTCACCACACCCAAAGGTACGTCCAAGCGTTTGGCCAGATTCAGCACATGCTGATGGCCCCGGTGCACACCGTCGAAATTGCCGATGGCAACCGAGGCACCCCGGTCACCGGGCGTGGCAAATTGGTAGTCCCGCAGGGTTTTCATGGGGCGCAGTTACGCCGTGATGCAGGGGCATGCAAGGTGGCGCTCAAGCAGCGCGCGGCGCGGTTGCGAAAAAAGGCGAAACCTCAGTCGAACTTTGCCGACGGGGCGAGGACAGTTGCTTCGCCTTTCAAAACAACGGTCTCACCGACGCGGGCTTCGGTCTTGAGTTGCACCCGACGGCGGGAATAATCAATCGACAGCACCTCTACGTTAGCCTCAACCATGTCACCGGGGCGCACCGGGGCCATAAACTTGAGGGTTTGGCCAAGGTAGACCGTGCCGTGGCCGGGAAGCTGCTCGCCAATCACCGCCGAAATCAACCCGGCCGTCAGCATGCCGTGGGCAATCCGGCCCTCAAAAATTGTGTCCTGGGCGTATTGGTCGTCCAAATGCACCGGATTGCGGTCAGTCGAGACCTCGGCAAACATCTCGATATCGCGGTCCGTTACAATTTTCCGCAAAGACCGGATCATGCCGACCTCAAGGTCTTCGATGACAATTGTGCCAGTTGCGATGTTGTCGAGCATGTCGCGGTCTCCCATGGCTTGTCATAGGGCATCGAGGCGACATTCTGCAATGCAGAAAGTAACAAATAGCGATCTGGAGGCAAAAATTGGTAACTTTGTTGCGTGCCCGTTACCGAAGCATCCCGATTGAATAGGTCGGTTCCAACTGCGCTTCGGTCAGAAACCGCGCGAGTTTTGCCGGATCGGGCTGGTGGTCTGTCCCGGTTTCCACCCGCGCAAGGCCGCCGGTGATAAACAATGTATCGATGTTTTCGCCAATGCCTCCGGGTACATCGGTGGCAATCCCGTCACCGATGGCCAGAATTCGATCATCCGATGTGCCTTTGCCGATCTGCTCCAACCGTCGCCGCGCCAGATCGTAGATCGGCGGATGTGGTTTCCCGAAGTAGAGGCTTTCGCCCCCCATCTCGGTGTATAATTGCGCCAACGCACCCGCACACCATTCCCGGCTTTCGCCACGATCCACAATGATGTCGGGGTTGGCACACAGCAGTTTCAGTCCGCGGGTCTTGGCCAGCAGGAATTGAGGCCGCATCTCGATGGGGTCGGCCTTGGGGTCAAACGGGCCGGTGCAGACAATCCCCTCAGCCTCGTCCAGGGGCACACGGGTGATCTCAATTGCGTTGTCCATCAGCTCCATCGGCGCGAAGAACGACCCGTCATGGGTTTCGCCGATATGCCAAACCTTCGCGCCGACGGCACCGTTTAACATTGCAGCCCGTGCGCTATCACCAGACGTCGCGATCACGTCCCAACAATCCCGTGGAATACCGATGTGATCCAGCTGGGTCGCCACGCTGACCCGGGGGCGCGGCGCGTTGGTTAACAGAAGGACGGTGCCGCCTTGGGCTTTGAAGGCACGCAGGGCCTCAACCGCCTCGTCAAAAGCCTCCAGACCGTTGTGCACACAGCCCCAAAGGTCACAGAAGACGGCGTCGTACATCTCTGAAACGTC
Organism: Roseicyclus sp.; assembly: GCA_016763475.1. Taxonomy (GTDB): domain Bacteria; phylum Pseudomonadota; class Alphaproteobacteria; order Rhodobacterales; family Rhodobacteraceae; genus Gymnodinialimonas. The sequence goes on from JAESTV010000086.1 coordinate 21,917, forward strand.
GGCAAGGCTGTTGATGATACGGGTCATGGCGGGCTCCGAATATGGCTCGAGACGTGGCTTATGTGATGCACGCCCGGACGGCCAGCCCCGACCGCTGAGCTATCGGAAAATGCAGGCCGCGCCGGACCAAACCGCACGGACCGCTTCGCCACCCTCCGACAGCAAGCCAAACAGATCACCGGCGCCGAATTCGGTGCCGATCCCGGTTTCGTAGAAACTGACAGCACCTTCAATGGCCAGTGCTCCACGGGGGCTACCGACGCCAAGGCCAGTGGGAGTGCGCAGCGCGCCGTCGTCGATCAGCATCCAACCCGCCAATCGATCGTCCTGAAACATCAGGTCGATCTGGCCGGGAATACTGACGGAAACCATCGGCCCTTCGCCACATTCCTGCGGGAACCCTACCGAAACGTCATGGCCATAAATCGCCACAAGGGTGTGCATGGTGGAGTGAAACGAGCTGCCAAACGGCATACCATCGCGCGCCGTGCCGTCTGCGCTGGACAGGTGCAGGCCGGTTGCGTCGGGGGTGACGATGTCACCGGGGCCGGGCCAATAGGTGTCCGCCATGGCGGGCTGGGCGAGGGCGACGATCAAGGCAAACGGGGCAAATGCACGCATGGGAACCTCCGGCGGGGTTGCGGTGTGGGGTTGCGGTGTGCGCAGCATCCCGCCGAAGCCTCTTGGTGGCAAGGCGGGATTACCCACCTTGCCCACCATGCCCATCGGGTCAAACCGCGAGGGGTTAAACCGCGAGGTTCGGGATGATCTGTTTCTTGCGGCTGACCACGCCGGGCAACACCAGCAGATCGCTATCACCGGCGATGGTTGAGAAGCTCTTTTCCGCCACGGACCGCACCAGTTCATTGGGGATCAGAAGCGTGGCTTCTTCGTTCAGGATATCAACCACAAACAGCAGCACCTGATCGGCGCCATCTTCTTCGGCAACCTTTGGCATCATCTCCATCAGGCCGTCTTTGCGCGACAGAACTGTCTCGGGTGACGTGGTTTCCAGAACCGACACCCGGAAGGTCTTGCCGTCAACCTTATAGGTTTTGCTGTCCATCCGCAGCAATTCCGCGTCCGAAAAGCCGGAGACATCAGATTTGGCGGCAAACATCTCAGCTGCGTAAGACGTGACGTCGATGTCCAGATCAGCCGCCAGCGCTTCCGCAATAGTGCGGTCTTCCGGCGTTGTGGTGGGTGAGCGGAATGCCAGCGTGTCCGATAGAATGCAGCTCAACATGGCACCTTTGATGTTGCTTGGTGCCCGCGCAAGGTCATTGCCGATCATCTTGTACATGATTGTGGCAGTACAGGCGAGCGGCTCGATCCGGATGTTGATCGGGCCTTTGGTTTCCAACCCGCCGACCAGTTTGTGGTGGTCGATGATTGCCCGAATATCGGCGGCGTTGATATCTGGGGGCAATTCGGCGGGGTTGTTGGTGTCCACAATGACAACGGGCTGGTTTGCCTCAACCGACGCAATGATGCGCGGCTTGGGCAGGTCCCAGCGCTGCAACATGTAGGCGGCTTCGGTGTTGGGTTCCCCCAACAGGACAGCTTCGGCCGCCTCGCCTTGGATGGTTGTGAGGTACCAGGCCCAGATGATGGCGGAGCCGGTGGAATCTGTGTCAGGTGACTTGTGGCCGAAAACCAGAGTGGTCATGGGGGCATACCTTACGTGACGAGCGGAAATCGCCGCCCTTTTATCGGCGAGGTCGGGCAATGTCACGGGGCACACACAGGCAAACGTTGCGGCAAAACACCCGGCGGGTGATGCAGCGCCGCTTTGCGAAGCCTCGATTTGAAACCTCGGGCAATATTTCCAGCCGGTGATCTGGCGGCGGGGCAGGTGTGCAAATACCAAGTGGCGCGGATTTATCGAAAATTGCGCCAGAAGCCCCAACCAGTTGCCACGTGTTCGCCCGAACCCGGCGGACTCTGACGGCAAGGTGCAAATCCACACAAACCGCGCTGCGGTTCCCTTGACAGCTTGCGGGCACGTACTTAGATCAGCGTCGTTGGCACTCGCTATAGGGGAGTGACAGCGCATCAAAGATAATCCGTTTCGGATAGAGGAGAGGCCTAAAATGGCATTGAAACCGCTGCATGACCGCGTATTGGTTCGCCGTGTTGAATCCGATGAGAAGACCAAGGGTGGTCTGATCATTCCCGAAAGTGCCAAGGAAAAGCCCGCTGAAGGTGAAGTAATCGCCTGTGGCGAAGGCGCCCGCAAAGACTCGGGTGAGTTGATCGACATGTCGATCAAGGAAGGTGACCTTATTCTGTTCGGGAAATGGTCCGGCACCGAAGTGACCCTCGATGGGGAAGAGCTTCTGATCATGAAGGAATCGGACATTCTGGGCATCATGACCTAAGCCGCTGGGGTTTCCCCAACCGCTGGGGTCCCCACAGCAGTCCGTTTCCGAAACACAAGACATACATCTAAGGAGGAGCCATCATGGCTGCTAAAGACGTCCGTTTTGCTACCGACGCCCGCAATCGTATGCTGAAGGGTGTCAACACCCTCGCCGATGCGGTCAAGGTCACTCTCGGCCCCAAAGGTCGTAACGTGATCCTCGAAAAATCCTTCGGCGCGCCGCGCATCACCAAAGACGGTGTAACGGTTGCCAAGGAAATCGAACTGGAAGACAAGTTCGAGAACATGGGCGCCCAAATGGTGAAGGAAGTTGCTTCCCGCACCAATGATGAGGCCGGCGACGGCACCACCACGGCGACTGTTCTGGCTCAGGCCATCATCAAAGAAGGCCTGAAGTCGGTTGCCGCAGGCATGAACCCGATGGACCTGAAGCGCGGCATTGATCTTGCTGTGACCAAGGTTGTCTCTGAAATTCAGGCATCCTCGCGTGAAGTTGCGGACAGCGACGAAGTTGCGCAGGTTGGCACCATCTCTGCCAACGGCGAAGCTGATATCGGTCGCCAGATCGCGGATGCGATGCAGAAAGTCGGCAACGACGGCGTCATCACCGTGGAAGAGAACAAAGGTCTTGAGACTGAGACTGAAGTTGTCGAAGGCATGCAGTTCGACCGCGGCTACCTGTCGCCGTACTTCGTGACCAACCCCGACAAGATGGTCACAGAGCTGGAAGACTGCCTGATCCTGCTGCACGAGAAGAAACTCTCGTCCCTGCAGCCAATGGTTCCGCTTCTGGAAACTGTTATCCAGTCCGGCAAACCACTTCTGATCATCGCTGAAGACGTCGAAGGTGAGGCTCTGGCCACGCTTGTCGTCAACAAACTGCGCGGCGGCCTGAAGATTGCTGCTGTCAAAGCCCCCGGCTTTGGGGATCGTCGCAAGGCAATGTTGCAGGATATCGCAATCTTGACCGGCGGTCAGGTGATCTCGGAAGATCTCGGCATGAAGCTGGAATCGGTGACGATGGACATGCTCGGTTCTGTCAAACGTCTGACCATCACCAAAGACGAGACCACAATCATCGACGGCAACGGCGAGAAGGCAGAGATTGCTGCGCGTGTTGCTCAGATCCGTGGTCAGATCGAAGAAACGACCTCCGATTACGACCGTGAGAAGCTGCAAGAACGTGTAGCCAAACTTGCCGGTGGTGTGGCTGTCATCCGCGTTGGCGGCATGACCGAAGTCGAAGTGAAAGAGCGTAAAGACCGTGTCGATGACGCGCTCAACGCAACTCGCGCCGCTGTCCAAGAGGGCATCGTTGTGGGGGGTGGTGTCGCTCTGATCCAGGGTGCCAAGGCACTTGCGGGTTTGAAAGGCGAGAACTCCGACCAGGACGCGGGTATCACCATCGTGCGTCGTGCGCTGGAAGCTCCGCTGCGTCAGATCGCTGAGAACTCGGGCGTTGACGGCTCTGTTGTTGCAGGCAAGATCCGCGAGTCCGATGACAAGAGCTTCGGCTTCAACGCGCAAACCGAAGAATATGGCGACATGTTCAAGTTCGGCGTGATTGACCCGGCCAAAGTGGTGCGCACTGCATTGCAGGACGCGGCTTCGATCGCTGGCCTTCTGATCACCACGGAAGCCATGGTTGCCGACAAGCCTGCCAAAGACGGCGCTGGCGCCGGTGGCGGCATGCCCGACATGGGCGGCATGGGCGGCATGATGTAAGACGGTTTTGCCTTAGCAAAATCTGTCGAACACAAGAGTGCAAAGGCCCCCTCGGGGGCCTTTGTCATGACCGCGAAAGAGCAATCTTCCCCAGGGGGATTTGCCTATACCCCGGCTGGCGCTGTTCTGTAGGAAATGCTGCCGGGAGGGTGACCCATCGCAAAACAACCAGGGGGTGCCCATTGCGGCGCCCCTTTCCTTTTCCGATCCCGCCTGCCAGTTTCGCGCCGCAACGGCAGCGGAGGTCCTTCGTGCAAAAATTAGGTGTGATCGGCCTTGGCCGCATGGGCAGCGCAATTGCTGAGCGGCTGGCGGGGCAGGGGGTGAATGTCACTGGATGGACCCGCTCGGGCCTCGGCTCCGCAGGTGCGGCGAAGCTTGGGATTGCGCGGGCCGAAACCCTCGCTGACCTTGCCGCCGGATCAGACATCCTGATCACCAGCCTTTACGACGATATCGCCGTGGGTGAGGTGCTGGACACCCTCGCCACTTTGCCCCTCACCGGCAAACTGATCATTGATACGTCCACGATCACCCCCTCCACCCTCACATCCCGCGCGGAGGCCCTCAAAGCCGACCTTGTCGATGCGCCGATTGCCGGCGGCCCAGAGATGGTTCTGGCGGGGTCGTGCAGCCTTCTGCTTGGGGGGGCGCCAGAGGCGGCCTCCCGGGCGCTG
>JAESTV010000087.1 GCA_016763475.1 Roseicyclus sp.
AATTCGGGCGCGGCCGCCGGTATCCGTCAGGTCTACCGGGTCTAAACCACGTTGAAATCCGGCCCATAGGGGTAGCCGGTGATGTTCTCGGCCCCGTCGTCGGTCACGATCAGGATGTCATGTTCGCGGTATCCACCGGCCCCCGGCTGACCCTCGGGGATGGTCAGCATCGGCTCCATCGAGATCACCATTCCGGGTTGCAGCACTGTGTCGACATCTTCGCGCAACTCCAGCCCCGCCTCACGGCCGTAGTAGTGGCTGAGGACCCCAAATGAGTGGCCGTACCCGAAGGTGCGATATTGCAGCAGGTCACGCTCGGCGAAAAGCTCGTTCACCCCATGGGTGATTTCTGCGCAACTGACGCCGGGTTTGATCAGCGACATCCCCAACTCGTGCGCCGCGATATTGGCCTCCCAGATCTTCAGGGACGCCGCGTCAACCTCTTCCACAAACATCGTGCGTTCCAGCGCCGTGTAGTAGCCTGAAATCATCGGGAACGTGTTCAGGGACAGGATATCTCCACGTCTCAGGGCGCGCGCCGTGACCGGATTGTGCGCCCCATCGGTGTTTAACCCCGATTGGAACCAGACCCAGGTATCGCGATACTCGGCGTCAGGGAATTCGCGGGCAATGTGAAGCTCCATCGCGTTGCGACCGGCCATGGCCACGTCGATCTCACGGGCGCCCACACCCACGGCATCGCGGATGGCGTACCCGCCCACATCCGCCGTCGCCGCGCCCGCACGGATCAACCCACGCTCGGCGTCGGATTTGAACAAGCGCTGGCGCATGGTTGCAGGGGCGATATCAACGGAGACAACCGGGTTCAGGACATCTTCCATCTGGTCGCGCTGGGTCAGGGTCAGGTGATCCCCCTCATAGCCAACAACCCGGCCTTCACCGGTTATGTGCTTGATTGCGCGCCAGTAATTGCCCCGCTCCCAATCGGTGTAAGTCAGAGCCTCATGGGCGCACCGCCGCCACGGCTGGCCTGCATCAATGCCCGCGCTGATCACCACCGAGCGATCCGCGCTCACCACCAACCCATAAGCCCGCCCAAAGGCGCAATACAAAAAGCCTGAGTAATACGCGATGTTGTGCATCGACGTCAGCACCACAACCGAGACGCCGTTGGCGTCCATGATGGCGCGCAAACCCATCAGGCGCTCGTCGTATTCAGCGATGGAAAACTGCAGCGCGGCTTTCTCACCGTTATGATTTTCGTAAAATTGGGGGCGTGACATCGCCGACCCTCCTTTTGACAAGAAGACCCCGGCGTTCAGGGCTGACTGGGCAACCAAAGGTGACGCCATCACCTTGGCCATAGGGATGCTCTAATCTCAAACCTCAGGTTCAGGCAAGAGGGTTCAACGCGCCAGCGTCAGCGGCTCAGGATGCGGCAACCCTTGGGTGGAAGTCCACGTCAGGCACATAGGCGCAAAAATCATGTAACGCGACCTGCGCTTCCCTTGTGGTCGCAACCGGCAGGCAAGTTGACCCAAAGGCGCTGAACTGACCTTCAAACTGCGGGAAAAGTTGGGAGATTTCACTGTGTGCATCATCTGACAATCCCGCAATTGTGGTCTCCCCCAGAAACAGGGTCTCTGACCAAAGGCCCGCAACATTCACCAGTTCATGGGCGTCAAACAGGATGTGAAAATAGTCAACCTCGCTCACGGATCTGTCGATCTCGATTCCGGGGCGGCCCGTAAGGCACTTGGCCGGGACCAGCACAGCATCAGATTGCAAGGCAATCCCGGCGGCCCCGCTACCCAAAGCCACACGATGTTGCGGCGACACCCGCACAGCGCGCGACGGCACCCCTGGCCCAAGCGCGCAGGGCGCAATCAGAACCGGCTGCAAATGCGGGTTTTCTGCAAGCTCATCCGCACCCAGATGCCGCCGTCCGACCCACCGGATCGGCTTGGCACATCCGCTGTCGGTCAGGACCAGATCACCGGGCACCAGAGTCTCGATTGCACGCGGCCCTCCCGGCGTTTCGACCATGGACCCGGCGGCAAAGCACACGTAGTCAGGCAACGTTGTATAGGTGCTGGGCGGCGCAGTGATGATGGTGCTGCCGGTGCCGGTGATCGTGTCACCAATGCTGAACGACCCAACAGTGGCAACGATATATACCGGGCTGGAATATTGCAGCAACGTGAAGCTAACGGAAGACCCGCCGATAAAGCCGCTGTAGGTCTCGAACACCTGAAAACTGTTGGACGTCCCCAGAAGCCCCGGCAGACCGGCATCGTCCAACTGAAGCCCACTGCCATCGTTCCCCTCCAACAGGGCGTCATCATCGGTAATGTCGACCGTAAAGGCATTCAGAATCGTGACATCAGAGACCCCAAGCGGGTCGGCATCGATTTGATAAATGACAATTGTCGGCATAGCAGGTTTCCGGCGTCCTGTTTGTTGGCTTTGAAAGCGGGTCAATGACCGGCAGTGGTTAATACCTCACTGAAAATGCCCCTCAAATTCGCCGAACTTGTGTCCACGCCATGACAATTCCGGTGCATTCTGGTGGGGTATACCTGTCGGAATGTGGGTTCAAACGCCCTGCCCTCTGGTCGATCCCGCGTCCGCACCCTAACGTCCTTTCATGTTTCGCTACCTCCTCATCCGTGGGTTTTCCCTGACCATCAGCCTGATAGTGGCAAGCGTGGTGATTTTTGCCGTGATCGAGGTGATCCCCGGCGATCCGGCGGCCTTCATGTTGGGGTTAAACGCAACCGAGGATGCCATCGCCAACCTGCGCGAAGAACTTGGCCTTGGCGGGTCACGGCCCGAGCGGTATTTTACGTGGGTCACCGGCATGTTGGGCGGCGATTTCGGGGTTTCGTACACCTACCGCGTTCCGGTGGCCGAGTTGATCGCGGATCGTATCTGGGTGTCTGTTCCACTGGCGATCTTCGCGCTGATCCTGTCCACGCTCATCGCGGTGCCCGTGGGCATGATTGCGGCTGCAAACCGGGGGCGGGCGGGTGATTTCTCGATCATGGGTATCACCCAACTGGGCATCGCTGTGCCAAACTTCTGGTTCGCCATGTTGCTGGTGTTGCTGTTTGCGGTGACCCTGCAATGGTTCTCGGCGGGTGGGTTTCCCGGCTGGGATCACCCCGGTGCGGCAATGAAAGCCCTGTTGCTTCCGGCCATCGCGCTGGCCCTGCCGCAAGCCTCGATCCTGGCGCGCGTCATGCGCTCAGCCCTCATCGACACGTTGGACCAGGACTATATCCGCACCGCACGCGCCAAGGGCCTCAGCCAGGGCCAGGCCATTCGCCGCCACGCCCTGAAGAACGCGCTGATCCCGGTGCTGACCATCATCGGCCTGCAATTCAGCTTCCTTCTGGCAGGCGCGATCATCATCGAGAATGTGTTCTTCCTGCCCGGTCTTGGACGGCTGATCTTCCAGGGCATCACCCAGCGTGATCTGATTGTGGTGGAATCCGTCACCATGCTTCTGGTCTTTGCCGTGATTGTGGTGACGTTCCTTGTGGATATCACCTACGCCGTGGTTGACCCGAGGTTGCGCCGCAGATGACCCGCTTGCCACCCGCCCTCATTATCGGCGCCGCCATTACCGCGTTTTTCCTTGGTGTGGCCCTCGTGTCACTGGTCTGGACCCCTTACGACATCACCAACCTCGTGATCGCTGACCGTCTGCAACCACGCTCCGCTGCCCATTGGTTTGGCACCGACCAGTTTGGCCGCGACATGGTGTCGATGCTGATGGAGGGCGCACGGACGTCGATCGCTGTGGCCCTTATCGCCATCGGCATCGGCATCAGCATCGGCGTGCCTTTGGGGCTGGCGGCGGCGGCGAACCGAGGCTCGCTGATTGACGAGGTCATCATGCGCGGCAACGACTTGATCTTCGCCTTTCCGTCGCTGGTCATCGCCATCCTGATCACTGCCATTTATGGCCCTTCTGCCACCAACGCGATCCTCGCCATCGGCATTTTCAACATCCCGGTGTTTGCCCGCGTCGCCCGTGGTGGCACGCTGCCGATCTGGACCCTCGACTACATCCTCGCGGCGCGCACCGCCGGCAAAACCCGTGCCCGGATCAGCGCCGAACATATCCTGCCCAATATCGCCAACCTGCTGATTGTGCAGGCCACAATCCAGTTTTCGCTGGGGATTTTGGCCGAGGCTGGCCTGTCGTACGTCGGCCTTGGCGCGCAACCACCCACGGCGTCCCTTGGCAAAATGTTGTCCGAGGCGCAAACGATGATCTATTCCCACGCCTATCTGGCTGTCCTGCCGGGGCTGGCAATTATCCTGCTGGTCCTCGGTTTGAACCTGATGGGTGACGGTTTACGTGACGCGCTTGATCCGCGATTGCGGAGGGCACGGGGATGATTGAGGTGGAGGGGCTTGGCCTCGATATTGGCGGAACACAGATCTTGGACGGCGTGTCGTTTTCAATTGGCGCCAGAGAGATCTTCGGACTGGTGGGCGAAAGCGGCTCGGGCAAGTCGATGACGGCCTTGGCGCTGATGGACCTTCTGCCCGGACGCGCTGTGACGCAAGGGGCGGCGCTGTTGGATGGTGTGGACATGCTGGCGTTGGAAGAGGCGCAGTTGCAACGCCTGCGCGGCAACGATATCGCGATGATCTTTCAGGAGCCGATGACAGCCCTGAACCCGGTCCAGACCATCGGCAACCAGGTGGCCGAAACCTTGCTGATCCACACGAAAACCACACGCTCCGCGGCCCGCAAGGTCGCCCGCAACCGGCTTAACCGGGTTGGCCTCGAACATATCGCGCTTGATCGTTACCCCCACGAACTCAGCGGCGGCCAACGTCAGCGGGTCTGTATCGCCGCCGCCATCGCCCTGCACCCCCGCCTGCTGATCGCGGACGAGCCGACCACGGCGCTGGATGTCACCACCCAGGCGCAGATCCTCGACCTCCTCAAAGGGCTGGTCACTGAGGAGAACATGTCCCTGCTCCTCATCACCCACGACCTTGCCGTTGTGGCCGATATGGCCGACCGCATCGCTGTCATGCAACACGGCCAGATCGTCGAACAAGGTGCCACCGCCCAAGTCCTGCGCGAGCAATCTCACCCCTACACCCGCGCCCTGTTCGCCGCATCATCCCATCAGCCCGACCGCGGCGCCGACCCCGCCACCTCTGACGCGGCCTCTGACGCAATCCTGAGTGTCGACAATATCCACCGCCATTACCCCGGCCCCCGGCAAGGCTTCCGACGCGGCCCACCCGTGCGGGCCGTCAACGGCGTTTCTTTCCAGATCCAACGGGGCGAAAGCCTTGGCCTTGTGGGCGAAAGCGGTTGCGGCAAATCCACCCTCACTCGGGTGATCCTTGGCCTTGATCCGGCAATCTCCGGCACAATCACCCTCAACGGCAATGCCGTCACGCCGCTGATGCCCCGTGCCCACCGCGCGGATGTGCAGGTGGTATTTCAGGACCCCTACGGCAGCTTCAATCCCCGCTGGCGCGTGGACCGCATCATAACCGAGCCGTTCCACCTGCTCGACAATCCCCCACCCCGTGACGCCGCCATTGCCGAGGCCCTTCACGCCGTCCGCCTGTCACCTGGCGACGCCCAGAAATACCCCCACGAGTTTTCCGGTGGCCAGCGCCAGCGCATCGCCATCGCCCGCGCCCTCA
>JAESTV010000088.1 GCA_016763475.1 Roseicyclus sp.
GTCGCCGCCATCGGCTGGCGTGCGACGTGGGGGGTAGCTGCGGCCGTGATCGCGTTGGCGTTGATACCCGCGCTGATCTGGCTTCTGGCACAAGACCGCGCGCCCAAAGGCGCAAACGGAGGCCGCGGCGCGCCGGGGTTATATGGCAAGCACTGGACACGGAGCGACGTGCTTCGCCACCCTCTGTTTTATGTATTCGTGCCGCTGCTTCTAACGCCCGGCTTCATCGGCACAGTGGTATTTTTCCATGTGGTCCACGTGGCTGAAGTTAAAGATTGGACTCTGGCAGAAATGGCCCCCAGCTATGCCACTTATGCAGTGGCAAGCGTCGGGACCGGATTTGTTGCGGGATGGGTGGCGGATCGTTTCGGCCCGGCATACCTGCTGCCCGTGACATTGATCCCGATGGCGTTGGGCATGTTTCTCATTGGCCCCTCTGAAACGCCGCTTGGGTGGGCCGTGGCTCTGGCGCTTGTCGGTGTGACGCAGGGCATCGCGGCGGCACTGAGCGGCACATTGCTTCCGACGTTGTTCGGTACGGATCACCTCGGCTCTGTTCGCGTCATCGCCACTGCAATCATGGTGTTTGCATCAGCTATCGGGCCGGGGGTCACCGGGTGGTTTATTGACCAAGGGGTCAGTTATCCCGAGCAGGGGTCAACGCAGGGCATATGGTGCCTGGCCCTGAGTGCAGCGCTGGTCCCGGTGATGCTTTGGACGTTGCGCCTGCAAAAAGAGGAGGCGCCCGTTTGACGGGGCGCCTTCGTGTGTCGGGATGGAGGGGTCTATTCCCAACCAGCCTCGTTAAAGATTGCCTGCGCCAACGGCAGATTTGCGGCAATGGCTGCAAGACTCAGGTCATCAGCTACAAACTCTCCCAACTCAGCTGCGGACGGCGCAATTGTAACACCTGCCACCACCGGATATTCGTCATTTCCGGCGCTGAAGTATTCCTGCGCCTGGTCAGAGGCGAGGTATTCCAGGAAAGCCACAGCCGCGTCGAAGTTCGGCGCATTCGCCGCGATTCCGCCGCCTGACAGGTTTATATGCGCCCCGTTGCCGCCCTGATCGGGAAATACCCAACCAATGTTGGCGCGATCTTCGGGTGACAATCCGTCCACGTCCCGGCGAATCGCCCGCGCCAGGTAATAGGTGTTGGCCACCGCGATATCGCATTCCCCCGATATAATCCCACGCAGCTGATCCGTGTCACCGCCTTGCGGGTCACGGGCCATATTCTCAACAACGCCAGCGGCCCAGTCACGGGCAACTTGCTCGCCATGGTTCTCGATAATCGAAGAAAGGAGCGTCTGGTTGTAGATGTTGGTGGAGGAGCGGATGCAGATCATCCCCTCGTAGGCATCATCTGCCAGGTCAAGATAGGTCTGGGGCGGGGTGGTGACCCGCTCGGTATCATAGAAGATGATCCGCGCACGTTGGCTGAAGCCAAACCACAAATTGTCATCATTGCGCAGGTTGGCGGGGATACGTTCGGTCAGCAGCGCACTTTCAACTGGTTGCAAAATGCCCATGCCGGCGGCCCGTTGCAGGCGCGAGGTATCAACTGTCAGCAAAACATCAGCCGGGGAATTTGCACCTTCGGCCTGGATCCGGGCGATTAACTCGTCCGCGTTGCCCTCAATCCGGTTGATGGTGATCCCGGTTGCGTCTTCGAAATCGGAATAGAGGCGTTCGTCCGTCTCATAGTGCCGCGAGGAGTAAAGGTTCACTTCCTGCGCTTGCGCCGCTGTGGCAGCGGATACGGCAATGGTGGCGCCCAGAAGAAGGGACATCGTGCGAGTCATGGGGTGCTCCTGTCTGTTCCTGACTAAAACTGTCAGATGCTTTAAAGCCGAGAGATCTGGGGAGGTCAAGCAATGTCCGACAAAAACAATCAGGTAAGCGAAGTCTGGACGATTTTCCCGCTCTCCGACATGGTGCGCGAAACAGGGGAGGGTCCAGAATGCGCGCCGGTTTGGCCTTCCTGGTGGTGGCGTATTGCCTCAGCCAGTTCTTCCGCGCCTTTCTGGCGGTTCTGGCCCCGGTTTTGCGGGATGAGCTTGGGGTAACCACTGGTGATCTGGCGATAGCATCAGGCCTGTGGTTCACACTATTTGCCCTCATGCAGCTGCCGGTAGGATGGGCGTTGGACACAATCGGCCCCCGTCGCACGGCGGCGGTATTGTTCACATTCGGCGCTGTGGGCGGTTGCGCCGTCTTTGCCATGGCGCAGGGCCCCGGCGCGATAATCGTGGCGATGGGGATGATCGGCATCGGATGTTCGCCGGTCCTGATGTCGACCTACTACATCTTTGCCCGGACATTCAGCGTCGCGGTCTTTGGGACCCTGGCGGGGGTGACAATTGGCATCAGCTCCTTAGGGAACCTGTTGTCGGCGGCCCCGCTTGCGTGGGCTGTGGATGGGTTTGGCTGGCGCGAAACACTCTGGGCAGTGGCGGCATTCACACTGCTGATCGCGCTTGGGATCGGAGCATTTGCCCGCGACCCGGACAAACCGGAGGGGGAGGCCAAAGGGAGCTTCCTCGAACTTCTCCGCATTCGTGCGCTCTGGCCCATTCTGGCGGGAATGTTCATCTGTTACGCGCCGATGGCGGGGATCAGGGGTCTGTGGATCAGCCCCTATTTGGCCGACCGACTTGGTGCATCCCTGGAGCAGATTGGAACGGCAACGTTGGCGATGGGCCTTGCCATGGTGGCGGGCAACTTCTTCTACGGGCCAGTTGATAAGATATTCGGCAGTCGGAAATGGCCGGTTATCGGGGGCAACCTGATGGTTGCGGCCCTGTGCCTGTTGCTGTTCATCACCCCACCCGGCACGTTGTCGATGGCAATCATAATATTTGCACTTATCGGATTCTTCGGGGCGTCTTTCCCGGCGATCATGGCACATGGGCGCACTTTTCTGCCGTCCCATCTGACTGGCAGGGGTGTCAGTTTGATGAATCTGTTCGGGATGGGTGGTGCGGGTGTGATGCAGTTTGCGTCTGGCCCGACCCATGGGAACCTAAGCGAAACCATAGGGGCCGAAGCCGCCTATGGCATTCTTTTCGCGATTTTCGCGGCGGCGATCCTGTTGGGACTCGCCGCCTACGTGTTCTCTCGGGAGCGGTCAGATTAGGCAGCGGTGCGACGGCGCGGACGCCGTGGCTTGTTGCTGCGCGCCTGACCGTTGCCACCACCGCCACCGGCGCCTTGAGGCTTGCGCCCACCGCCGCCGGGACGACCACCACCACCGCCGCCAAAAC
>JAESTV010000089.1 GCA_016763475.1 Roseicyclus sp.
GGCAGGCCCCCCCCCCGCATATCCTTTAGGGAGCAAGAGACATGAGCCATCTGCTCGATAGATTGAATTTCCTCCAGTCGAAAGAACTGGAGAAATTCTCGAACGGACATGGGCATGTGACCCGTGAAAGCCGCGATTGGGAGGATACCTATCGCAACCGTTGGCAGCACGACAAAGTTGTCCGTTCTACCCATGGTGTGAATTGCACCGGGTCGTGTAGCTGGAAAATTTACGTCAAGTCGGGGATCGTGACCTGGGAAACCCAGCAGACCGACTACCCCCGCACTCGGGCGGATATGCCCAACCACGAACCACGTGGGTGCGCACGTGGGGCGTCCTATAGCTGGTACCTTTATTCTGCCAACCGGGTCAAAAACCCGCTGGTGCGTGGCCGTCTGATGAAGATCTGGCGCAAAATGCGTGAGACGCTGGGGCCAATCGACGCCTGGACCAAGCTGCAAGCTGATCCGATCCTGCGTGCCTCGTATGTCGAGACCCGAGGCATGGGCGGATTTGTCCGCGCCACATGGGACGAGGCGACCGAGATCACCGCGGCGGCCAACGCCTACACCGCAAAAACATACGGCCCTGACCGTGTATTCGGCTTCTCGCCGATTCCGGCAATGTCGATGGTGAGTTATGCGGCTGGCTCGCGGTACCTGAGCCTGATGGGCGGCGTTTGCATGTCCTTCTACGACTGGTACTGCGACCTGCCTCCGGCCTCGCCGATGACGTGGGGTGAACAGACCGACGTGCCGGAAAGCGCGGATTGGTACAACGCCGGTTACCTGTTGCTTTGGGGATCGAACGTGCCGCAGACGCGGACACCGGACGCGCACTTCTATACCGAGGCGCGCTACAAAGGCACAAAATCCGCCGTCATTTGCCCGGACTATTCCGAGGCCGCGAAATTTGGTGACGTTTGGCTGAACGCCAAGCAGGGCACCGATGCGGCGCTTGCGATGGCTTTTGGACACGTGATCCTGCGCGAGTTTCACCTAGATCGCCAAACCGAGTATTTTGAGGAGTACACCCGCAAATATTCCGACTTCCCGATGCTGGTGAAGCTGGACAAGAAAGACGGCCACCTTGTTCCGGGCCGCTTCCTGCGGGCGGACGATCTGGACGGCAAACTGGGGGAAGACAACAACCCCGAATGGAAAACCGTCGCCTATGACGAGACCTCCCAAAGCTTCGTCGCGCCAAATGGCTCGGTCGGGTATCGCTGGGGCGAAAACGGCGAATGGAACCTTGAGGAAAAGGCGCAGGAGGCCGAGACCTACCTTAAGTTGAGCCTGGTTCTGGACGAAGATCATGACGATGTTGTGGGCGTCGATTTCCCCTATTTCGGCGGTGAGGCTATCGGCCAATTCAAAACCGATGCCAACCACCCCGATATTCTGACGCGCAACGTTCCTGTCAAGACAATCAAGACGGCGGACGGGGAGATCATGGTCGCCACTGTGTTTGACCTGTTCTGCGCCAACTACGGTCTGGATCGTGGTCTGGGCGGCGAATGGGCCACCAGCGATTATGCCGATGACATGCCGGGCACACCTGCATGGGCCGAAAAGATCACCGGCGTCCCCGCAGACAAGATCATCCATGTGGCCCGCGAATTTGCCGACAATGCCGAGAAGACAACCGGCAAGTCGATGATCATCATCGGGGCGGCGATGAACCACTGGTTCCACATGGACATGAACTATCGTGGCGTCATCAACATGCTGGTGATGTGTGGCTGTGTCGGGCAATCGGGCGGCGGCTGGGCCCATTATGTGGGCCAGGAAAAGCTGCGCCCGCAAACCGGCTGGCAACCGCTGGCCTTTGCCCTCGATTGGACCCGCCCGCCGCGGCACATGAACTCGACCTCGGCTTGGTACGCGCACACGGATCAGTGGCGCTATGAGACGCTGAAGGCCGATGAAATCCTGTCACCCACAGCGCCTGAGGGGGATTGGGACGTCAGCCTGATCGATTACAACATCCGCGCTGAACGGATGGGCTGGTTGCCGTCGGCACCGCAGTTGAAGACCAACCCGTTTGATGTCGCCAAGGCCGCCAAAAAAGCCGGCCAGGAGATCCCGGCGTATGTCGCCGAGAACCTCAAATCCGGCGATCTGGAAATGTCGTGTGAAGACCCGGACGATCCGGCAAACTGGCCGCGTAACCTGTTTGTGTGGCGCTCAAACCTGCTGGGGTCTTCCGGCAAAGGCCACGAGTATTTCCTGAAGCATCTGCTTGGCACGGATCATGGTGTCATGGGTAAGGATCTGGGTGAAGACGGTCTCCAATTGCCGAAAGAGGCAAAATGGCACCCCGAAGCGCCGCGCGGAAAGCTGGACCTTCTGGTGACCATCGATTTCCGGATGAGCACAACGTGTGTCTACTCCGATATCGTTCTGCCAACCGCGAGTTGGTACGAAAAAGACGACATGAACACGTCGGACATGCACCCGTTTATCCACCCGCTGCAAGCGGCTGTGGACCCGGCTTATGAGAGTAAATCGGATTGGGAAATCTTCAAGGCGATTGCGAAGAAGTTCCAGGAGATTACACCCGGCTATCTGGGTCAGGAGACTGATATCGTCGCTCTGCCAATCCTGCACGACACCCCTGGCGAGATTGCTCAGGACCAGGTGAAGGACTGGAAGAAAGGGGAATGTGACCTGATCCCCGGCAAGACCGCACCTGCCTATGTGGTGGTAGAGCGGGATTATACCGCGATCTACGATCGTTTCACCGCCCTGGGGCCGATGCTCGATAAGCTTGGCAATGGGGGCAAAGGCATCAACTGGAACACCCAGACCGAGATCGACAATCTGGCGGCTCTCAATGGGGTGCAGCTGGATGGTTCCGCTGCCGGTCGTCCCAAGATTGAGACCGCCATTGATGCCTGCGAAGTCATCTTGATGTTGGCGCCTGAAACCAACGGCGAGGTTGCCGTGAAGGCGTGGCAGGCACTTGAAAAGGCCACTGGGCGCAAACATGCGCATCTTGCTCAAGGTGAGGAGCACAACAAAATCCGCTTCCACGATATTGCAGCCCAACCGCGCAAGATCATCTCGTCGCCCACATGGTCGGGCATCGAGTCCGAGAAGGTCAGCTACAACGCCGGTTACACCAATGTGCATGAGCTGATCCCATGGCGGACCCTCACCGGGCGACAGCAGCTTTATCAGGACCACCTGTGGATGCGGGCGTTTGGTGAAGGCTTCATGTCCTACCGCCCGCCGGTGGACCTCAAGACCATCACCGCGGACGTGCAGGATGATGGTGACACCCTGGTGCTGAACTTCATCACGCCGCACCAGAAATGGGGTATCCACTCCACCTATTCCGACAATCTGTTGATGCTCACGCTCAACCGTGGCGGGCCGGTGGTCTGGCTTTCTGAAGTGGACGCGAAATCTGCCGGGATCGTCGATAACGACTGGATCGAGGTCTACAACATCAACGGTGCCCTGACGGCACGGGCGGTGGTGAGCCAGCGGATCAAGGAGGGCACAACCTTCATGTATCACGCGCAGGAAAAGATCGTGAACACGCCGGGGTCTGAGAAAACCGGCCATCGCGGCGGGATCCACAACTCGGTCACCCGCACGGTCATGAAACCGACGCATATGATCGGCGCCTATGCCCAGCAATCCTACGGCTTCAACTACTACGGCACCGTGGGATCGAACCGAGACGAATTTGTTGTCGTCAGGAAAATGAAAAACGTCGACTGGCTTGATGGCGAAGCACCTGACGGAACACCCGGCGAAGCATCCACGAAGGAGGCCGCAGAATGAAGGTCCGCGCTCAAATCGGCATGGTGCTGAACCTCGACAAATGTATCGGGTGCCACACCTGTTCTGTGACATGCAAAAACGTCTGGACCAGTCGTGACGGCGTTGAATACGCCTGGTTCAACAATGTGGAAACCAAACCTGGCCTTGGCTATCCAACCGACTGGGAAAATCAGGCGCGTTGGAACGGCGGCTGGGAGCGGAACAAATCCGGCAAGCTGCAACCCAAGCAGGGTGGCAAGTGGCGGATCTTGGCAAATATCTTTGCCAACCCGGACCTGCCCGAAATCGACGATTATTACGAGCCGTTTGATTTCGACTATGACCACCTGAAATCCGCGCCTGAGGGCAAAGCATTCCCGACGGCCCGGCCCCGCTCCAAGATCACCGGCGAGCGGATGCAAAAGATCGAGAAAGGCCCGAACTGGGACGACATCCTGGGTGGCGAATTTGCCACGCGGTCTGATGATTACAACTTTGAAGGCATCCAGAAGGAGATCTACGGAGAATACGAAAACACCTTCATGATGTATCTGCCGCGGCTGTGTGAGCACTGCCTGAACCCGGCCTGCGTCGCGTCGTGCCCCTCGGGGGCGATCTACAAACGCGAAGAAGACGGGATTGTCCTGATCGACCAGGAAAAGTGTCGCGGCTGGCGGATGTGTGTGTCGGGCTGCCCGTACAAAAAGATCTATTACAACTGGTCTTCGGGCAAATCCGAGAAATGCACCCTGTGTTATCCGCGCATCGAATCCGGCAACCCAACGGTGTGTTCGGAAACCTGCGTCGGTCGTATCCGCTATCTGGGGGTCATGCTGTATGACGCCGACAAAATCGAACAAGCAGCCAGCGTGGAGAACACTCACGACCTCTATGATGCGCAACTTGGCGTCTTCCTGGACCCCAACGACCCGGCGGTGATCGAAGCCGCGCGGGCTGATGGTATTCCTGAGGATTGGATCAAAGGGGCGCAGGAAAGTCCGATCTGGAAAATGGCGATGGAATGGAAAGTCGCCTTCCCGCTGCACCCCGAATACCGGACGCTGCCGATGGTGTGGTACATCCCGCCCCTGTCGCCGATCCAGAACGCCGCTGAGGCCGGGGCGATTGGCATGAACGCGGGCATGCCAGAGGTCAAAAACCTGCGCATCCCGGTCAGATACCTCGCCAACATGCTCACGGCGGGTGATGAGGCGCCGGTTGTCACGGCACTCGAACGGATGCTGGCGATGCGCTCTTATATGCGGTCAAAAACCGTGGAAGGGGTCATCGACGAAGGCATCGCCGAACGGGTCGGTCTAACCGGGCGAATGATCGAAGATATGTATAAGATCATGGCCTTGGCAGATTACGAGGACCGGTTTGTGATCCCCACAACTCACCGTGAACAGGTTGAAGACGCCTACGACATGCGCGGCGGATGTGGCTTCACCGATACCAACGGATGTTCCACTGGCATCTCCAAAGGGTCGCTCTTTGGCGGCTCCAAGAAATCCCTCAAAATGCCGACGGAGGTGTAGAAAATGGCCCCCCAACTTCAAGACAGAACACTCAAGGCCCTGTCGCTGATCCTCAGCTATCCGACACGCGAATTGCAGCAGGCGATGCCGGAAATCGGAGCTGTGTTGGCCTCGGACACCCGGTTGACCGCTGCAACGCGCCGGGCGTTGCGCCCGCTGGTGGAGGAACTGGCGGAGCGTGATATCTATGAGCTGGAGGAACAGTTTGTGTTGCTGTTCGACCGCTCCCGTACCCTCTCGCTTAACCTGTTTGAGCATGTCCACGGCGAAAGCCGGGACCGGGGCGGCGCGATGGTTTCGCTGGTGGAAACCTATCGTGCGGCGGGGTTCGACCCGGTAACTTCGGAATTGCCTGATCACCTGCCGGTGCTTCTCGAATTCCTGGCCACCCAACCTTTCGGGGAGGCCAGGGAAACTCTGGCGGACGCGGCCCATATCTTCGAGGCTCTCAATGCGCGCCTTGTCCGGCGCGAGAGCCAATATGGTGCCGTGTTCGCCAGCCTTTTGATGCTTTCGGGGGCAACGGTGGACAGCAAGGCACTGGCTGAACTGCTGGAGCAGCCCGAAGACGACCCCACCGATCTGGAGGCACTGGACGAGGTCTGGGAGGAAAGCGAAGTGCTTTTCGGACCTGATCCCAATGCCGGCTGTCCGCAGGTCCGCGACATGCTGTCCCGGATGGATACGCCGATTAACCCTGCCCCCCAAGCGGCTGAATGAAGGAGACCCGAGATGCATAACTTTTTCTTTGGTATCTACCCTTACATCGCCATCACGGTGATGATCCTCGGGTCGATCATCCGCTATGATCGTGACCCGTTCACCTGGAAATCCAGTTCCAGCCAGATGTTGCGCCGCAAGCAACTTCTCTGGGGTTCGATCCTGTTCCATATTGGCATTCTGGTTATCTTCCTGGGCCATTTCTTCGGCATGTTGACGCCAATCTGGGTCTTTGATGCGCTTGGCATCAGCCACAGCGCGAAACAGGTGCTGGCCATTGTGGCCGGTGGCATCGCGGGGGTTATGGCGCTGATTGGGGGCGGTATGTTGTTTCACCGCCGCTTGAGTGATCCCCGGATTCGCCAGACCTCCAGCTTCGCTGACATTGCCATTCTGGGATTGTTGCTGGCGCAGCTGACCCTTGGGCTTTCGACCATCACGGTTTCACTCCAGCATCTCGATGGGTATGAAATGACAACCTTCATGGCTTGGGCACTTGGCATCGTGACCTTCGATTTCAGCGCGGCAAGCTACATCGCTGATGCGGCCCTGATCTTCAAGCTGCACATCTTCCTCGGGCTCACCATCTTCCTTGTGTTCCCGTTCACCCGGCTTGTGCATCTGATCTCGGGTTTTGCGGCACCGTTCCGGTATCTCTTCCGCCCGGGTTACCAGATCGTGCGCTCGCGCCGGTCGTCCTCGGCCCGGTCGGAGACACGCCAATGAACAGCGCACTCTTCCCTGACCTCGTGGTAAATGGCGAAACCGTGCCCCATACCGTGGTCGCCGCTGAAACCCAGAACCATGAAGCCCCCAAAGGCAAACCGGGGATTGCATGGCGCAAGGCCGCCAACGCGGTGGCGATCCGCACCCTCTTGTTGCAGGAGGCCCGATCCCGCGAGATCGAGGCCAATTGCCTGGAAGTCGGGCCGGGCCGCTTTGAAACCGAAGAGGAGGCCCTGATCCGGGGCCTTCTCGATCAAACCATAGATGTCGTGCCACCCAGCGAAGCAGATATCCGGGCGGAATGGGAAAAGGACCCAACCCGCTTCCGCGCGCCCCCCCTGTGGGACGTGTCCCATATCCTGTGTGCCTGCGACCCGCGTGATGATGCGGCCAGCAGCAAAGCGCTTGAGCGGGCAGAGGCGATCCTGACTTTGGCCCAAAGCAACCCAAAGGGATTTGGGTCGTTGGCGGCGCAGGAAAGTGACTGTGGGTCCAGATCGTCGGCCGGCGCGCTTGGGCAACTTGGACCGGGGGATACGGTTCCCGAATTTGAGGCCGCGCTCCGAGAGCTTTCGGAAGGGGAGATCTCACCAAAGCCGGTGCTGACCCGCCATGGATTTCACATCATCAGGATGGAAGCCCACGCGCAGGGCCAGATTCTGCCTTTTGAAACTGTCCGGGACAAGATTGCGGATGCGTTGGAAAAGACCGGCTGGGCGAGGCACGCGAAGTTGCTCATCTCTCAGTTGGTTGAAGGCTCTGATATCAAAGGCGCCGATTTGAAAATGATCTGACCGGAAGGAAAGGCGGTGGGAGAGTACACCAAACAGCCTTTGGATGCCGCGAGGGGGAGCGGCGCACT
This sequence comes from Roseicyclus sp., assembly GCA_016763475.1. Lineage (GTDB taxonomy): Bacteria > Pseudomonadota > Alphaproteobacteria > Rhodobacterales > Rhodobacteraceae > Gymnodinialimonas. Next base: position 7,620 of record JAESTV010000089.1, read on the forward strand.
TCGGTGCATTTGCCCCCCCGGTGCATTTGAAACCCCGGTGGATATCCTCTCTGAGGATCACATGTGTAAACGGGAGGTATTCCCATTGAACGACACGATTGTGCCCCCGGTTTCAGTGGACGCTGGCCAATGCCGCCAGAGGCTGACGGCCCTTGCGGAACACTTGCCGCAACACCTTGCCGATGAAGGGATCGGCATGGTCCCGATGATGTTGGATCGCTGCGATCCTGATGATGAGAGTGCGGCGGTGATCGGCAAATTACGATCGGATCACGGGCATGTTGTGGTGGATGCAGCAGAAATTGTTGTGATGATCCAGGAAAAGAGGCAATGACACCCGGTTTCCCCAAGCGCGACCGCGCACCTATGACCACTTTCGCGTGTCACTCACGCCACCACGGTATTCCCGAAAATGTGGTCTGCGGCCTCAAGCATGGCCGCTTGCGTGGTGTTGATGGCACAGTCGGACCGAGCCAATGTGAGGGCAGCGTTTCATGATCAGCATTCTGCAAGGGACCGTCGGGCAGGGGTGTGGGTGTGACCAGCCCCCAGATCAATCGACCCTGATTGGCATAGACACCGCGTTGGAACGGCTGGCGCATCATGTTCAGGCCTTGAGTGAAACGGAAGAGGTCCCACTGGCGCGGGCCGGTGGCCGTGTTTTGGCTGAGGCCGTTCACGCCCTCACCCCGGTGCCGCCATTCGATAATTCGGCCATGGACGGCTTTGCGATCGACACAAACGCGCTGCGTGGCAAGGGGCCGTTGCATCTGAAAGTGACGGACCGAATTCCCGCCGGGCAGGTTGGGTCCACCGCTGGGTCAGGGCTTTCGGCAAGCCAGATATTCACCGGCGCTCCAATCCCGCGCGGCGCAAACGCCGTTGTCATGCAGGAACATGTGCGGCGCCTGAACGATGTGATCATCCTGGATGCAAAAGTTGCCGCGGGTGCTCATATCCGGAAAGCGGGTGAAGACATGGCGCTGGGGGCGGAAGTTGTCTCAAAGGGGCGGCGCTTGACGCCGGGCAGTATTGCCGCTTGCGCGGCTGCCGGATACCGGAGCGTTCAGGTAACAAGGCGCATCCGTGTGGCGCTTCTGGTGACCGGCGATGAAGTGCGGGGGGCGGGCCACTCGCATCAGTCGGCCCGGATCATGGATGTGAATTCCCCGATGCTGGCGGCGGCGCTGGCACATCCTTCGATCCATCTGAGCGCTGTCCAGACAATTGGTGACAGCCCCGCGGCCTTGCAGGCAACACTCGCGAAACTGGCGGAAACCTCTGATCTGATTGTGACCACAGGCGGTATTTCCGTCGGTGAGGAAGATCACGTGAAACCGGCTCTTGCCGCGTTGGGGGGTGAGGTTGTGTTCAGCGGTGTCGCGATGAAGCCCGGCAAGCCGGTGTCGCTGGGCAAGCTTGGATGCTCGCACTGGCTTGGGCTTCCGGGTAACCCGTTGTCGGCGTTTTTGACATGGCAATTGTTCGGAACAGCCTTGTGCAGGCATCTTTCCGGCGATAGCGGGCCAGGCCCGCGCCGACGCCATGTGGTGCTGGACCATCCGCTTCACCACAAGCCGGGCCGGTGTGAACTTCGCCTCGCGCAGCTTGTGGGATTCGATGCCACCGGGCGTGAGGTGGTGTCGTTTGAGGATGCCACCCACTCCGCACGTGTCTCCCGCCTGCCGGAGATGGACGGTGTTCTGCTGATCCCGTCTGACGTTGACCACTTACCGAAAGGTGCGCTGGTCGAATTTCAACAATTTTGCGATGGATAAGGGCTGAGTTTATGAAAATTGCCTACACCATGTCTCCCGGTCGGGGCGACACTGACCTTCTGCTGCTGGGGCTTGCCAAGAGCCTTGCGGACCAAGGTATCCGAACCTGCGGCACGGTGCAGATCAACACGGAACGCGCGGGTGATGACCCTTGTGATATGGATGTTAAGGTTTTGCCCGACGGGCCAATTTTGCGGATTTCGCAGTCGCTGGGGCGGGCCTCGAAGGGGTGTCGACTTGATGCGCAGGCCCTTGAGGCGGCAGTTGGTCATGTGGAAAGCAGGCTTGCGATGGGGGTGGACTGCCTGATCGTCAATAAGTTTGGCAAACACGAGGCTGAGGGCCGTGGCTTTCGCTCCGCGATTGCCGAGGCGCTGTGTCTGGATATCCCGGTGATTGTTGGGTTGAATGAATTGAACCGGCCAGCGTTCCTGAAGTTCTGTGACGGCTGCGCGACCCGACTTGCGCCGGACGAAGACACATTGACTGACTGGTTACATTCACAATTGGCGACGAAGGTTAAGGTCGCGTAGGGCCGGGTAGGGTCGCGTAGGGCCGGGTGGTTGTTAAGCCGCCTGCACTCCAATTGCCCGGCGCGGTTTTTTCGGAGAAGGTCGGCGGAAGATGACAACCAGTGCCCGCCCGCCC
>JAESTV010000090.1 GCA_016763475.1 Roseicyclus sp.
ACCACCAGAACCACCAGAACCGCCGCGATCATCACCACCAAAGCCGCCGCCCGATCCGCCGCGGTCGTCATAACCGCCGCCGCCGCCACCACCACCGTAGTTGCCACCACCGCCGCCTTGACCGCCGCCTTGACCGCCGCCGCCGTCGCTGCGGCCGTCGAGCATGGTCAATTCGCTGCGATATGGGCGCAGCGCAATTTCTGTCGTATAGCGATCTTGTCCGCTTTGATCCTGCCACTTTCGGGTTTCAAGCTGCCCCTCGATGTAAATCTTGGAGCCTTTCTTCAGGTATTGCTCTGCGACGCGCACGAGCGGTTCCGAGTAGATGGAGACTCGATGCCATTCGGTGCGTTCTTTGCGCTCACCCGTGTTTTTGTCTTTCCATGTTTCCGACGTGGCAAGATTCAGGTTGCAGACCTTGCCGCCGCTCGGAAAACTCCGCACTTCGGGGTCTCGCCCCAAATTGCCGATCAGGATTACTTTGTTGACGGACCCGGCCATCGCTTTTCCCCCTTGGAATTTGCCCGCACTGCGATTCCACTGGTGCAGGCGTTTGCCCGGTTAGAGCATCCGATCAGGGTTAAGAAAACCCTTAAACCGGGATCAAACGCTGCCCCACTGGATATGCGCTGCCTGACACGTTACATTCCGGCACATTATCCACAAGCGTACTGAGGTATTGTGTTTCATTTCCGTCTGCTCCCCGCCGCTATTTGCGGCCTTCTCGCGACCCTGCCTGCATCTGCCCAAAGTGGGTTGGAGCGGTTGGACCGTGCCATGAGTGTCCTTGATGGGCGCGCCGCCACGCAATATGAATTCTCGTCCCGACTGCGCCCGAACTCGTTGGAGACACGCGGGTTGCCAACTTATGAGGGCGGTTATGATGGCCCGTTTCTTGAGGTCGCCCGCTCTGCGGCGCGGCGCCATGGCGTGCCAGAGGATATTTTCCTGCGCCTGGTCCAGCAGGAATCGGCCTGGAACATCGAAGCCCTCAGCCATGCCGGTGCCATTGGTCTGGCACAGCTGATGCCTGGCACAGCGGTCCTTCTGAACGTTGATCCGGCGGACCCGGTTGCCAACCTTGACGGCGGTGCGCGGTATCTTGCGCAACAATATCGCCGCTTCGGCACCTGGCGCCTGGCCCTGGCCGCATACAATGCCGGGCCAGAGGCGGTGGAACAACACGATGGTGTGCCGCCGTATGATGAGACCCAACATTATGTCCGGGTGATCCTTGGCACGCGGAGCTGAGGGCGAGTTTCAGGACGACGGCTCCGAGCCTGAAAAGCCCCGTATTGACGGGGTTCTGCGCACGCTGGAAGCTGTGATGTTTTGCTGCCTGTCGGCCTTGGCGCTGTTCTGGTTTTCTGACCGCCTGCGGGACCTGAATTTTGAACCGGTGCAGGTGACGCCGTGCGTCGGCGCTGATTGTACGCCGTATCTGGGGCCGCAGCGCGGCAGCCCGTGGTCGGTCATTTCCGAGGGGTTGGACCCATCCGGGGTGACCTCATTCTCGCACATAAATATGTGCGCCATGTTATCAGACGTGTTGCAAACCCGAGGTGAGGACGCGGATGGCGTGGGTCTTGTCGTGGAGCGGATGACGGCCCGTGGCATTGTCACGTTAGATCGGTCCGAAGACGGCACCCTGATCATTGGGCCGGGGCCGCGTAATGACAGTTTTTACGATGCCCTGCGGGATGCCGTGCGGTTAGGCGCGGCGCGCGGCTGTCATCCGATAAACTACAAGCCGGTGTTCTGGCCGTTGTGGCTGGGGTGGATGGTGTTGGTCGGTTTGCGTCTGCTCCGGGGTAAACAAGTGGAATGGGCCAAGCGGTAGTGCGCACCAGTGTTATCTGACACATGGGCTGTGGCGCAGGTGACGTGAGGGTGCCGGCGGGCCTCTCCCAAAAGCCGTCCTAGACTTATGGGTTTGCGCTTTGACGCGCGACATCAGGGCGCGCCCCGCCTTCGTGTGTTATGCCGCCTTAGTGCGCTATACCGCTATGTCGTCTTTTTCTGCCCCAAGGGTGATCAGCCGCGCCCTCAGGCCTGATGCGCGCGGATCTCCGGCTTCCAGGGCGTGCACAAACGCATGGGTTAGGTAGAAGGCTTCGCCGCTGCTGGCGCTGTCTTTGGCGCTGCCTCTGGCGGCGTCAATGTAGAGAGAGATCACAACCGACCAATCATCGGTCTCCTGTGCATCGTGCAAAGCGGCCTCAAAGTGATCTTTGGCCATTACCGTCCACCTCAACCTTCTGCCACCTCAGCCTTCTGCCGCCGCAATCCGCGCGGCAACCCATGCGTGGAACAGGTGTGTCGGCCCGTCCATCGCGGGCGAAAACCGCCCGCCGTCAAAACCTTGCGCCGAACGGCCCCGCTGCATGCCTTCAACCACAAAGATGTCTTCCTCAAACACCTCTTTCCACTGGGCGGTGTTGCGGGCGCGCAGGTCGGCATCAGAATCACTCACGGGATAATACAGATGGACATGTTCACGGGTTCGGTTGTGGGCGACAGGCTCCAGCACAATTGCATAGGCGTGGTCGCGGTGAACCCCCATCAGGACATTGGGAAACACCGAGATATATTCCGCCCCCGCATCCCAATGCTCACTCAGGTTCGCGAAATCCGGGAACACCTCACCGTTGTCCCCTTTCAGCTGGCGATAGACATAGGTGCCCTGGCCCGAGAACCGTCCGGGCGCTTCAATGTGGTAGTGATCCTCCAGCCTTGAATAGGTGTTCAGGCTGGGGTGGATCCACGGCAGGTGGTAGCTCTCACAATAGTTTTCGACCGCGAGCTTCCAGTTGGTTGCCAGATCGAGGGTAAAGCGGCTGTCATCGCCGCCGTGAAACATCGGTTGCTCAAACTCGGCCCATCGTTTCAACAGATCGCCGTGAACCTGTTCAAACGGCGGCGCGTCGCCAGAGAGGTTGATGAAAACAACATCACGCCAGATATGGCTGCGCACCCCGACCAGACCCAGCGTCGCGCGGTCTATGCCCTCGTGGGTATTCTGCCCCGGCCCGCCGACGTGGGGGGTGGCGATCAGGCGTCCATCTTTGGCGTAACACCACGAGTGATAGGGGCAGCGGATTGCGCCTTCAACCTTGCGGGGTTTGTCCACAAGGATCATGCCGCGATGGCGGCAGATGTTGAAGAACACCCGCAAGGTGCCGTGATCGTCGCGCAACAGCAGCAATGGCTGGCCGAGAAATTCGATTGGTTTGGCGTCACCGGGTGCCGGCACATCCGCCCCAACCGCCAGGGCGGCCCAACCGGCGTGGAGCACGGCAGCGTTTTCCGCCGCGATGGTGGCGGGGTCGGTGTAATGGGCGTTTGGCAAGCCACGGGCGCGGTTGATC
>JAESTV010000091.1 GCA_016763475.1 Roseicyclus sp.
GGGTCGCGCCGAATTGTGTCGGTGGCCCTGTGCGCCCAGGCAGGTGAGGGCACAATTGAGCAAGAGATCCCCTGTGATGCCATCGCCATGTCCGGCGGCTGGTCTCCGGTGGTTCACCTGTGGTCCCATTGCGGTGGCAAGTTGACCTGGGATGAGGGTGCCGCGTTCTTCCGCCCCGATCATGCGCGCCCACCAACGAACCAGACCGGGGACGGGTTTGTGACCTGTGTAGGGGCCGCTGACGGCGCCTTGCAGGCAAGTGAGGTGTTGGAAAATACATTCACAAACACCTCCAGTGCGTTGGAAATTATAGGAAAAGTGGCTTCCGGACGTGCGGCTTCAGCGACCACGCCAGCCGAACAACCTCTGGCTCCGGTCTGGATCATGCCCCACGGTGCGGATAAGAAAAAACGCGCCAAGATGTGGCTCGACTTCCAGAACGATGTGAAGGTGTCGGACGTGCAACTGGCGGCGCAAGAAGGGTATGAAAGCGTTGAGCACACCAAACGCTACACCACCATCGGCATGGCCACGGACCAGGGGAAACTCAGCAATATCAACGGCCTCGCCGTGCTTGCTGATGCTTTGAATGAAGCAATCCCGCGGGTGGGAACCACAACCTTCCGTCCGCCTTATACGCCGATCTCCATGGGCGCGATTGCCGGGGAAGCGCGGGCCGAAATCTTCCAGCCACTCCGGCGCACCCCGATGCACATCTGGCACGAGGAACAGGGCGCTTACATGGAGCCTGTGGGCGGCTGGCGGCGGCCTTATTGCTACCCACGAGGCACGGAAACCCACAACGAGGCCGTGACCCGCGAGATCACCGCAACACGCACCTCCCTTGGCCTGCTTGACGCCTCGACCCTTGGCAAGATCATTGTCAAAGGCCCCGATGCGGCCAAGTTCATGGACATGCTGTACACCAACATGATGAGCAGCCTGAAACCGGGCAAATGCCGCTATGGTCTGATGTGTTCCGAGAACGGTTTCCTGATCGATGACGGCGTTGTTGTGCGCCTGGATGAGGAAACCTTCCTGGCCCACACCACCTCCGGCGGCGCGGATCATATACACGAGCATATGGAAGATTGGTTGCAGTGCGAATGGTGGGACTGGAACGTGCATACCGTTAATGTGACCGAGCAATGGGCACAGGTCGCGGTTGTTGGTCCAAACGCCCGTAATCTGCTGGAAAAGATCGGCGTGGATTTCGACCTGTCGGCTGAGGCGCTGCCGTTCATGGCAATGGCCGAGGGCAAGATCGGCGGTTTTGACAGCCGTGTCTTTCGGATCTCGTTCTCTGGCGAACTCAGCTACGAGATTGCGATCCCCGCCTCCCAGGGCCGCGCGTTCTGGGATCTGTTACACGAGGCTGGCAAAGAGTTTGATGCCACCCCCTACGGGACTGAGGCGCTGCACGTGATGCGGGCTGAGAAGGGGTTCATCATGATCGGGGACGAAACCGACGGCACCATCATCCCCCAGGACCTCGGCCTGAATTGGGCAATCTCCAAGAAGAAAGAGGATTTCCTCGGCAAACGTGGCCAGCAGCGGACCCATATGAGCGACCCGAACCGGTGGAAGCTGGTGGGGCTGGAGACTCTGGACAAATCGGTGCTGCCTGATGGCAGTTATTGTGTGGGGCAGGGCACCAATGCCAACGGGCAGGCCAATGTGCAGGGGCGTGTGACGTCCACCTATTACTCCCCGACCCTGGATCGTGGCATCGCCATGGGTCTGGTTCTGAAGGGGCCGGATCGCATGGGGGAAGTGGTTGAGTTCAACAAGCTGGACGGCAGCACGGTGCCCGCGAAGATTGTGAGCGCGGTATTCTATGACCCGGATGGGGAGAAGCAGAATGTCTGAGGCAGTTAGCGCGCTTCAGGGCGCGGAAAGTGATGGAATTGTGCGGGTCAGCGAAGGCGGCCTGCGCGGCATGGTGAGCCTGAAAGCGGACCTGAACGCGGCCACCGGCAAAGCCGTGAAGGCGGTGACCGGGCAGGCATTGCCTGAGGTGCGTGGGATCAGTGAGGGTGACATGTCGGTGGCTTGGATGGCCCCGGATGAGGTGTTGATCCTGTGTGATCACGGGGCGGCTGATGGCGTTGTTGCTGGTCTGGCGGGCAAACTTGGCGCGGCGCATCATTTGGCGGTGAACGTCTCGGATGCGCGGGTGTTGTTCACGCTCCGTGGGGCGGCGGTGAAAGACATCCTTGGCAAGTTGACCCCGGCTGACCTGAGCGCGTTGGCCCCCGGAGAGATGCGCCGCACCCGTGTCGCACAGGTGGCTGCGGCGATATGGCTGAGTGATGCACAAACTGCCCATGTCATCTGCTTCCGCTCCGTTGCGCAGTACATGTTTGACCTGCTGTCAAACGCCGCCCGTCCGGGAAGTGACGTCGGATACCATTGGCGGATACCATTGACCTTTTGATCACGGTTTTTATGCTACGCATGAGCGATGTAACAACACGGAAGACACGGATAACATGGTAGCTTCACTTTCGAAACGGCTTGGGCCGATTGTTGTACTTGCCGCCTTGGCGTTGCCGGGTATGGCTGCGGCACAGCAATACTTTTGTACGATTTCCTCGACGAACGGGAACAGCTGGATCCCGCCGGAATTCCTGATTGAATATTCTGGCTCGTCCGCCACCGTCAGCCACGGCTGGACCAATGGGCTTTCGGCCCGTCAGGTGCAGATCCGCGGCAACGATGCCCGGCGGCGGCTGAACTACACCATCGCTGACGTCGGCGCGAGCAACGGCCAGCGCACAACCATGGCGTTCCGTTTGGTTCATACCGTGGCGTCAGGTCAATTACGTGTCACCCTGAACCCGGCGGAATATTCCAACAGCTTCAACGGCACTGGCACCTGCGTGCCTATCTGAGGCCCAGATGAAGCGCCAAGGGGGGGGGCTGGGCCACATGAGGCCCAGATGACCCCACCTGAAGCCCACATGTTTCCCACATGTTTCCCATCGGGGCGGCGGGCGGGGGCGATCAGCGACCTCGGAGATCACCCCGCCCCTTGACGTGCCCCCCCCGCGCCCTCCATCTGTCAGGTAAGCACACCGACACCTGACAGGGGGACCGACACATGGCCTTTGAACTTCCAAACCTTCCCTATGCCCACGACGCACTTGCCGCCCACGGCATGTCCGCTGAGACAATGGAATATCACCACGACCTGCACCACAACGCGTATGTCACCAATGGCAACAAGGCGATTGAGGGCACGGAGTGGGCCGACAAATCGCTGGAAGAGATCATCACCGGCACCTACAATGCCTCTTCCGTGGCGCAGAACGGGATCTTCAACAACATCTCGCAACTGTGGAACCACAACCAGTTCTGGGACATGATGGGACCGGGTGCATCCGCCATGCCGCCGGAGTTGGAGGCCGCGATAAACGACAGCTTCGGCTCGGTTGACAAGTTCAAGGCCGAGTTTTCGGCCGCAGGCGCTGGTCAGTTCGGCTCTGGCTGGTGCTGGCTGGTCAAGAACGCTGATGGCTCCCTTGCCGTCACCAAAACCGAAAACGGCGTCAACCCGCTGTGCTTCGGCCAGACGGCGCTTCTGGGCTGTGACGTGTGGGAGCATTCCTACTACATCGACTTCCGCAACGCGCGCCCGAAGTACCTGGCGAACTTCCTCGACAATCTGGTGAACTGGGACAACGTCGCGTCCCGTATGTAACGTTGCTGCTGCGTTGAGCATCGACGTGCACACCTTTGCGGTGCACCCGTTGGTGAACTGGGACAACGTCGCGTCCCGCATGTAACGTTGCTGCTGCGTTGAGCATCGACGTGCACACCTTTGCGGTGCACCCGTTGGTGAACTGGGACAACGTCGCGTCCCGCATGTGAGGGTGGCGCCGCGTGGGCGTAATGATCTTGGGGCACCTCAATAAATCCATCGGCCCGCCGGCAGCAATGCTTGCGGGCCTTTGTGTGCCCGTTGCCAGTGCTTTGCCTGCGGGGGGAGCACCTGGGGCGCAACGGGGCAGGGGCAATGCCAAAGCCCTGCTGCTGGAGTGGAGGCCGAGCCTCTGGCGCGGGACTCAGGCTGTAACCGGATCATGATCGCCCGCGCCAATCACACCGCAACCGCTCCTGCGACCTGTGGCGCGCCAGGTTACACAGGCACCGGGACCGGGCTTCGGTAACGGAAAGCCCCTGACCCGCCCCTAGCTGACCCGCCCCTAGCTGAGACGCGCCATCAATGTTGCGACATCATCAACTATCTGGACGTAATCCAGCAGGCTTTGATCCGCGAACCCCTGCGCCACCACATGATCCATCAACCCAAGCAGCGGGTCCCAGTAGCCATTGATGTTCAACAGAAAAATCGGCTTTGCGTGCAGGTCAAGCTGGCGCCAGGTGAGAACCTCAAAAAACTCATCCAGAGACCCTGCGCCGCCGGGCAGGACCACAATGGCATCCCCATTCATGAACATGACTTTCTTGCGCTCATGCATCGTCTCGGTGATCACAAAGGTGTTGATGTCCGTTTTGCCAACCTCGCGGTCCAGCAGATGGGCGGGGATAACGCCAAAGGTCTCGGCCCCGCTGGCCTGCGCTGCGCGCGCCACTGCGCCCATCAATCCCACATCGCCAGCGCCATACACCAAACGGATCTGCGCCTTGGCCATCAGGTGCCCCAACTCGGTCGCCGCGGCCATGTAAGCCGGGTCCACACCGCTGCGAGAGCCACAATAGACACACAATGAAAGCCGTCTCATCCCAACACCTTGCGCTTTTGACCTGATTGCGACCTGATAGTTGCCATTGGCAGGGGGCTCAAGCCCGTCATATGACGGGGGCAGAGACCCTGAAACCGGTCATGCAGGGTTTGCGGAGGGGGAAACCGTGCGAGAGGTCAAACAATGAAACTTGCGGCGATGTTCGGCTCCAGCTCGGGCGCCATAGGGGCGGTTGCCATTGGCGCTGTTGTTGTGGTGGCGGGGGCGGTGGGGTTCACCATTCTGTCTGATGACGCGGACATTGTTCCAACCGCGCCGCTTGCGTCAATTGACGTAGAGGCTGTGGCCTCACCTGAGGCGGCGCCTGAGGGCGCAGTTGTCACAGCAGAGGTGGTGCCTGAAGATACCCTCGACGTTGCAGCCCCCCGCCTTGATCTGGTGCGCGTTGACCCTCAAGGCAGCACCGTGATCGCGGGTCACACAAGCCCCGGCACCGCTGTATGCTCGAATCGCCTATGAAGACGATCGGTTTAGCGGCTTTGACTACCAAACGGATTTTTACGCTCGGTTATAAACGCCAATTAGTTAAAACTGAAATCCACGACTTGTCATTTACTAGCGGGTTTGGATATCGATATTCAGCGTTGATAAATGGTGAGTCTGTTGATGAAGCCATCATTCGGCTGGCGGGCAGTTACAGCTGGCAGATCAGTGA
>JAESTV010000007.1 GCA_016763475.1 Roseicyclus sp.
AAAGATCGCAATTGTGGCGCTTCTGGCCGCCCATTACGGCTGGACCGGACGGCTGGTCCTGCGCGCCCGCAAAGGCATCTTTACTGAATCTGACCGCTGGCTGCGGGTCTACAACGAGATCAGTGTTCTGGCTGCCATCGGCGCGTTGATCCTGGTGGTTTTCAAACCCTGGGGCTAATTGCGCCAGGCTTTCAATCGCGCCACCTTATCGGCACGGGACAGATGGATATATTTCGGAGCGCCAAACGCAGTGGCAACCAACGCCCGTTCCGGCGGCGCATCGGGATAAAGGCGGGGCAAAGGCGGGATATAGCCCGTTGATCCACGGCTTCACTCATCTGATTCCTAACCTGCTCCGCCAACCGCAGGTCTTCTCACTCTGGGCGATCCTAGCAACAATGTGACTGCGCCACCCGGCGCAATCGCTTAACATAGGTCCCATGCGTAGTTTGATGATCCTGCTGGTCACCACCTCCAGCCCCGCCTTTGCCGATCCAGCCCATGTTGTTGAGATTGGTGCCACACCCGCCGCATCCGGCTGGCGCTTCGACGTAACGCTGGAACACGGCGATACCGGGTGGGACGATTATGCCGACGGCTGGCGGGTGGAGCTTGCGGATGGAACCATCGTGGGTGACCGCCCTCTCGCCCATCCCCATGAGAACGAGCAACCTTTCACCCGCTCAACCTCTGGGGTGATGATCCCACAGGATGTGACCGAAGTGTTCATCCGCGCCCGGACGAATGTTGACGGATGGGCCGAGACCACAACCGCATTCACCTTGTCACGCTGACCGCTGCGCCACGCTGACCGCTGCGTCACGCTGACGGCTGCCCTTCATTTGCCGCGAAATCACCCTGAAATCGCCCGGAACCCCTGCTTGACTTCGTGGTTCAGGAGGGCCTTTCCATGGACACCTACCGCCCACATCATCGCGCCACCAAACCCGAAGAAAGAATTCCGTGCCGCTGCCACCGCTGCAATGGCGTCGGCACATCTGCCTGTCAGGTGTGCGCCGGAGCGGGCCAGGTGATGGCAGGGGCGAATCGCAACGGCCACCCGACGTTCCGACCCTGTGAGGGCTGTTTTGGCCGTAAAACGATGCGCTGCCCGGTTTGCCATGGGCAGTTGTATGTCTGACCCGAGGTAGGACGGCAGCGCTTCTATTGTATCAGCTGTGCCGCCCCAGATTTTTCTCCGCGCAAGATCATCCGAAAACCGTTTCACACTTTTCGGCTTGCGCTTTACTGGCGTCCTTCGCGCAACCAGCCTGCAATCATCAGACCCGCCGCGATCAGCAGGAACAACCACGCTGACACCAAAGGCGTCACCGTCACGTTTGTTGTGACATAAGCATCCCGCGTTACCAGCCCCAACCAGCCACGCCCATGGGCGGTTCGCCCCGCTGATACGCGGCGCACATCCGGCAGGCCGTCCTCCAGCCGGAATGAGCGCCCGCCAACCGCTTCAGCCAGCGGATCAACCTGCTCCGCCCCCGCAATTGTCTGCTCAAACTCACGAGGCGCGGCGGGCCCAAGCGCGATCACACGCTCCAGATCACCCTCCACCAGACGATAAAGCCCCTGTTCCTCACCGGCAATTTCAGCGGTGAAGGCACCCGGCGCAGTTTCCTCCAGTATAACCTCAAGCTCTTCACCTTCAGGGGTCAATACGATGACCGAGCCGACCTCATCGGCCAACGTGCGGCGGGTGATTGTGATTGTCTGACCATCCACCTCGGCCATCAGCGCTTCTTCCTCGAGGTCCGGCTCCCCCATCATCCAATGGGCCAACCGGCGCAGCAGTTCCAATTGCGGTCCGCCGCCCTCATAGCCGCGGTCCCACAGCCATGCGTGATCTGACGCCAGCAACGCCACACGACCTTCACCCACACGGTCCAGCATCAGAAGCGGCGCGCCGTTGGCACCCTGCATCACCGTCTGCCCCCCCTGCTCCGTCAGCTCGATCTGGCGGAACCAGCGGCCCCATGGATCGTCGCTACCGGGCAGCGGCGTATGTTCGTCCTCCAGCCCGGTGGTCACCGGATGGCGCCTGCCAAGGTCGCTGATTGTGGGCAGATACGGCTCCTCAAACACCCGCGCGGTGGGACGGCCCGGCAGGATATCCGCCAATGGCGTGCGAAACAGCGACGACGCCCCGGCAAAGTCCGGCCCCGCCGCCAGAAGCAAAGCGCCTCCGTCTTCCACATAACGGCGAATGTTATCAATATAGACCATCGGCAGAATGCCGCGCCGTTGGTAGCGGTCAAAGATGATCAGGTCGAATTCATCAACCGCCTCCATGAACAATTCGCGGGTCGGAAACGCAATCAGGGACAACTCGGATACCGGCACCCCGTCTTGGCGATCAGGCGGGCGCAAAATCGTAAAGTGGACAAGATCCACCGCCGGGTCAGACTTCAGCAGGTTGCGCCAGGTCCGTTGCCCCGGATGCGGCTCGCCTGAAACCAGAAGCACCCGCAGCCGGTCCCGGATGCCGTTGATCTGCACCACAGCGGCGTTATTGCGCGTTGTCAGCTCTCCGTCAGCCTCTGGCACAGTGAACTGGATCACATTCTGGCCCGCATGTTCCAAGGTCAGCGGCAAGTCGAGGCTTTCTCCCACCGGCACCACGTAGGTCTGCGGCGCGCCGCCATCTACAGAGATCACAATCTCTGACCGCCCCCCGAGACCCTCAGGGATTGCACCCTGATCCTCCACTCGGATCGTCAGCAGCAGCTCTTCCCCAATGATCCCAAACGCCGGAGCGGTCTGGATCACCAGGCGACGGTCCCAATCAGCCTCACGCCCGGTAATCAGCGCATGGATTGGCGCAGGCATGTTTGGCACCAGTTCCGGATCATGGAGCCGCCCATCGGTGATCAGCAACGCCCCCGCAACCCGCGCGCGCGGCTCTTCCGCCATCAGACGCTGCAACTCACCCATCAACAACGTGCCGGAATTTCCGTCAGCGTCACCGACATGGGCAATGCGCACCTCCATCCCGAGTGCTTCGACTTCCGCCTCCAACGCCGCCAAAGCATCTGCTGTCTGCGTCGGTCGGTCACTGATCCGCTGGCTGGCGCTTTCATCAACGACAATCAGCACGATATCCGACAGCGGCTCTCGCTCTTCGGTTTGCAACGACGGGTTCACCAGCGCCGCCAACAGCGCCCCCCCCGCCAACAGGCGATACGGCCAGCCCGCCAGCCCACGCCACAACGACAGGGCAACGATCAACAACAGCGCACCACCAAGGGCATACAGAACCGGCCACGCCAAATGGGGGTCAAACAGGATCTGGTTTGCCATCTACTGCCCCAACCTGTCGAGCAATGCAGGCACATGGACCTGATCGGATTTGTAGTTCCCGCTGAGGACATGCATCACAAGGTTCACCCCAAAGCGCAGCGCGATCTCGCGCTGGCGTTCGCCGGTCTGGCCGCGCCCTATAGGGTACAGGGGCCGTCCGCGTTCGTCCTGCGCCCATGCCGCCGCCCAGTCATTGCCGCCGATCAGAACCGGAGTGACACCGTCGTTGAGGTTGCGAAACGGCATCCCCTCGATCTGCTCCGCATCAGGGGGCGCTGCTTCCACCCAAACATCACGGCTCATGTGGCGTCCGGGGAAGTCCTGCAACAGATAAAACGTGCGCGTCAGCACGTGATCCTCGGGGATCGGTTCCAGCGGCGGTATATCCAGCGGGGCAGCAATCACTTGCAGCCGACGCCCTTCGGGAGTGCCCGAGCCGAAGTTGCCTACATGAGCGTCACGGGTGTCGAACACAATCATGCCACCGCCACGCAGATAATCGTTCAGGCGCCGGTAGGCGTCAGGTGACGGGATCGCCTGATCGGGGGTGATCGGCCAATACAATAGAGGAAAGAACGCCAACTCATCACTTTCCAGATCAACGCCATACGGCGCAGCAGGCTCCACGGAGGTGCGCTGGAAGAGTGTGTTTGACAGGCCCTGAAGCCCGGCCCGAGAGGTCTCGTCCACGTCCTCATCCCCGGTCAGCACATAGGCAAGCGTCGCCTCGGATGTGGCCAAAAGCCCCAACTCCTCCGCCGGGGTTAGCTGCGCGTCCGCCGCTTGCGGCAGCGCCAACGCGGCCAGCAGCACCGCAGCGCGGGTGATACCGGACAACCGCCCCGCCAGCCCCAACGCAGCGACCGCATCAATCAAAAGCAGCACCAACGCACTTGTCAGGAAAACCGCCATCAGCTCCGTGGGTAAGGTCACTGACATCCCCTCCACCGGCACATCAGCGGGCCAATCTGCGGCCACCAACGCGGCATCCTGCACAATCACATTGCGCGCCAAACGGCGGTTTTCACCCGCATAAAGACCCGGCAATACCTCGGCTGACAACGGCGCTGCGGCCAAAACCTCCCCCGCCACACCTGGCCGAGTGCCCGCGTCACGCAGAATGCCAAAACCGTCCAAAACCTCATCCGGCGTCCAGATTGTGCCTTCCATATCCGCAACCTCAGGCATGACAGGCCGGGTCGAGATCGCCAGACGTTCCAGCATCTGCACAAACAGACCAGACAAGGGCAGCGTTGACCATTCCGCATTGGCGGTCACGTGGAACAGGATCACCGCCCCCTGCCCCAGACTTGCCCGCGTCACCAAAGGTGTGCCGTCCGAAAGCGAGGCTATGGTGCGCTCGCTTAACGCCGGATCGGGTTGCGCCACAACCTGGCTGGTGATTTGCACATCTTCGGGCACCGTGAGGCCGAAGAAGGGTGAGCCTTCCTCAAACGGGCGCAGCTGTTTTGGCTCCCCCCACGACATCGCGCCACCAACAGTGCGGCCACCAACGCGCAGGCGCACGGGCATCAACGGCCCGGCCTGATCCCGCGCGATATCAGATGCAGCCAGTCGGGGGCCCGCAAATCGCACCAGAAGCCCGCCGTTTTCAACCCAGGCAATCAGGTCCGCCTCTTCCTCGGATGCAAGTATGGCGATATCGGCCAGCATGATGACATCGGGGCTGGCCACCAGGATATCACTGAGCGCACCTTCCATCAGGTCCGCCGTCGGCTCCAACGCCTGGCGCAGATAATGCAGCGGCGACAAAAGCGCCTGCTGCTCATCCTCTGCGCCAGCGGCAATCAGCGCAACCTGGCGACGTTGCAAGGCGTCATCAGTCAAGGCAATCGCGCCTGCGTGACGTTCGCCGGACAACTCGAACCGGGTAATTCGGTAGCGCAATTCGGGCGGCAGGTCGAATTCGACCTGCGCAACCATTTCACCGGGATCAAAGGTTGCTGTGGCGCGGGCAAGATCTCGGGGCAGTCCTGCGGGGTCGAGGCCGTGGGCCACCACTGTCACCTCAC
>JAESTV010000008.1 GCA_016763475.1 Roseicyclus sp.
GCGGCGCGGAAGTGGGCAACATCCTGCGGTTCGAGAAGGATTTTCCCGGCGCTCATGTGGTGCGGTTGGAACAGAATTATCGCTCCACCAAGCATATCCTTGCGGCGGCTTCACGGGTGATTGAGGGCAATACAGAGCGTCTTGGCAAAACCTTGTGGACTGATGGTGAGGACGGCGAAAAGGTCCGCTTGATCGGCCATTGGGACGGTGACGAGGAGGCTCGCTGGGTTGGTGAAGAGATTGAGGCGATGGGCAAGGACGGCTATCGAAACCGAGTAAATGTAAGATCGACTTCGCCGCTACAGGAAGCAGAGAGGATTTCTAAAGGTGGGGCCATTTCAAAGAACCCTCAGGGCGGCATTCACCAAACGAATCTGGCGCGAAAACAAGCCGTTACGGATGCGGATAAGGATAGTCTGCCGCTGCCCCAGAGCTATGAATTGGACGAAATCGCCATCCTTGTGCGCACCTCCCACCAGATGCGGGCTTTTGAGGATCGGTTCCTGACCATCGGCCTGGCGTACCGGGTTATCGGCGGGCCTCGGTTTTATGAGCGGATGGAGATCCGCGATGCGATGGCCTATTTCCGCGTTGTGGTCAGCCCTGACGATGATCTGGCGTTTGAACGGATTGTGAACACTCCCAAACGCGGCCTTGGAGACAAGGCGCAACAGACAATCCATAAGATGGCCCGCTCCAACGGGGTGAACCTTCTTGAGGGCGCGCGGTTGTGTGTGGAGACCCAGGCAATTGGCGGCAGGGGTGGCAAGGAATTGCGGGTGCTGGTGGATGGTCTGGCGCGGTGGCGGCAGATGATGCAGGGACCGTTACGCCAGGTCGGTCCTGCGGATGATCTGATAGAAGAAGACGGCGCGGCCAAGGGGGTGTCCCACGTGGAGTTGGCAGAGGTCATCCTCGACGAGTCCGGCTACACCGGCCATTGGCAGAACGACAAGACACCCGAGGGGCCGGGGCGGCTGGAGAACCTCAAGGAGCTGGTGAAGGCGCTGGAGAATTTTGAGAACCTACAGGGGTTCCTCGAACACGTCAGCCTGATCATGGACACCGAGAGCGACGAGTCTGAGCCGAAGGTGACGCTGATGACGCTCCACGCGGCCAAGGGGCTGGAGTTTCCGGCGGTGTTCCTGCCGGGGTGGGAGGAGGGCTTGTTCCCCTCACAACGGACAATGGACGAAAGCGGGCAAGCGGGGTTGGAAGAAGAGCGCCGCCTGGCTTACGTCGGCATCACCCGGGCTGAGGAGGTCTGCACAATCTCGTTTGCGGGCAACCGGCGGGTCTATGGGCAATGGCTGTCGCAGATGCCGTCGCGCTTCATTGACGAGTTGCCCGAGGCTCATGTGGAGGTCCTGACTCCGCCGGGCCTGTACGGCCATCAAGGCGGCATTGCGGCCAGCGCCAGCCCGGTGGAACAGGAGATGGCGGGCAGCAACCTGCACGACCGCGCCGCCAATGCGGATGTGTATAATTCACCCGGCTGGCGGCGCCTAAAGGCGCGGCAGGGGCAATACGGGATGGGGCAGCCCTCTGAGGCCAAACAGATCACCATTGATGCCGAGGTGATCCGCGTATTCACCGTTGGCGACCGGGTGTTCCATCAGAAATACGGCTATGGGTCGGTTGAAGGGGTGGACGGGGACAGGCTGGTCGTGGATTTCGACAAGGCTGGCGCCAAACACGCGATGAGCCGTTACCTTGTGGCCGCAGAAGCGGCAGGTGACGACGTTCCGTTTTGATCCACGGCCGATCTTGACCCACGGCCGGGCTTGACCCACGGTCGGGCTTGATCCTTTGTGGTCTTGCTCCACGGCTTTTTGGATCACGACAGCTTTGATCTTATTGGGGTTCCCCCTTGGGCTGGCTCCTGTTGGGCGGGTCAGGACTCCGCTCCCCGGCACCTGAGGGATTCCTACCCTCACCCCGGACGCACAAATGCGCTTCAATATCGACATCAAGCGACAGATGTGTTTGCCCTGTACGCCCCCCCCTTGTGCGCCCCCCTGATCGTTCCGGCGCTTACGCAGAAGCCGTGACGCAGAAGCCAAGCCCCTCGTATCGGTGCTAAGGCACCCCCGCAGGAATTCCTGCCCTCGACCCCTTTGATCCGTGGCTCTATTGTCGGGTGACACGAGTTCCTTACGCCCCGGAGACATTGATGTTGCGTGCCCTTGCCGTTCTGGCCCTCTTGCCATTTGCCATACCTCTGGCCACACCTGTCCAAGCCCAATCACAACCCTATTTGACCCGTGCTGAGGTTGAAGCGCATATGCGCGCGGCGGTGTTTTGTTATTACCCTGATGACCGGTTCTCGTGCAGCTGGGCTGAGCTTTATACGGAATTTCACGCCGAAAGCACGATCCTTTATACGGCAGAGGTCAGCTATGATTTTCCGATGTCGGTATCGGAATACCAGCTTGATTGGCAGGGGGATGCCCTTTGTATTCCCTATGAAACCCAAGGCTTACGCTCCATGTGGGAGGCATATGGCTATCGGTTCCCGTTTGATCTTGCCGGGTTAACTCCGCTATCGTCGGAGCTTTTGCCTGCCCGGATAGTAGAGTTGCGTGATGTCTCACCTGAGAGCTTTTGTTTTCAGTATTCAAACGATCCCGATACGCCCGGCCAGTTGCTGCAACATGTCTTCCGCGATGGGGTGCAGGATGCGGAGCAGGATCCGGTTGCGTTGATCCCGTTATTCGCGAGCGGTGTGGCGATGCGGCCGAACTGAGGCCTGCGGCGCTGCATATGTTGCCAGCAACGCCCCGCGCGCAAACCTGGCACCTAAACCCCGCGTGCAAACCCCGCACCTGAACCCCGCACCTAAACCTCGGACATCAGCATCGGGTAAAGCGACAGCACCAACAGGATGGCCATGGTCCAGTTGAAGGCTTTCAGGCGGCCCGGCCCGTCCAGCCAACGCCTGATTTGAGTGCCGCCCCAGGCCCATGTGGCCACGGAGGGCAGGTTCACCAGGCCAAAAATGACCGCCACGGCGACCGCTCCGGTCCAGCCTGCGTCGTTGGGTGCGTAGGTCGTTTGGGCGTAGATCGACATATAGATGGCCTTGGGATTGACCCACTGGAACCCCGCTGCCTGCAGAAACGTCAAAGGCCGCGCGTCTTGCGGCGCGTCGTCGGGTGGGGCGGCGTTTGCGACTCTCCACGCCAGCCACAGCAGGTACACAACAGAGACCACCGTCAGCGCGGTGCGCAGCCACGGGATGAGGACAAAAATCTGCACAAGGCCAAGGCCAAGGATCAGCGTCATTGCGGAATGGCCGATCGACACACCCAGCATATGCGGCACGGTGCGGCGCAGGCCGAAGTTCACGCCTGAGGCCATAAGCATGATGTTGTTGGGCCCGGGCGTGATCGACGACGCAAAGGCAAACAGGATGAGGCCGGTGAGGAGTTCATATGTCATGAACGCAACTTTAGGGGTGGAGAGGGCGAATGAAATTGCGAAATGTGCAAGTTTTCGGTAGAATGCGCAATTAATGGCGAAGATTGACCAAAAAGACCAACAAATATTGCGTGAATTGTCGCGGGACGGCCGGATTTCGAATCTTGATCTGGCGGAGCGGGTGGCGCTGTCGCCGTCAGCCACTCTGCGACGGGTGCAGGCGCTGGAGGCGGCGGGGGTTATTGCGGGGTATCGCGCGGTGCTGAACCAAGGTGCCATGGGCATCGGGTTTATTGCTTATATTACAGTGGGGTTGGGGCTGCACACCAAAGCCTCGCAACTGGCGTTTGAAGCCGCGGTGGCGCAGGCAGAGGAGGTCCGCGAATGCCACAACATTACCGGCACGGTGGAATATCTGCTGCGTGTGGAGGTGGCGGATCTGCCCGCCTACAAACGCTTCCACACCGATATTCTGGGGGCGCTGCCGCAAGTGGCGACGATCACCACGTTTGTGGTGATGGGCTCTCCCAAGGACACGCGGGCCTGAAGACATGTGGGCCTGAAGGCATGTAGGCCGGAAGATGTGCGGGCCGGAAGGCATGTGGGCCTGAAGACATGTGGGCCGGAAGGCATGTGGGCATTTTCTGTCCGAATTCCCAACACGGACATAAAAAAAGCGGTGACGATCCAGGGGGAGGCCTGAAGTGTCACCGCTGATTTCAAACACAACCCTCAGGGAGGTGAGGGCGTGTTGATCTTGTGGCTCGGGTCCAAGGGAGGAGGAGGACCTTCACCGCAGTGCTCAGACCAGGCCAATGGGAGGAAAGGGCCGGTCCGATCGTGTGGCGCAGAACCCTCATGGATGGAGGGAGAGCTTCGCCGGTCGTCACGGCCCCAATGGGAGGAGAGAGGCCGAGTCATTGATCCTGACGGATCGTTGTGAGGTCGCGGGCGCACCCAAGGGAGGGTCGGGTGCGGCCCGCTGGCCCGGATACCTATGGGAGGACAGGTATCCGGTATTCTATGTGCCGCCTTCGCGGGAAGGGCTGGGCCGGTTCAGAGACCTTTGCCGGGCCCGTTCAGAGAACTTTGCCGTAGGCCGCTTCCAGCGCGATGGAGCGGATCATCGAGGAGTGGATTCCCAGATCGTCCAATTCATGGCGCGAAAGGGCCTGAAGCTCAGACAAGGTCTGGCGGTAAGCGCGCCACTTGCCGTAGGCTTCAGTGGCGGCGTCGCGGATATCGATCAGCCGTTGGCCGAAGCTGGCGCTATGTGTGCGGTTGCTTGTGATATAGGCCATGTTTGTCCTCAATTCGTATCTCGGGTCGGTGCGGAGGCTCTTGCCCTCGCGTCGGCCAAGTGGTTGGCGTCGTGCCGTGTTGTGACTAAAGATAGGTCAATGCTGCGGTTGCACAATAGGCGATGTCGAAATGCCGCTATGCAGCATACGCATAACACATTTCTGTTACTTTCCGTAGGGTTAACACAGTGAAAATTGCCGGAGGAGCCTTTGAAGACCGGACGTTTCGGCTGTTTTTCGTCGGCGTGTTCTTTGCGGTTCAGGCGATCTGGATTCAGCGTGTAACCCTGGGCTGGCTGGCGTGGGAACGCACCGGGCAGGCCACCACCGTTGGATTGGTTGCAGCGCTCAGCGTTGCGCCGACATTGCTGACGGGGCCGCTTTTCGGGGTGCTGGCTGATCGCGTGAACATTCGCATTGCCGCGTGGATCAGCAACGGGCTGATGGCGGGCATCATCGCCACGCTTGCGTTGGTGGCGGGTGATGTGGGGGCGGTTGGCTTGTCAATTGCGGCGCTGAGTATTGGCGTCATCTCAGCCGCACACCACCCGATCCGGATGTCGCTGGGCCCACGTTTGGTGGCGGCAGATATGGTGCAACATGTGGTGGCGGTTGCGGCCCTGAACTTCAATCTTGCGCGCCTGATTGCCCCCGTGCTTGCGGGCTGGGTGATTGCCACCGCAGGGGGAAGCGCGGCCCTGTGGCTGGCGGCGGTCTGTTATCTGCCGATGTTGGCTGTGCTGCCCGCGTTACGCCCGCGCGCGTTACCGGAGCGCCCGCCGGCAGCCTTCCTCAGCGACCTGCTGGAGGGGGTTCGATTTGCCGCCGCTGCGCCGCTGATCCGCCTGTCGCTGCTGATCACGCTGGTTTTTGCC
>JAESTV010000092.1 GCA_016763475.1 Roseicyclus sp.
AAGCCGGAGCTGGTGATCCGCGAGATTGAGGGGGCAGTGATGGATCATGCCGTTGGCCTTGTCGCACCATATCGCGAGCCCCATACGCCGGTCCTGAAAGCCCTGATTGCCGAGACAAGGGCCTTGGCGAACACGACACCCTGAAAGCCGGGTGAATTGCTCAGGGTTTCCGGGTGAATGGGCAAAAAATCCGGACCGGTCGTGCGCGTATTTTCGATTGAGGTTTTCAATTGATCAACGGGATTACGATATTGAATGCTGAATGAAAAGGGTGGCATTTGAGGGGGAACGTTCCGGAGCCAGCCATGTCCCCCACCGCCGACCCACCTGAGCCCACCGATATTGGTGTGATCATCCGCGACAACCTTCACCTTGAAGGGCCGCTGTTGCCGATCCTTCATGGGATGCAAGCCGCGTTTGGCTGTGTGCCCGACGCCGCGCGCGCGCCGATTGCGCAGGCCCTCAACATCACTGAGGCAGAGTTACACGGCGTGATCTCGTTTTATCACGACTTCCGCCGCGAACCGGCGGGCAAACATGTGCTGAAAATCTGCCGGGCAGAGGCGTGTCAGGCCGTTGGCGCAAATGCGCTGTCTGAGGAAGTGTTAAGCAGGTTGGGCGTTAACTGGCACGGCACCAGTTCCGACGGGCAGGTGACGGTGGAACCGGTTTTTTGTCTGGGCTTATGCGCCTGTGGTCCGGCGGCAATGGTTAACGGACAAGTGCGGGGCCGGGTGACGGCTGATGCTCTGGTGGCGGAGGTGGCGCAATGAGCCTGAAGGTTTGGGTTCCCCTGGATGCGGCTGCAAAAGCCATGGGTGCAGATGCGGTGGCTGCCGCGTTTGAAGCCGCGGGCGCACAGGTTGTGCGCAACGGGTCACGGGGGATGATCTGGTTGGAGCCGCTGGTTGAGGTTGAGCGCGACGGCGTTCGTGTGGGGTATGGCCCCGCAAGTGTTGCGATGGTCGGCGCAATCATCGACGGCTCTGCGGATAGCCTCGGCCCGGTTGAGGACATCCCGTTTTATGCCAAACAAAACCGTCTGACGTTCCAACGCTGCGGCGTCATTGATCCGTTGTCGATGGCGGATTATGAGGCCCACGGTGGCCTCACCGGACTGCGCCGCGCCATTGGGATGAGTGCTGAGGAGATTGTCACCGAAGTCACCGATAGCGGCCTGCGCGGACGCGGCGGCGCCGGTTTCCCGACTGGCATCAAGTGGGAAACCGTGCGGCGGGCCGACGCCGGGCAGAAGTACATCGTGTGTAACGCAGACGAGGGTGACAGCGGCACCTTCGCTGACCGGATGATCATGGAAGGTGACCCGTTTTGCCTGATCGAAGGCATGGTGATTGCGGGATTGGGTGTGGGGGCGACGAAGGGGTATATTTACCTGCGTTCCGAATACCCCGACGCCATCGACGTGATGGAAGCCGCAATAATTATTGCGAAAGAAAACAACCTTCTGGGGCGCGTCCTTCACTCATCACATGAATTCGATATCGAAGTTCGTGTGGGTGCGGGTGCCTATGTCTGCGGCGAAGAAACGTCGCTTCTCAATAGCCTTGAAGGCAAACGCGGTGTGGTGCGTGCCAAGCCGCCGTTGCCGGCGCTGGAAGGGTTCCTGGGGCGGCCTACGGTGGTCAATAATGTGATCTCTCTGGCGACGGTTCCGGTTGTTTTCGAGAAGGGCGCAGAACATTACGCCAGCTTCGGGCTTGGACGCTCGAAAGGCACGATGCCGATCCAGATTGCGGGCAATGTGGCGCGCGGTGGCCTGTTTGAGACCGCGTTCGGTATGCCGCTGGGTGAGTTGGTGAATGACATCGGCGGTGGCACTGCGTCTGGCAGGCCGGTGAAAGCGGTGCAGGTCGGCGGCCCGTTGGGCGCCTATTTCGCACCCGAAAAGTTTGACACGCCGTTTGCCTACGAAACCTTTGACGGCGAAGGGGGGTTGATTGGCCATGCAGGTGTGGTGATTTTTGACGACACCGCAGACATGCTTGGCCTGGCGCGGTTTGCGATGGAATTCTGCGCAATTGAGAGCTGCGGAAAATGCACCCCATGCCGGATCGGCGCGCGGCGCGGGGTTGAGACCATTGACCGGATTGGGGAGGGGGACGTAAGCGCGATCCCTCTGTTGGTAGATTTGTGTGAGACGATGAAAGACGGCTCGCTGTGCGCGCTGGGAGGCTTCACGCCGTTCCCGGTGATGTCTGCGTTGGAGCAGTTTCCAGAAGAATTTGCCGGTGCAAGGGAAGAAGAATTTGCCGGTGCAAGGGAAGCTGGTGCAAGGGAAGCTGGTGCAAGGGAAGCCGCGGAATGAATTTGGATCAGGCCGGTATGTCGCCCGCTTTGCGGCCGACCAACCGGGGGTTCCACCCCCGGACCCCCGGCAGGGGGGCTGTCTGCCCCCCTGCACCCCCCGAGAGTTTTTCCACCAAGATGAAACACGGAGCATGTGGCCAATGAAAGATTTCGTCATCCCTGATGATCGCGATATGGGCACACCAGCCAAGGTTGGCGCAGCTGTCACGCTGAGTGTTGATGGTTTTGATGTGACGGTGCCTGAGGGGACCTCTGTGATGCGCGCGGCGGCAGAGATTGGGCTCAAGATCCCGAAACTGTGTGCGACGGATTCTGTGGATGCGTTTGGCTCGTGCCGCCTGTGTGTGGTTGAGATCGAGGGCCGGCGTGGCACGCCTGCGTCCTGCACCACGCCGGTTATGGAAGGTATGGTTGTCCGCACCCAATCCAGCAAAGTGAAGAAAATCCGCAACGGGGTGATGGAGCTTTATATCTCGGACCACCCGTTGGATTGTCTGACCTGTGCGGCCAATGGTGACTGCGAACTGCAGGATATGGCCGGGGCTGTGGGATTGCGTGATGTGCGTTACATTGCGCCGCAGGCGGGTGGTCTGGCGAACCATTTTGAGCCGCGTTCGGGGGCGGAGGCAAACCCTGAGTGGATGGCTAAGGATGAATCCAACCCCTATTTCACCTACGATCCGGCCAAGTGCATTGTCTGTTCGCGTTGTGTGCGGGCCTGTGAAGAGGTGCAGGGCACGTTTGCTTTGACCATTGAGGGCCGGGGGTTTGACAGCCGGGTGTCTGCCGGGGGGCCGTTGGATGATTTCCTCGGCTCTGATTGTGTGTCGTGTGGGGCCTGTGTGCAGGCTTGCCCGACGGGTACGTTGCAGGAAAAGTCGGTGATTGAGTTGGGGACGCCTGAGCGCTCCGTTATCACCACCTGCGCCTATTGTGGTGTGGGGTGTTCGTTTAAGGCCGAGATGAATGGCGACGAATTGGTGCGGATGGTGCCTTACAAGCACGGCGAGGCCAATCGCGGCCACTCCTGTGTGAAGGGGCGGTTTGCCTATGGGTATGCAACCCATCAGGACCGTATCCTGAAGCCGATGATCCGTGACAGCATCGATCAGCCCTGGAAAGAGGTTTCCTGGGAAGAGGCCATCGGTTTTGCCGCCGCCCGGATGCGTGGGCTGCAGGAAAAGTATGGGCGCAAGTCGATTGGGGTGATTACGTCGTCGCGCTGCACAAATGAGGAAACCTACCTGGTCCAGAAGCTGGCCCGTGGCGTGTTCATGAACAACAACACCGATACCTGTGCGCGGGTGTGTCACTCACCCACCGGCTACGGTCTGGGGCAGACGTTTGGGACGTCCGCTGGAACGCAGAACTTCGACAGCGTTCAATACACTGATGTTGCAGTCATTATTGGAGCCAACCCAACCGACGGCCACCCGGTTTTTGCGTCACGCCTGAAAAAGCGCCTGCGCCAAGGTGCCAAGCTGATTGTGATCGACCCGCGCCGCACCGATATCGTGCGCTCGGCCCATATCGAGGCGTCGTACCATTTGCCTCTGCGCCCCGGCACCAACGTTGCCGTGGTCTCAGCGCTGGCCCATGTGATTGTTGATGAGGCTCTGTTTGATGAAACCTTCATCCGTGAGCGCTGCGATTGGGATGAGTTCACCGAATACGCTGAATTCATCAAGGATGTCCGCCACTCCCCTGAGATGACGGAGATATTGACGGGCGTGCCGGCGGAAGATCTGCGCAAAGCGGCGCGTCTGTACGCAACTGGTGGCAATGGGTCGATTTACTACGGTCTGGGTGTGACGGAACACTCCCAAGGGTCCACCACCGTGATGGCAATTGCAAACCTTGCCATGCTGACCGGCAATCTGGGCCGCGAAGGTGTGGGGGTGAACCCGCTACGTGGGCAGAACAACGTGCAGGGCGCCTGTGATATGGGCTCGTTCCCCCATGAGTTGCCCGGGTATCGCCATGTGAAGGGGGAAGAGGTTCGCTCAATTTTCGAGGACCTCTGGGGGGTCAAAATTGATCCGGAACCTGGCCTGCGGATCCCGAATATGTTGGATGCGGCTGTTGGTGGTAGTTTCAAGGGCCTCTATTGTCAGGGTGAAGATATCCTGCAATCGGACCCGGATACCCACCATGTGGCCGCGGGCTTGGCGGCGATGGAATGTGTGATTGTCCATGATTTGTTTCTGAATGAAACCGCGAACTACGCCCATGTGTTCCTGCCGGGGTCGACCTTCCTTGAGAAGAACGGCACTTTCACCAACGCTGAGCGCCGGATCAACCGGGTGCGCAAGGTGATGCAGCCCAAGAACGGCTATGAGGATTGGGAGGTCACGCAGTTGCTGGCCAAAGCGATGGGGGCTGATTGGCAGTACACCCATCCGACCCAGATCATGGATGAGATTGCCGCCACCACCCCCGGTTTTGCCAACGTCAATTATGCGATGCTGGAGGAGCGTGGCTCGGTGCAATGGCCCTGTAACGACGCTGCGCCTGAAGGCTCTCCGATCATGCATGTCGATGGTTTTGTCCGCGGCAAGGGCCGGTTCATCGTGACGGAATATATCGCCACCGATGAGCGGACTGGCCCGCGGTTTCCGCTGTTGCTGACCACCGGGCGTATCTTGTCCCAGTATAACGTCGGGGCGCAGACGCGCCGGACCGAGAATACGGTTTGGCACGCGGAAGACGTGTTGGAAGTCCACCCCCACGACGCCGAAGTGCGCGGCATCAAAGAGGGTGATTGGGTGAAATTGGCGAGCCGCGCAGGGGAAACCTCGCTTCGCGCTACCCTCACCGATCGGGTTGTGCCGGGGGTTGTTTACACAACCTTCCACCACCCCGACACCCAGGCCAACGTGATCACCACCGACTTCTCGGACTGGGCCACAAATTGCCCGGAATACAAGGTGACGGCAGTGCAGGTCGGCCTGTCAAATGGCCCGACTGAGTGGCAGCGCGAGTATAACGAGCAAGCGCAGCAGTCGCGCCGTATCCTTCCGGCGGCAGAGTGAAGCCGAGCCGCTCCATATCGGCTGTGGCCTTTGGTCCTGACGGCACCCGTGATGTTGCGCGCTCGTTGCCGGAGGAGTTGCCGGTTGCGGTGAGTGTGAACGGCTCTACCCAGGCCGTGATGATGTGTTCCCCTGGCGATCTTGAGGATTTCGCTGTGGGGTTCGCCTTCACCGAAGGGTTCGCGCGGCCTGATCAGATTGAACGGGTGGAGATTGTGGAGTTGGAGGTTGGCGTTGAGGCGCGGCTTTGGGTGGGGGATGAGATTGCGGACGCCCTTGGCGCCCGGCGACGGGTGATGATGGGGCCGGTGGGCTGTGGGTTGTGCGGCATCGACTCGTTGGAGCAGGCGCTGCGCGATTTGCCGGTGCTGCCGGGCGGCGGGTCAGTTGGGTACGGCGAGGCGGCCCATGGACCAATGGCGTTACGTGCCCATCAGCCGTTACACGATCTGACCCACGCGGTTCACGCCGCCGGATTTATGGTGCCGGGGCGGGGGCCGGGGCAGGGGATAATGTTGGCCCGTGAGGACGTGGGCCGCCACAATGCTCTGGACAAGCTGATTGGAGCGTTGTTGCGCGCTGGGATCGACCCGGCCACGGGGGCAATTGTCCTGACGTCACGGGTGTCGGTTGAGATGGTCCAGAAGACAGTTCTTTCAGGTTGCCCGATCCTGATCTCCGTCTCTGCGCCGACGGCCCATGCCGTCCGGATGGGGGATGCAGCCAACCTGACAATTGCCGCCTTTGCCCGTGACGGGCGGCTAGAGACCTTCTCCCATCCAGCCCGAATTGACCGGAGCCAAACAGATGTCGCATGAAAAACTGACCCGCATGGCGAACCAGATTGCCAGCTTTTTCGCCACTCAACCCGGGAGCGATCAAGCGCAGCGGGTGGCGGAGCATCTGAAAGATTTCTGGGGCCCGGAAATGCGGGATGAACTGAAGGCCCACGCGGCCGCAGATGACAGTGATTTGTCGCCGCTGGTTCGGGACGCCATTCTCCTGATCTAGGCGGGTCACCCAGAGCGGACTCGGGGTTCTCCCGCGTTGGGGGGGTGCAGGTCACCGGCTAAGTTTGGACTGGGTGGCGGATTGCGGACCCTCCGGGGGGAGTTTTTCGACCAAGATGAAATTGGGTGCGTGAAAGGGGTTAGGCTGCGCTTGAGCCGCCGTGGGTCTTTGGGCTAAGCTGGTTCCAATATACGGCCCGTAGTTTCACATACTGGAACCCTCCATGCCCAACACCCGCGCCAACCGCCGCTACCGTTCTCAGGAATGGTTCGACAACCCAAACAATCCGGGAATGACGGCGCTGTATCTGGAGCGGTACCAGAACCAGGCCTTCACCCGGGCGGAGTTGCAGGCTGAAAAACCGATCATTGGCGTCGCTCAGACTGGCAGCGACCTGGTGCCGTGTAACAAGATCCATGTCTTCCTGATGGACCGGATCAAAGCCGGTATCCGGGATGCGGGCGGCATTCCGTTAGAGTTCCCGGTGCATCCGATTCAGGAAACCGGCAAACGGCCGACTGCCGCGCTGGACCGCAACTTGCAATACCTGTCCCTGGTGGAGGTCCTGCACGGATACCCCATCGACGGTGTTGTTCTGACCACCGGTTGTGACAAGACCACACCCGCAATGCTGATGGGGGCGGCCACAGTGGACCTACCGGCGATTGCGTTGAACGGCGGCCCGATGCTGGACGGTTGGTTTCGCGGCAAACGCGCCGGTTCCGGCACCTCGATCTGGGAGGGGCGGCGGCTGCTTGCCAAAGGCGAGATCGACTATGAGGAATTCATGGAACTCGCCTGCGCGTCCTCGCCATCCCTCGGCCATTGCAACACCATGGGCACAGCCTCGACCATGAACGCGCTGGCCGAAGCGCTTGGCATGACCCTGCCGGGCGCCGCCGCGATTCCCGCGCCATTTCGGGAACGCATGGAGATGGCATACCTGACCGGCAAGCGCGCGGTTGAGATGGTGGAGGAGGACCTTAAGCCCTCAGATATCCTGACCCGTACGGCGTTTGAGAACGCGATCAAGGTCAACACCGCCATTGGCGGCTCTACCAACGCGCCGCCACATCTTCAGGCGTTGGCCCGGCACGCGGGGGTGGAGTTACATGTCACGGACTGGGAGAAGATCGGCCTTGCTCTGCCACTTCTGGTGAATATGCAGCCAGCGGGTGAGTACCTGGGTGAAAGCTTCTTTCGTGCCGGTGGTGTGCCAGCTGTGATGGGTGAGTTGCTCGCAGAAGGACACCTGGACGGCACTGCCATGACCGCATCCGGAAAGACCCTGGCACAGACACTCGGGACCACCCGCAGCACTGACACGGATGTCATTTGTACCGTCGCCAATCCGATGCGCGAAAACGCGGGCTTCGCGGTCCTTTCCGGCAATCTCTTTGACAGTGCGCTGATGAAAACCTCGGTCATTTCAGATGATTTCCGGGCGCGGTTCCTGAAGGACAACACTTATGAGGGCCGGGCCGTGGTCTTTGAGGGGCCGGAAGATTACCATGACCGGATCAACGACCCGGACCTTGCGGTGGACGAGCAAAGCATCCTGTTCATCCGCGGCGTCGGCTGCGTCGGCTATCCCGGTTCCGCTGAAGTTGTGAACATGCAGCCGCCTGATGCGCTGATCAAAGACGGCATATCGCACCTGCCCACGGTGGGGGACGGCCGCCAGTCAGGGACATCCGAAAGCCCGTCGATCCTCAACGCTTCCCCGGAATCCGTGGTGGGTGGAGGCTTGGCTTACCTGCGAACCGGCGACCGCGTACGCCTAGACCTCAACGAAGGCACCCTGAACGCCCAGGTCCCTGGCGCCGAATGGGAGGCCCGCAAAGCCGCCTGGACCGCGCCCGATATCCACAACCAAACTCCGTGGCAGGAACTGTATCGCAAACATGTGGGCCAGTTGGCTGACGGCGGTTGCCTGGAACTGGCTACGGCTTACCAACGCATCGCCAAAGACCTGCCGCGTGACAACCACTGACCGCGGCTGGCTCTGCCCCTTCATCTGGCCAAAAATACCTCGGGGGGCCCGTCAGGGTGGGGGCAGCGCCCCCTCATGGCCAAACACCCGCGCCGTTCCTGTCGGTTAAGCGCCGCGGGCCGAGGGAGCGCGAAGCGCAACCGAGGCCCGCCCCCGGCGATGGATTTCAGGCGCCCCAACGGGGCGGCGGAAAGACGGCGCAACCCCTTAAAGGCGGGCCATCGCTACCCCCAGATCACCGTACCCCGTTAACCGACGCTCAAACGCCAGCCCCAGCCTGTCCGCATACCCCCGCGCCAATTCCGTCAACGCAGGGTCATCAATCTGCGCCTGGTAAACCAACGTGGTGTAATTGCCGAAATACATGTCGCGCAGTTCCGGGTAGCGATCCAGGCCCAAAGGTTTGGTCACAAAGGCATCAAATTGCTTCACCAGAAAATCCGTCAGATAGAAACAGGTCATCTCTTCGCGGGCCTCAAACAGCGCATTTCCCTCGAAAAAGGAGTAACAATGCGGCCCCTCCAGCATCTCAACGCCCAAATCTGCGCAGCGTGATTGTAACAATCCGCCGGTGCCGCAATCGGCGTACAACACAAAAACCTGTTCATAGTCGTCGCGCCGAGCGGTCACCGCTGCCTCCACAGCGTCGGGGATGAGGTCCGGCGTGTTGTGCAGTTTCGCGGGCAAGCAGTGTAAATCCATATGATCCCAAGCGTTTAACTGCTTCAGGGCAAGGACCTCATGGGCCAGCGCACCGCAGGCCAGCAGCAGGATTCGTCCAGTCGGTGGTGTGTCCAAGCCAAGCTCCACCAACGTCTCGTCATCAATGCGCATTGAAACACCTTTCACACAGCCGTGCGCTCACGGAGCCGTCACTTGAGCAAACGCCCTGACCGAGTGAGGTTCGCGCCAGACAAGGACACATGCAACCCCATCACCGACATGACAAACCAGGGACCCGACCATATGACAACGACCTCAACAAACCCCGCCCAATCCGCCGCGCGCCCAGCGATCAACCTTACCACCGTTGCGCTGATTTTGCTGTCGGGGGCTGTCGGTACGCTGGCCTTTGACCTCTGGGGCAAAGCCATTGCGCCGCTTCTTGGCCTCGGCTCCCTCGCCCCCGTGGGCCTTGCACGTGGCTTTCTTGGTGCAATCGGCCTGCCCAACAGCGCGCCATGGGGCAACCTGATGCACCTCTTTCTGGTAGGGGTGATTGCCTATCCCGTAGGGTGGCTCTTCATCGCGCGGCCGATCTTTGCGCGAGTCACACCCGGCTTGCATTGGAGCATCACCTCGGCGCTTTACGGCGTGGCGCTGTGGGTCTTTGCCATTGGCGGTATCGCGTGGATTGCGGGCAACCCGGCGTTCCTGGGCTTTGCGCGGATCACTTGGGTCGCATTGGCAGGCCATGTCTTCTACGCGATCGCCGCCGCTGCAACAGTACAGTATCTGGAGCGTTTGCGCGCGCCATAAGCCCAAGCAACTCACTCAAGGGCCGTGCCGCGCCGCGCGGCCCTTAGTCCGCGTGACGCCGCGATATCCACACCAGAACCGCAGCGCAGATCAATGCAGGCAACGACAGGCCAGCGATCATCCCCACAGAGGTCACCCCAAAAGAGGCGGCAACTGCCAGCGTTAATCCGGCGGCAAGGATCACACTTACCAATAGAATGATAAACCGGGGCAGGGGCATCCGCTCTCCTTTTCAACCATTGATATGGGGTGTTCGCCTTAGCGTTGGAAGACCTTGCCGATCAGACGCGGCCCCAACACGGCCAACGTGATGCCCGCAAGGATCACTGCGCCCGACACCGCCTCCCACCGACCCACCCGTTCGCCCAACACCAATCCTGCCGTCAGGATGCCGACGATGGGGATTCCCAGTGCAAATGGGGTGACCAAGGCGGCGGGGTGGCGCGACAGCAACGTTCCCCAGATCGAATACCCGATGATGGTCGAGATGATTGCCACATAGAAAACACCGCCCCATCCGCTTGGCCCCATGGCCGCGATGGTGGCAAATGGCGCAGGTCCTTCAAAGGCCAGCGACAGGCCAAGCATCGGCAGGGGCGGCACCAGGCTGGCCCAGATGAACAGCGCCGGCATGTTGACGCCGGATAGGCGGCGAAACACCAGGTTGCCGCAGGCCCAGGACAACGCGCCGCACAGCACCAGCGTGAGGCCGATAAGGGTGACATTGCCGCCACCCGCAATCCCG
>JAESTV010000093.1 GCA_016763475.1 Roseicyclus sp.
CACGTCCGCTCCCACGTCTGTCCCCCCCACGTCCGCTCCCACCACGTCCGCTCCCACGTCTGCCCCCAACGTTTACGACGCCGAACCAATCCCCGAAGCTGCCCGCGCCGAGATCGACCGCCTGCTCAGCAGTGGCGACCTGTTCCGCTATACCTCACCCGAGGCCGCACCTGTGGCCCTGTTGGAACAAGAATTTGCGACGATGATGGGCACCAAATACGCGCTTGCGGTCTCGTCCTGCTCAGCGGCGTTGTTCTTGTCACTGGAGGCGTTGGGCTTACCCAAAGGCGCACGGGTTTTGATCCCCGCCTTCACCTTCGCTGCCGTACCGTCGTCGATCATTCATGCTGGCATGATGCCGGTGTTGTGCGAAGTCGCCGACAATTACCGGGTGGATATTGCCGATTTCCTGAACAAACTGCCCGGTGTCGATGCCGTCCTGATCAGCCATATGCGTGGCCACACCTCGGACATGGATGCCATCGCCGCCGCTTGCGACGCAGCAGGTGTGCCGCTGATCGAAGATGCGGCCCATTCACTTGGCACTCAATGGCATGGGCGAAAAATCGGCACAATCGGGCGCGTCGGCTGTTTCAGTTTCCAAAGCTACAAGCTGGTGAACGCAGGTGAAGGCGGCATCCTTATCACCGATGATGCCGATCTGGTGGCCCGCGCGGTCATCATGTCCGGCGCCTATGAGCACAATTGGAAGAAGCACGGCAACGACCTGGCCCTGCACCAGGCGTTTGCACGCTGGCAGAACCAACTGCCGCTGTACAATTTGCGGATGCAGAACCTGAGCGCCGCGGTGATCCGACCGCAACTGCCCGAGGTTGCCCGCCGTGTGCGTGATGGGCGGACAAACCATGATTATGTGGCCGCCGCGCTGAACATGTCTGACTGGCTGAACGTCCCCGATGCCCTTGGCCCGGAAGAACGTGCGCCGGATTCGATCCAATTCAATCTGCAAGGCTTTGAATCTGACGCCGAGGTACACGCCTTTGTGGACGCCGCCGCCGCGCGCGGCGTCAAGGTACAGGTCTTTGGGCTGAGCACCGATAACGCACGTGCGTTCTGGAACTGGCGATTCATCCCCGGTGAGGTGCCAGAGCTGCCGCAAACCCGCGCCATGTTGATGCGCGCATGTGACGTGCGCCTGCCCGCGCGGCTATTGAAGGCGGATCTCGACTACATCATCGGCGCGCTGTTGGGAGCGGCTGAAGGCGTGAAAATTGACACCCTCGCTTACGGGACGTGACGGCGGGCCAAATTCTTGCAAGAATTTGATCAGGGCCTTGCAAGGCCCTGCGCAGAGTTTTGCAAAACTCTGATTGCGCCAACCCCATCGTTGCGCAACCCTGCGAACGATGAATGATTTTTCCAAAGGCGCGGCCTGGATCCAAGGCCACGTCATCCCGATTTCCGACGCCGCGATCCCGGTCACCGACTGGGGCGTCACCCATAGTGACATCGCCTATGATGTTGTCCCGGTCTGGCAAGGCGGGTTCTTCCGGTTGGACAATTACGTCACCCGGTTCATGGCGTCCGTGGCTGCTCTGCGTATGGACATCAGCATTGACGCAAGTGGCGTGAAGGCAGCGCTGACTGAGATGGTGGCGACAAGCGGGTTACGGGATTCCTACGTCGCCATGGTCGCTGCACGGGGCCAAAATCCAGTGTCAGGGTCACGGGATCCGCGCGATTGCAACAATCACTTCTACGCTTGGTGTGTGCCCTATGTGCATATCGTGAAGCCCGAAGTGGCAGACCGTGGAACCTCTGTCTGGGTCGCCAAACACATCTGCCGCATTCCCGCCAACAGCGTTGATCCGACGGTGAAAAACTACCATTGGGGTGACTTCACTGGCGGGATGTTTGAAGCGAAAGACCACGGTTTTGAGACGGTCTTGCTGCTTGACCATCTGGGAAACGTGACCGAGGGGCCGGGGTTCAACATCTTCGCCGTCTTTGGTGACCGCGTGGTGACAGCTGACCTTGGGGTGTTACATGGCATTACCCGTCGCACGGTACTGGAAATGGCGACTGAGGCCGGATTGGCCGTGGAAACACGACCTCTGCCGCTGGAGGAGTTCCTGGAGGCAGATGAGGTGTTCCTGTCCTCCTCAGGCGGCGGAGTGATTCCCGTGGCGCGGGTGGATGACCGGGTGTTTTCCAACGGCGTGGCCGGGCCAGTGGCGATGGGGCTGCGGGTGCGTTATTTCGACTGGATCACCCGTGCAGAACATCGGACGGAGATTTCCTACTAGACGCGCCTTCGGCAAGCCGTGCCAAGCGCGTCTCGCACAAGATAATCCCTATTGAGGGCCACGCGCCACAGGCGTAGCGTTTCGGCGAACCTGTCCGGAGTTGTATGAACATGCCCCCTCAAGCCGCCAATTCCTGGGAAGCCCGCGCGGAAGAATTCTCGCTCTATGGCTTCACCGACCTGCCCTCGATCCGCGAACGTGGCACCGTGGTCGTGACCCACGGCGAAGGGCCGTATATCTTTGATACCAATGGGAAAAAGTACCTGGATTCGAACTCGGGGCTTTGGAACATGGTTGCGGGTTTTGACCATCCCGGCCTCGCTGAAGCCGCCAAAACCCAGTACGACCGCTTCCCCGGCTACCACGCCTTCTTTGGCCGGATGTCGGACCAGACGGTGGAATTGTCCGAGCGGTTGATTGGTGTCTCCCCCTGGGAACGCGGCAAGGTGTTCTACACCAACTCCGGCTCCGAAGCGAATGACACCATGGTCAAGATGCTGTGGTTTATGGCCCAGGCTGAAGGGACGCCCCACAAACGGAAAATCCTGACCCGAGGCAACGCCTATCACGGGGTCACGGCGGTCTCGGCCTCGATGACCGCGAAACCCTATAACTCTGCCTTCGGGCTGCCCCTGCCCGGCTTTATTCACCTGACCTGCCCGCATTTCTGGCGCGAAGGCGCGGCGGGTGAGACTGAGTCTGAGTTCACCACCCGCCTCACCGCCGAATTAGACCACGTGATCACCCATGAAGGCGCAGACACAATCGCGGGCTTTTTTGCAGAGCCGGTGTTGGGTGCGGGTGGTGTTATCCCACCTCCCGCTGGCTACTTCCAGATGATCCAGGCGGTGCTGCGCAAACATGGCATCCCGTTGATCTCGGACGAGGTGATTTGCGGGTTTGGCCGCACCGGCAATGTATGGGGATGTGAGACCTATGGCTTTGTGCCTGATGTCATCATTTCGTCCAAGGCATTGACTGCAGGGTATTTTCCGATGGGTGCGGTGATGTTGGGGCCGGATATGGCCGACCGTTTGCAAGCCGCCATCGACCCGATTGAAGAGTTTCCCCACGGCTTCACCGCGTCCGGCCATCCCGTCGGTTGTGCGGTGGCGTTAAAGGCCATCGACGTGGTTCTGAAGGAAGGGTTGATGGAGATGGTGCGCGCTGGCGCAGGCCGGATGGAGGCGGGCTTACGGGAGATTGCGCAACATCCCAACATCGGAGAGCTGCGCGGCGTGGGGTATATGTGGGCATTGGAAGCGGTGCGCGACCGTGACGGCAAGGTGCCGTTTGAGGGGCATCTTTCAGTCAGTGAACGGATTGCAAATACCTGCACGGACCATGGTTTGATCTGCCGCCCCTTGGGGCAATCGGTGGTATTGTGCCCACCGTTCATTCTGAGCGATGGGCAGATGGACGAGATGTGCGAAAAACTTGAGGCGGCATTGCGACAGGTCTTTGCGGAACTGGCCTGAAGGGCGACGGCCTGCGCGGACCGGTTGGGGTGGAAGGGGCGCTGCCCCCGGCTGCGCCTCCCCCGAGGTATTTCTGGCCAGATGAAGGGGCGGGCGCGTTAACCTTAACCCGGCGTTAAGGGGCGGAGAGGGCTTCCTGGCAGCGGGCATTTGCGGCAACCACGCGGTCCATCTCGTAGAAGTGGTCAGGGTTGGTGGGCCGGATTGTGGCTGACATCGACCGGGCGGAAACCGATAAGCGGGTTGCGGCGGCGGCACGATCCACGCCAGCGGGTGCCGTTTCGCAGGTTGAGAAATCTGCCATGGCGGATTGGTAGATACTCATCTCTCCGGCATCCCCTCCACGTCCCTCAAACAGGGGGGCGAGGATCGAACAGGAGGTGGTGAAAGTCACGGCGACACCAGCCGCAAAAAGTCGGAAGATCACCGGCATTACAGCTTGTCGAGTTTGGCTTGCAATTCGGCAAGCTGGCGTTTGATGGCTTCAAGTTCTTCGCCCTGGGCGGGTTGCTGCGCCCCCTCCGCCGGAGCCGTGGCGGCGGTCCCGTCCTGATCAGGTTGATCGCTGTTGCCGCCGCCGGTCATCACCTTAAAGAACGCCTCTTGCTGGGTGCGCATTGCCTCAAATCCGGGCATAGAGGCCATCGGATTGATCACCGCCATATTATCCATGACCTTGGATTGCCCCTGTTTCAGCATCTCAAAGCTGGCAGCCAGAAAATCGGGCACGACGGAATGTGCCTGAGTGGAGTAGCTGCGCACGAGGTCCGTCAACACTCCGATCGGCAGCACGCTTTCGCCACGGGATTCATGGTCCGCCACGATCTGCAAAAGGTATTGGCGCGTCAGCTCATTGCCGGATTTCAGATCCACAATCTTCACTTCGCGCCCCTCACGAATGAAGCCTGCGATATCGTCCAGGGTCACGTAGTCCGAGGTTTCCGTGTTATAGAGCCTGCGACTTGCATACCGCTTGATGAGAAGTGGTTTGGCTGTGTCGGTCATCTGGTTCACCCTCCCCTTTGAGCGCCTATTGTTGCAGCGCAGCAGTATCGGGGAGCCTACGCTGCTTGCGCAGAAAAGCAACGGGCGTTTTGGGGGGCTTCTTATGGAAGATACGGGTGAGATTGCAGATTTTGCGCGCTGGACGGCGGCGCAATCCGCGGCGCCGCTTGAAGCCGCGCTGGCGCCGCCCTGACGCCAGTCGAATTGTGTGCAGGTGTTGAGATCAGCAACCCCACTTTCGTGCGGGTTCTGCAGAAGGCCGATCAACCGGCTTGCCCGGACAGACTTGCCTGATATGGCGATGTCATTGGCTGGTGCATGGATATTCAGGCTCAGGTTGGCCTGAAAACATGAAAAAGGCAGGCCGATGACGTGTTGGCCTGCCTTTTCCATGGACCGCGCCGCCGAGGGGGAGGGGGGAGGACCCCGCGTCACGGTAGGGTTTTTAGATGGCTACCGCTTCGCTACTTGAGCGAGGCGGCTTTCTTGCGCTACCGCTGCGCCACTTGAGCGCGGGGCGATTACTTGGCTGTTGCTTTTTTCGCAGCAGTTGTCACGTCGGCAGTGGCTTTCTTGACGGCGGCAGTTGCTTCTTCGGAAGCTTCTTTGCCGGCTGCCATCATCAGTTCAACTGTCTCCATCTGAACTTTTTTGGCGACCTCAGCGAAAGCGGCCAGATTTTCGGCAACCATCTCGGCCTGAGCCGAGGCGAAGTCGGTGACAGATTTGGAATAGTCGGCGGGCTCTTCCTTGACAGCGGAGGCGTCGCTCATTTTGGCGATGGTGTCTTTGGTCCACTTGGAAGAAATTTCGGTCGACTTCTCAGCGGCTTCCAGAGCCACTTTGGTCATTTTGTCGGCAACGGCGGCCTGGTTTTTGAAAACGTCGCCGAATGCGGACATGTCCATCGGGATCGAACCCATCATGTCGGACATAACTTTTGTGAAATCGGTGGTGGATGCTACTTTAGCCATTGGAATTCTCCGTGGGATACCCGTGTCGGGTGGTGTGTTGATGGGAGACATATGAATGCTGCAGTGCAGAAAGTCAAGATTTATTCTGCGCTGCAGCATTGCTTCCAACGGATCGAAAAAACCCGTGGAATCAAGCGGCGTTTCCCTCTTTCACGTAGGTTCCCGGGGCTGGCGCCAGAATGTCGCGGCCATCTGCGCCGGGAACACGGGCCGCAACCTTTGCGCCCGAGCG
>JAESTV010000094.1 GCA_016763475.1 Roseicyclus sp.
ACCTCAAACGCAGCAGCCGTCATCGCGCGGTGGTGGCCATGCTGGCCGGGGACATCGAGGAACGTTGTACACAGGATATCGGGCCGGTCGGTGCGGACGATCTGCACAAAGCGCTGTATCGTCCGGTCATGGCCCCATCGCTCCATGGTTTCGACCCCGGATTTGGAGAAACCGAAATCGGTGATCGTATCATCGGGGGACTGGCCCAGCCAATACAGGCGCATGCCCAGCACATCGGCGGCACGTTCCATCTCGGCGGTGCGCAGAGTGCCCAGGTCAAACCCGGTTTCGGTCCCGATATCGTTCTGCCCAACTTCGCCGCGATTGGCGCAGGCATAGCTGAGGTTCACCCCGTCGCGCAGGCCAAGGGCGGCCAACAGGCCGGAGATTTCATCATCGGGATGGGCGCCAGTGTTCATGAACCCCACAACTGAGCGCAGAGGTTGCAGCGCCCGCCATATCCGGGCAATCAACGGATCGCCGGACTCGGCTGCGATACGGGTCTGGTCTGGTGTGGGCATAGGTGGCCTCTAGGTGCTCAGGGCAAGGCTGGGGGTGAGGGTCTGGTTGATGACAAGGGCGGCGGCCCCAAGGGTGGCGGTCATTCGGCCCGCAGTACCAGCCAAAAGGCGTGGTCGGGTTCGGTCTTCGCGGTTGGAGATCGACGCCGCGGGTAGCTCAATGGTCCGGGTCAAGTGCTCCAGCAGAGATGCCGGAAGGGCACCGCCGATGATAACCGCCTCGGGGTCATAGATATTTTCGAGAATGTGGATGGCGTGGCTCAGGGCAGGGCACGCGCCCTCAATCCAGGCCATCATCGCGGGGTGGCGTTCGCCAAATAGGCGCTCCAAATCGGCGACCGTTTCGGCGGCCTCACCTGATCCGCGAAGACGGGCTGTCAGAGCCATCCGGCTTGCGATCTCCTCAAGGGGTCGCAAGGTGCCTTGATAAGGCGCGGGGATATGGCCGATCTCTCCGGCGTTGCCAAACGCGCCGCGCAAAAGCACGCCGTCAGACACAAGACCAAGCCCGATCCCGGTGCCAAAGTAGAGGTACGCATAAGACGAAAGGCCCGTGGCGACACCTGACACACGTTCGAACATCGCGGCCGCGTTGGCATCATTCTCAACCGTGACCGGCAGGCAAAGGGCCTCAGCAAACAGCGCCTCCGCATCAATGCCATCCCAACCCGGTAACTCAGTGGACAATCCGGACACGCCGGTCCGCCCAAACGGCCCCGGCATGACCACCCCGGCCCCCAACACCCGGGCGCGCGGTGTGCCGGTCTCAGCCAGCGCGGTGTCAAACAACGTCTGGACCAGCGGTTTGACGTGTTCAGGGGCGGCCCGTGACACCGCTGTGCGCGCGGTGTGCAACGTCTGCCCATCCAGATCAATCACCGCACACAGCACCGCATCAGGGCGCAGTTCAATCCCGAAGGCAACGCCGGCTTTGCCGTCGATGGCATAGGTCGCGGCTGGCTGGCCACGCCCCCCCTTCCGACGACCGGCCTGGTATAGCCAGCCTTCAGCCACCAATTCACCGATGATATTGCTAACCGCCTGTGTGCTGAGGCCTGAGGCGCGCGCAATCTCTGCCCGGCCCGAAGCCCCGGCCCGGCGCACATGCCCCAGGACCAGTCCGCGATTATAGGCGCGGCTACGTTCGGCGTTGGAACCGGGTGGCGAATGCAACAGACTCATGATCTCTGAGCTAGCGCAACTTGCTTGATAACTCAATTGGTTTGACTTAATCCTGACGTGACACGTGCTCGAATCGTGGACCACGCATATGCTTGGTTCAAGGTGGGCACATGCCGACAACAACAGGGAGTTTTCAACGATGTTTTCCGGACTTCGGACCACACTTGCCGCAAGTGCCCTCTCGGGTGCCGCGCTCCTCGCGGCTGCGCCCGCAACAGCACAGGTCGAGATTGAATACTGGCAGTATTACTTTGGCGCGCGCGTCACTGCGATGGAGCAGCTGATCGAGAATTTCGAGGCGGCCAATCCCGATATCACTGTCAACATGACCCATTTCCCCTACGCCAATTACCGGACGCAGGTTGCCGCCGCGATCCCGGCGGGTGAGGGGCCTGATGTGGTGCAGCTGTTTTACGGCTGGTTGAACGATTACGTCGAGGCCGAGCTTATTCAGCCGCTGCCCGAAGATGCCTTCCCGGCCGCAGAGATCCAGGCCGAATTCTTCCCGATGGTTTCGGCCATGGAGCAGGACGGCCGCTATTGGGCACTTCCCACCGCGGTTCGCTCGCTTGCGCTGTTCTACAACGAGCGCCTGTTTGAAGCCGCCGGCATCGACGGCCCGCCGGAAACGCTGGATGAATTGGTTGAGATTGCCAGCCAACTGACGGAACGTGATGGCGCGGGCAATATCACCCAGGTCGGCATCACAACCGGGATGACCGGGCAGGACCACCATTGGTTCCGCGAAGTGCTGGTCCGCCAGATGGGTGGCGTGCCTTATTCCGACGACTACCAGACCGTGACCTACGCCGACGAGGCCGGGCAAGCGGCGTTGGATTTCTACGTCGGGCTGGAAGAAGTGCATGGCGTGACCCAGGGTGGCTTCATGGATGAGGCGCAGGCCGCCTTCCGCGCTGGCCGTGCGGGTATGCATATCGACGGCTCGTTCCGGATTGGCGCCTTAAACGACACCCGCGGTCTGGAGTGGGGTGTGGCAGAACTGCCAGCAGGCCCGGATGGGACACGCTCGAACTACTCGTCCTACTGGGTGAACGCGATCACCAGTCAGGCGGAAGGCGAACGTTTTGACGCCGCCGTGCTGTTCATGCAGTACGTCACCTCACCTGAGGCGATGCAGATTTGGCTGGATGTGGTGGGTGAATTGCCTGCCCGTGTTGAGGTTGGCCTGACAGAAGAGAACGCCAATGATCCGGTCTATGGCCCGTTCATTCGTGGTCTGGAATATGCCAACACAACCCTTTTCGCCGATGAAAGCGCACAGCGTCAGCTGTTGGTTGAGATGGTCGAGCGTGTGCAATTGCTAGGTGATGATACCGCATCCAGCATCGCCACAGCCGCAGAAGCCGAGCAGGCGTTGCTTGACGATTACTACGGCGACTAACCCAAGGATTGGGCGGGCCTGTAGCGGGCCTGCCCAACACGTCTTCCGGCTTATGTGCCGCCCTCATCCGACAAACGTGCGGAGGCCGCCCTCGTGGCAGAACTTTCCCAATCCGAGACACGGTCTGACGCCCGAGACGCGGCTGATGCGCAGCGCAAAAGCGGCCTGAATGCCCGTTGGCACCGGCTTAGCATCAACCAAAAGCAGGTTGTCTGGGCGTGGGCGTTTCTGGCCATTCCCATCGTTTTCTATGTGGTCGTGCGGTTCTACCCAACCGGCAACGCTTTTGTTCTCAGCTTTCAGGAATGGAACCTTCTCAACGATCGTGAATGGGTCGGGCTCGAGAACTACATCGACCTCTGGAACAACGATGTCTTCTGGGTCGTGTTCGTGAATACCTTTGAATACCTGATCATCGGCACCCCAATCAGCCTCGTGGTCTCGTTCTTCATCGCCTATCATCTGGACAAAGTGCGGTTCATGCATGGCACGATCCGGGCATTGTATTTCCTGCCGTTCATGACATCCGCGGTGGCAATGGCGTGGGTCTGGCGCTGGTTTTACCAACCGGTCCCCATCGGCGTCTTCAACAATTTCCTTGCCCAGTTCGGTATCCCTCAGATCGGGTTCCTGAATTCGACCACCATCGCATTGCCCGCAGTGCTTGCGCCCGCTGTCTGGGCTGGCCTTGGCTTTCAGATCATCATCTTCATGGCGGGTCTGCGCGCTATCCCGGCAACCTATTACGAGGCCGCCCGGGTTGATGGCGTGTCGAACTGGACCATGTTGTGGGAGATCACCCTGCCACTTCTGAAACCAACCATTGTCTTCCTTGTTGTCTTCTCGTCCATCGGTTTCCTGCGCATCTTTGATCATGTGTTCAACATGACCACAAACAACCCCGGCGGCCCGCTGAATTCGACCAAACCGCTGGTCCTGATGATCTATGAAACCGCGTTTGGCGGGCGCAGTCAGATGGGGGCGGCGGCGGCGCAGACAGTTGTGTTGTTTGTGATCCTGCTGGTTGTCAGTCTGGTCCAGCTGCGCATCATGAGGGACAAGTAATGGCTGTTGCTGATGATCTTCAGATCAAGGCCTCGTCCGAGACCCTGTTAAACACGGCAGCGCCCAAGCGCCCGCGCAACTACGCGCAGTTCATCCGCTGGGGTCTGCTGTTCTTCGGCGGTCTGGTGATGGTGATGCCGTTGGTCTACATGATCTCGACCTCGCTGAAATATTCCTTCGAGGTCTACAATCTGAACCTGATCCCCGAAGAGCCGACCCTTGATAATTACATCTACGTGCTTGCGGACGGACGGTTCTTCAACTGGTTCATAAATTCCCTGGTCATCGCCACGCTGACCACAATTTCGACCCTGATTTTTGACAGCCTCGTTGGCTATGTCCTGTGCAAGTTCAAGTTCCGCGGACGGTATCTGATCTTCATCGCGATCCTCTCAACCCTGATGATCCCAACCGAAATGCTGGTGATCCCCTGGTATTTGATGAGCCAGCAACTGGGTTGGCTCGACACCTATTGGGGCATCATGTTCCCCGGATTGATGACCGCCTTTGGCGTCTTCCTGATGAAGCAATTCTTCGAGTCGGTGCCGGATGACTTTCTTGAGGCGGCGCGGATCGACGGGTTAAATGAGCTGCAAATCTGGTGGTTTGTGGCAATGCTGTTGGTCAAACCGGCGCTGGCTGCGCTGGCGATTTTCGTGTTCCTTGGCAATTGGACCGCGTTCATCTGGCCGCTTATCGCCACAACGGACACGGCGCTTTACACCTTGCCCGTGGGCCTGTCCTCTTTCGGGGACGAGGCGGATGTTG
This sequence comes from Roseicyclus sp., assembly GCA_016763475.1. Classification (GTDB taxonomy): domain Bacteria; phylum Pseudomonadota; class Alphaproteobacteria; order Rhodobacterales; family Rhodobacteraceae; genus Gymnodinialimonas. Next base: position 4,939 of record JAESTV010000094.1, read on the forward strand.
CGTGGGAGCTGATCATGACAGGGGCTGCAATTTCGACCTTGCCGACACTGGTGGTGTTCCTGATCTTCCAGCGTTTCATCATTCGCGGCGTTGTGATGGCGGGCCTCAAGGGATGATGGACCACTCCACGTTCCCCGATCCGGTCTACCGCGATACCGTTCTGGCACCCCTGTTTGAGGGGGTCAAAACTCACTACGCGGCACATATGGCCGCAATCAATCGTGCCCATCTGGTGATGCTTGTCGAGACCGCCATCCTTGACGCCGCGACCGGTGCGAAAATTGCGGATGCGCTGGCGGCAATTGACGCGGAAACCGATCTGGATGACCTCACCTATACGGGTGAGCATGAGGATTATTTCTTCTTTGTAGAGGATCAGTTGAAACGTCGTATCGGGCCGGACCTGGCGGGTGGACTACACACCGCACGGTCCCGTAACGACATCGATCATACGGTGTTCAAGATGGCGCTACGCACCCGCACCGATGCGATGCTGAGGGGGTTGCTGACCCTTGCCGATGCCTTGATCGAGAAAGCCAGGGTCGAGCGGGACACCCCTATCGTCGCGTATACCCATGGGCAACCGGCGCAGCCTTCGACCTTTGGCCATTACCTCGCAGCTGTGATCGAAGTCCTGCTTGGGGACATCACCCGGCTTTCGCAAGCGCGTGAGGCGCTGGATCTGTGCCCGATGGGGGCGGCGGCAATCACCACATCCGGGTTTCCGATTAACCGGGACCGCGTCGCCGGCCTGCTTGGGTTTACCCGCCCGAAACAGAACTCTTACGGATGTATCGCCAGCGTTGACTACATCACCGGGCTTTATTCGGCGTTGAAACTGCCGTTTCTGCATCTGGGCCGAGTGGTGCAGGATATGGGCTTCTGGTCCGCGTTTGAGGTTGGGCAACTTTACGTGCCAAACGCGCTGGTCCAGATCAGTTCGATCATGCCGCAGAAACGTAACCCGGTCCCGATCGAGCATCTGCGCCACTTGTCCAGCGTCACCATGGGGCGCTGTGATACGATGTTGGCAACGATGCACAACACGCCGTTTACCGACATGAATGACAGCGAAGGTGAGGTGCAATCAGCGGGTTATGGCGCGTTTGACACCGGCGCCCGGGTTGTGGCTTTGATGACGGCGCTGATCCCGGCCTGTTCGATCCGCGCTGACCGGGTGCGCGCCAATGCCGACGCGGCCTGTGTCACAATCACCGAACTTGCCGATACGTTGGTCCGGGTTGAGGGGCTTTCTTTCCGTCAGGCCCATGAAATTGCGGCCACCACAGCCCGTTGGGTGATCGCCGATGGGGTGCCGCTGGCCGCTGGGTATGCAGCCTTTGTCACCGCGTTTGAGGTCCAGACAAATCGCCCCCCCGAATTGGACGGTGACGCCTTTGCCGAGACCGTTGCGATCGAGACCTTCATCGCCCGGCGCAGCGTATTCGGTGGCCCGGCCCGCGCCCCTCTGGACGCGGCGCTTGCCGAGTACACCGCCACCGCCGCCGCGCTCAGCGAAGCACAGACTGACCGCACCCGCCGCCTGAGGGAAGCTGACGCTTCGCTCACAACTGCCTTCCAGACGCTCACGGAGCATTCCTAAATGGCCAATCTCGCCCTGCGTGACCTCTCAAAGACCTACGACAAGACAGAGGTGCTACACTCGATCAATCTGGAGGTGAAGGACGGCGAGTTCATTGTTTTCGTCGGCCCCTCGGGGTGCGGGAAATCCACAACTTTGCGGATGATTGCGGGGCTGGAAGAGGTCACCTCTGGCACGGTTGAGATCGGCGGTCGGGTTGTCAACAACCTCGAGCCAAAAGACCGTGACATCGCCATGGTGTTTCAAAATTATGTACTTTACCCACATTTGACGGTCAAAGAAAATATGGCTTTTTCATTGCGGTTGCGCAAACAAAAACGCAAGATGGTCGATGAACGGGTGAACAACGCAGCCG
>JAESTV010000095.1 GCA_016763475.1 Roseicyclus sp.
GCCAACCTGCACGGGCCAACCTGCACGGGCCAACCTGCACGGGCTGACCTGCTCCGGGAATCTGAGATTGGTACAGGCACCGAACCGATACCCGGTTCTCATCTACATCACTCGGAGCCAAGCCCCAGGTCACGCTTCCGGTCAGCGGCCCATTTCATGATGATCGTATCAAAGCTAAGCGCCATCAGAGAGACACAAAGCCCGAGCACAAAATTGGTCCCAAGATTCGTGCCTGCGAGTGTGCGCTGAAGCTCCTGGCCCAAATCCTGAGTGCCGATGAAGGCCGCGATAATAACCATAAAGAACGCGAACATGATTGCCTGGTTGATCCCTACCACCATGGTGGGGAAGGCGAGGGGCAGCTGCACTTTCAGGAGCTTTTGCATTCGCGTGGCCCCGGACATGTCTGCGGCTTCATTGATTTCCGCCGGAACCGTGCGCAGACCCTCAATTGTGTATCGGACAAGGGGCACGGTTGCGAAGATGAGGATCGAGAAGACAACCGCGATGTCGGTGATTCCAAACAACATGATCGCAGGCAGAAGATAGACAAAGCTGGGAAACGTCTGCGCCGTATCACACGCCAGCAGGACACGCCGCGCCCAGGATTCCTTCCGTGCGGCGATCACTGCGATGGGCAGGCCGATAATGGCGGCCAAAGTGACGGCGGAGATCACCGAATAAAGCGTGATGATCGCGCGATCCCACCAGCCAGACAGCGCCACAAGTGAAAAGAACAGCCCTGCAATGAGCGCTTGTTTCCGGCCAGCCAGCCACAGGCCAAGAGAGACGATCAGAAGGATAATCGCAGGTGTGGGCAGGCTGAGAAGGAAATTTCGAAACGGGATCAGGACCAGATTGTTGAAAAACACCCGCAGGGCGTAGGTGATCGCCCGGACCCAATCCAACGCCAGAAAGCTGCGCATCAGGCCATCGATCTCACGCCCCTGGCTAAGGCTTTGGCGGCGTCCGATCTCGGCCAGGATCGGCAAGAACTGAGCGAGGATAAGGAAGAAGATAAATGCGCTAACGCCAATCAACGCGAGTTTGTGGATTTGCCACCAGGAGGTGCCTTTTTCAAAGTGCTCAGGTTGTTTGGCGACCCACGCTTTTGACATTCGGTCAAGCGAGACGGCCAGAAGAACAATTGTCACGCCAACCTCAAACGAGCGGCCCAAGCGGAAACTGCCCATCATCTCCAGTAGCTTCGCGCCAAGGCCGGGCATGCCGATGAAGGCCGTCAGAACCACCATAGCGAGGCACAACATGATAACTTGGTTCACACCCACCAGAATCTCGGTCCGGGCCGATGGGAGGTAGACGTGGCGCAACATCTGAAAGCGGGAGCAACCGCTCATCTTGCCGGCCTCCACCACCTCGGGTGAGACCTTTTGCAGCCCGAGGATTGTCATCAGGACCATTGGCGGCACCGCAAAGATCACCGTCGCCACGGCACCGGCAGTGGGGCCAACCTTGAAGAAGATCACGGCCGGAAGAAGGTAGGTGAAGAAGGGCAGGGTTTGCAGCAACGCCAGGAACGGTTTTACGATCCGTTCAACGCGGGGGTATTTCCACGCCGCGATACCGACGCTAAGGCCGATCATGAAGGCAACAGGGGCCGCAACAATCAGAACAGACATCGTCTGCATCGCAATTTCCCACTGTCCGACAAGCGCCGTCCAAAGGGTTGTGCCGCCGACCAGCGCGGCGATACGCCAGCCACCAAGCCAGTAGCCAAGCACCGCCATGGCAGCTGCAATGGCCGACCACGGGATCGGGCCAAGGTATGGCCAGCGGCGGCGCCCAAACAGGAGGTTTCCGGTCACGTCCAGAACCCACTCCAGACCCCCGGTCAAGAAACGAGTGAAGGTTAACAGGCCCAGGTCGTCTTTGATGAAGTTAAACGCGGCATCAAGCCAGATGGCAAACGGCGGCTCCAGTGTTTCGGGAAGGCGGTGAAGGTACTCGGGCAATAATCCGTTGAACTGAACAATTGCCAAAAGCACCGCGAGGCCAAGGCAAAGCAATGCGGCCTTCGGGCGGTCCAAACCAAGGATGCCAGGGGATGGCTGCTGGCGCTGCTCAGGGGTACTCATCTTTGCCCCAGCAGGATATCCATAGCGGCGGCTTTGGGCATGGCTCCAAGTGAGACGCCGTTTTCGGTCACCGGAATTGCCTCGCGCGGGTCGGTGATAAGCAACCTTGCCAGATCATGCACAGAGGCGGCGCCATCAACCGCCTCACCTTCGGCCTGAACATCGCGATCCGCCAGGACACGGGCATGAACCACGCGGGCTTTGTCGATTTCTTCGGTGAATTTGCGCACGTATTCGGTAGCCGGATGCAGCACAATTTGATCAGGCGTGTCGATCTGTTCAACGGCGCCGTCTTTCATGATCGCAATTCGATCAGCCAGTCGCAGGGCTTCATCGAAATCGTGAGTGATGAACACAATGGTTTTGCCCAACATCCCCTGCAGGCGCAGGAATTCATCCTGCATTTCGCGGCGGATCAATGGGTCAAGCGCGCTGAACGGCTCATCCAGGAACCAGATATCAGGCTCGATGGCGAGGCTGCGGGCAATGCCCACGCGTTGCTGCTGACCGCCGGACAATTCGCGGGGGAAGTAATCTTCACGCCCGTCAAGGCCCACCAGTTTGATAACCTCAAGCGCCCGTTTGCGGCGTGTATGGCGATCTTGTCCGCGCATCTCCAGGGGGAAGGCGATGTTGTCGAGCACCGAGCGGTGCGGCAGCAGGCCGAAGGATTGGAACACCATTCCCATCTTGTTGCGGCGCAACTCGATTAAATCCCGCTCAGAGAGACCGCCAATATCGGTGCCCTCAACCTTGATGACACCTGCTGTGATGTCGTGGAGCCGCGAAAAGCATCGCACCAATGTGGATTTGCCAGAACCTGACAGGCCCATGATGACCAGCATCTCACCTTTGTGGACCTCCAGAGAGACATCCCGCACGCCAGCAATATAGCCGTCTTTGCGGATATCATCGAAGCTGCGCCCTTCCGGCATTGCTTTCAGATACGCCTTTGGATTCGCTCCAAAAACTTTCCAAACGTTGGTGCATGAAATGACAGGTGTTTCTGAAGTCATACGACCCTCGTTGGTTAAACCCCGCCCGGATTATCCGGACGGGGTATCATTAATGATTTAGTTGGAATCAGGAACCGTTAACCCATGGCTCCCAAACAGCAGTGTTGGCTGCAACCCAGATCTCAGCCGCTTCTTCGGGCTCGTACTCTTCGATGTCCACAAGGCGGGCCATCTCGGCGATCATTGAATTGGTGAAGGAAACTTGCTCCAGCACGGCAAACGCGTCAGGCCAGTTTTCTTCCATGCCATCCCATGCGGCGATCTTCAGGTAACCATTTGCCGGGTTGCCACAATCGTAAGCCATGTCCGGGTTCGGGCCGAGCGAGATGTCTTCGTCACAGCCATCTTCCCACTCGGGAAACTCAACAAACGCACCGGGCCAAACGGCTTCGGCAAAGTTTGGCGTCCAGTTGAACAGAACAATTGGCGTCTGATCTGCTTCGGCGGCGGCCAGTTCAGCCCAAAGTGCTGCAGCGGAACCTGCGTTCACAACCACAAAGTTCATGTCCAGAGCTTCAACACGCTCCTGACCATGTTTCAGCCAATCGACGGGGCCATCAAGGTAGCGACCCTGCGAGCCGGTCTCAGCTGTTGCGAACAACTCAGAACACGCGTTCAGCGCTTCCCAGTCTGGCAGGCCGGGGCAAGCTTCGGCGGTCCAGTTGGGGTACCACCAATCTTCGCGGGTCACCGCGTTGTGGGTCGCTACTTCGACGATGCCGCCAGCAGCCATGGCTGCGTCAAAGGACGCGCCAAATGCGCCTTCCCAGACTTCCATCTCCAACGTCACATCACCCAGACGCAGAGATTCGTAGACGGCCTGACTGTCAGTGGTGACGTATTCGACGTTCAGACCCATGCTTTCAAAGATCTGGCCGACAACGTTCGACATCACGATCTGCGATGACCAGTTGTGGATTGGAATGATGATTGGATCTTCGCTGTCCGCAGTTGCAACAACCGGCGCGAAGGCGACGAGGCTGGTCACAAGTGCTGTGGTAATTTTTTTCATTGTTTTCTCCCTTTGGATTCGGTGCATGTGAGCACCGACCGATCTGAAGCCAGATCGTTTTGAGCTAAGCTGGCGTTCTACCGCTGAATCGAATCTGCAATGGGCGCCGGGTGGCCTGTATACAACATCACCTTCTTTTTCCTCCAGATCAAGAAATATTCCTGTAAGGGAATTTGCCACCCATTCGCCAGATCGAAAGGACCTCACTTTTTTGGTGCGGATGTCCGATTTGGTGAGATGTTTGTCGGATTTAGGGACGACAAATCGCTGATTTAGGACAAGAAACTGCGATAGGGAGGCTGTCGCCATGACCTATTCCGGTTTTCGTGTGATCAAAGAGGCGCTGACGGGCCATCGCGGCTGGGGTCCGGCATGGCGCACACCCGAGCCGAAAACGCAGTATGATTACGTCATCATTGGCGGCGGTGGCCATGGGTTGGCAACCGCCCATTATTTGGCAAAAGAGTTCGGAAAGTCGCGGATTGCGGTGATTGAGAAGGGTTGGATCGGCGGCGGCGATGTCGGTCGGAACACCACAATCATCCGCTCCAATTACCTGCTTGATGGCAATGAGCCGTTTTACGAGATGTCTCTCAAGCTGTGGGAGGGATTGGAAAGGGACCTGAACTACAACGCGATGGTCAGCCAGCGCGGGATCCTGAACCTGATACACTCCGATGCGCAGCGCGATGCGTTTGTGCGGCGCGGCAACGCGATGATACTCAACGGCGCGGATGCAGAAATGTTAAGCACCAAACAGATCCAGAAACGTTACCCGTTCCTGAACGTCAACAACGCGCGGTTCCCGATCAAAGGTGGGCTGGCACAACACCGCGGCGGCACCGTGCGCCACGATGCGGTGGCCTGGGGGTATGCACGTGCCGCGGACAGGCGTGGCGTCGACATTATCCAAAACTGCGAAGTGACGGGGTTCCGGGTTGAGAATGGCACCTGTGTGGGGGTCGAGACGTCCCGTGGGTTTATCGGCGCAAAGAAGGTTGCGTCCTGCGTGGCCGGATCGTCGGGGCGGTTGATGGCCAAGGCGGGGATACGTCTGCCGATTGAAAGCCATGTGTTGCAGGCGTTTGTGTCCGAAGGGCTGAAACCGGTGCTTCCTGGAGTCATCACCTTTGGCGCGGGCCACTTCTATTGCAGTCAATCCGACAAGGGCGGTCTGGTCTTTGGCGGTGACCTCGACGGTTACAATTCCTATGCTCAACGAGGCAATCTGCCGGTGGTTGAAGACGTCTGCGAAGGTGGCATGGCGATCTTCCCGATGTTGGGGCGGGTGCGTCTTCTGCGAATGTGGGGCGGACTTATGGACATGTCGATGGATGGCTCACCGATCATCGACAAGACCCATATCGACGGGCTCTATTTCAACGGCGGCTGGTGTTACGGCGGCTTCAAGGCCACCCCCGCCAGCGGCTTTGCCTACGCGCATCTTCTGGCCACCGAGCGCCCACACGAAACGGCGACAGCTTTCCGGTTCGGTCGCTTCGAAAAGGGGCTGCTGATTGACGAAAAGGGTGTGGGTAACCACCCAAACTTGCATTGAGGCCTA
>JAESTV010000096.1 GCA_016763475.1 Roseicyclus sp.
CCTGCCCTCCCCCTGCCCTCGCTCTGCCCAGTGAACATCTATGTCTCCAAAGCCCAGCGGCCCGCTTCCCAGCCCTGCGCCACGGGCCACCCGCCTCCAACTCGCCCCCCCGGAGGCCGGGGGCTTTCCCTCTTCACTCCAGAACAGACACTTCCCTTTCCGGTCCCCATACGGCAACAATTCTGCCTGTGTTTGTTTGGGGAGGATACGCACATGGGCTGGATGAAGGATGAAACTGGACTGGAGAAGACTCCGGCCAATTTTGTGCCACTCACCCCCCTGAGCCATCTGGCACGTGCGGCCAGGGTGTTCCCGAACCGGGAGGCCGTCGTTGACGGCGCGCACCGCAAGACCTACGCGCAATACCATGCCCGCGTCTCCCGGCTTGCGTCTGCACTGACCGCGCGGGGCATCACGCCCGGTGATGTTGTCGCAACCGTTCTGCCCAACACCTACCCCCATGCGGAGGCGCATTTCGGCGTGCCGGCGGCGGGCGCGGTCCTGAACGCCATCAACATCCGCCTTGATACCGGCACTGTGGCCTACATCCTCAACCACGGTGAGGCGGCGCTGGTGTTGGCCGACACACAGTTTCTGCCGTTGGTGGAGGCCGCAATCGCCACAATGGACAGCCCGGCCCCGATCATCATCGAAGTGCCCGATGCAGATGCCGGTCACCCGGCCACAGGCCGCTACACCACCTATGAGGACCTGCTGGCTGAGGGGGACCCGGACGCGCCATGGGTGATGCCGCAGGATGAATGGGAAAGCATCGCGCTCAACTACACGTCCGGCACCACGGGGCGCCCCAAAGGCGTGGTTTACCACCACCGGGGCGCATATCTGATCACCATGGGCACGCCAATCAGTTGGCGCATGGTCCTTTACCCGGTTTATCTGACAATTGTGCCGATGTTTCACTGCAACAATTGGTGTCACACGTGGATGATGCCCGCCGTGGGCGGCACGATGATCTGCTGTCGCGATATCTCGGCGCAGAGCATCTATGGGGCAATCGCCGATGAGGGTGTGACCCACTTCGGCGGCGCGCCGATTGTCCTGAACCTGCTGGTCAACGCAAAAGATGCCGACCGCCGCGCCTTTGATCACACGGTAGAGGTCTTCACCGCAGGCGCCCCCCCCGCCGCGGCAACCTTGGCAGCAATCGAGACAATGGGGTTTCACGTTACGCAAGTGTACGGCCTGACGGAAACCTACGGCCCTGCCACGGAATGCACCTGGCAGGACGCCGATTGGGCCGGGCTGGATGCAGACGCACGGGCACAGATCAAAGCCCGCCAAGGCGTCGCGTTTCCAAACATGGACCACATCACGGTCATGGACCCCGAGACAATGAGCCAGATCCCGATGGACAGCGCCGCCACCGGCGAGATCATGATGCGCGGCAATGCCACCATGAAGGGGTACTACAAGAACCCGCAAGCCACGGCAGAGGCCTTCGCAGGCGGCTATTTCCACACCGGCGACATCGCGGTGCAGCATCCTGACAGCTACATCCAGATCTCTGACCGGGCGAAAGATATCATCATCTCGGGTGGGGAAAACGTCAGCTCCGTTGAGGTGGAGGGGGTGCTGATGCACCATCCCGCCGTGATGCTTTGCGCCGTTGTCGCCAAGCCTGATGACACATGGGGTGAGATCCCTTGCGCGTTTGTGGAGCTGAAAGAAGGGGTTGAGGCCACCGAGGCCGAGATCATCACCTTTGCCCGTGAACGGCTGGCGGGGTTCAAGACACCCAAGCAGGTGGTGTTCACCAACCTCCCTAAAACCTCCACCGGCAAGATCCAGAAATTTAAGCTTCGGAGCCGCGCAAAAACCATGTGACACCCGGCGCGGGGCTTGTATTGAGGGCTGCCGGTCCCTCTTGTAGTCTTTACGGCAATATCGCTCTGAGGCATATGGCAGGCGGATGACCGCACTTGACGATTACCGACGGTTGGAGGCCCTTGGCCTCTGGCGTGAGCGGGCCGAGGATCAACGCCGCGAAGTTGTGGTGGCGTTGGGGGAGGCTACGCTTGTGATGTCATCCCCCGCAGGTGAGCCGTTGGGCCATTGGTCTTTGCCCGCCATTGAGCGGCGCAACCCCGGCAAAACACCCGCGCTTTACGCCCCGGCTGATGACAGCGAAGAAGAACTTGAGATCGCTGATCTGGAGATGGTCCGCGCCATCGAACGGATCCGGACCGCAATTGCCAAATCCCGCCCCCGTCCGGGCCGGGTGCGGCTGCTGTTTGCAGTTGGGTTCGTGGCCACGGCAGGTGCGCTGGGTGTATTTTGGCTGCCCGATGCCCTGACCCGGCAAACCGTGTCACTTCTGCCCGAGGCCAAGCGGATCGAGATCGGGGAACAATTGCTTGGCCAGATGACCCATATCGCTGGCCGCCCTTGTGGTGGCCCCGGTGGGCGCACCGCGCTTTTGCGCCTGTCCACACGCACCTTTGGCCCCGAAAACCCGCCGCGCCTGGTTATCATCCCCGCCACCATCCCCGCCACGATCAGCCTGCCGGGTAACGTCGTTGCGGCCTCTGCTGCGCTGGCCGAAGATTTTGAGACACCTGAGGTTCTGGCAGGTTACCTGCTGGCTGAAGCGGTGCGCCGCGACACACAGGACCCGGTTGAGGTGTTCCTGTCGGAAGCCGGTCTCAGCGTCACCTTCCGACTGCTGACCACGGGTGAGGTCGCGGAGGAGGCGATCCATGCCCATGCCGCGCGCCTGCTTTCGCGCGATGCCACGATGGTGGCAGATGCGGATTTGCTGGAGCGGTTTGGAGCGGCGCAGATCTCATCCCAGCCCTACGCGTTTGCCCGTGATGTCTCGGGTGAATCTGTATTGGGGTTGATTGAAGCGGACCCGATGCGCGGCCGTTCCGGCCCAGCGGTCTTGCAGGACGCGGATTGGGTCCGCCTTCAGGAGATCTGCGCAGACTGACCTAGGCGCGGTCCCCCGCGCCCCGGCGGTTCCCCGCGCCCCGGCGGTTCAGTTCCGGGTAATTGCGCCGGGAAAACCTGCGCCACGGGCCTGCAAAAGCGCCCGGCCCAGTGTCTGCGGATCGCCATAAGGCCCCGCCATCACCACAAACAACGTCTGACCTTGCCGCTGCACCTGACCGATACGCGCCGGAAGTCCAACAGAAGCAAGGCGATTGTACGCGTTTGCGGCCTCGGCTTGGCCAGCGAATGTACCTGCCAAAACATGGCGGTGGCCTGCGCCGACACGCACTTCGTTGACCGGTGCTGCGGCGGTGGCTGCGGCGGGCGCTGCAGGCTGATCCACGGCGGGGACACGGGCGCGGGCCTCGCGCACATCACCACCACTTGCCAGTGGCGCACGGCTGGAAGACGCAACAACAAGTGTGGGGCCGCCGTTTCTGGCGTAGCTGATCTGTGGCCGGTTTGCAGCCGCACCAATCGGCACCGCCGCCAGACGGCGCGGCACGGTATTGGTCCATACTTGCAGCATCTGCGCCTCACCTGAGGGTGTACCAACGCCGCGATAGGGGTTCAGACGGCCATCGTCCCAGGCCAGTTGATACCCCGCTGGCGGCGCGCTGAGCGCGAAGCTGCGCGGCACTCCGGTGACAGCGCCGCCCCCGGATGTGCCGCCAGAAAGGCCGGATTGCGGACCAACACCGGGGTGATTGGCTTGCGGGCCACAGCGCACACCTTCGCCGGTGAAATAAGGCTGTTGGGCGGCCGGAAGGCTGGGGCAGCCGCTGATCCCGGAGGGGGCCTGCACCGTAACCGGCGCGGGTGCGGGTGCGGTGACCACGCGAACCTGCGGCGCTACGCGGATTTGTGGCGCGGCAGGCGCTGCCGCAATCACTGGAGCCGGTGCTGCCGGTGCCGGCGCCGGACCACCGATCACGGTCACACCACTGGTCGAAGCAAAGTCAGGGGCCGCACGAAAGCCGCCTCCCGATGGGGCCATGCCGCAAACCTGTTGGCGGTCACGGCCAACACGCGGCACCCATTCAGTTGCGGTGCCAAATCCCACGCGCACAAACACGCAACCCCGGCTGTCCACATATTGGTCACCGGAATAGGACAACGGCGGTGTTTCCGCCGGTACTCCCTGTGCAAATGTTGCGCTGCTCATGCAAAGCCCTGCAAACAGGCCCAATACGGCAGCGCGATGCCATAACGTCATCGCCATGCGTAACCCCCCAAGATTATCGCTTTGGATATCTAGGGCGAGTCGCACAGCCAAGTAAAGGCAGCTAAAGGCTTATTTGGTTCCGAACATCCGGTCTCCGGCATCACCCAGCCCCGGCACGATATAGCCGTGATCGTTCAAATGCGTGTCCAGCGCGGCGGTCACAATCGGCACATCGGGGTGCGCCTCTTTCATCCGGGCCACACCTTCGGGGGCAGCCAGAAGGCACAGGAAACGGATGTTTTTTGCCCCGCCCCCTTTCAGCAGATCTATGGCGGCAACCGAGGAATTCCCCGTCGCAAGCATCGGATCGACCACAATTGTCAGACGCTCCTCCATCGCGTCGGGAACCTTGTAGTAATACTGCACCGGTTGCAGCGTTTCGGGATCACGATAGAGGCCAACAAACCCGACGCGCGCGTTCGGGATCAACTCCAGAATACCATCCAGCAACCCGTTGCCCGCCCGCAGGATCGACACCAGCGCCAGCTTCTTGCCTTTGATCGCGGGTGCCTGCATCGGTTGCAGCGGCGTTTGCACCTGCACCGTTGTCATCGGCAGGTTGCGGGTCACCTCATAAGCCAGCAAGTGACTGATTTCGCGCAGAAGTTGCCGGAACGATTTGGTCGAACATTCCACATCCCGCATCAGGGTCAGCTTGTGTTGCACAAGGGGGTGGTCAACGATGGTGAGATGTTTGGTGGGTTGGGTCATTGGGTCAGTCGCTTTCGGATCTTGTCACGTGTGGGTTCATCACAGAAGGCCGCATCGAGGGCCGTTTGGTTTAGCTCCGCGAAGGTCTCTTCATCATAACCAAAGGTGTGGGCCAGCCCCTCATATTCCCGAGTCATGGTGGTGCGGAAAAACGGCGGATCGTCAGTGGAAACGGTCACCTTCACGCCGCGATCGCGCAGGCGCTGGATCGGGTGATCCTTGAGGCTTTTGTAGACCCCCAGAAAGACGTTGGAGCCGGGGCAAACCTCTAGCGTGATATCGCGTTCGACCAACAGGTCACACAGCGCCGGATCGTCGATAGACTGGACACCGTGGCCGATGCGAACCGGGCCGAGGGCCTCGATACTGTCGCGCACGGATTTGGCCCCACCCCATTCCCCCGCGTGGGTGGTGATGGCCAGGCCTGCCTCACGGGCGCAATCGAAGGACCAGGCAAAATCGGCAGGGGTGTGGGCGGATTCGTCCCCCCCCATGCCAAAGCCTACGATGAAATCTCCGGCGGTATCTGCCGCGCAAGTGGCGACAGCTTTGGCTTGATCCGGCCCGAAATGGCGCACACAGGTGATGACGCCGCGCATGGTGATCCCCAGATCACGCTCTGCCGCCTCCGCCGCTTCCCGCATTGCAGCGAGGTATTCGCGCCATGCAATCATATCAGCACCGCCGCAGAAATCAGGGGACAGGAACGCTTCCGTATAGACAACCCCGTGGCTGGCGCTTTCTTCAAGCAACGCCGTTGTAAGACGGGCAAATTCCTCAGGGCCGGTCAGGACCGAGGTGGCCGCCTCATAAACCTCAAGAAAATGCAGGAAATCCCGGTAGGCATAGCCGCCGTCGTCGGTGAATATCCCGCTAAGATCAACTTTCTTTTCCAGCGCCAGGCCTCGGATAAACTCCGGCGGCGCACCCCCTTCGAGGTGCAGATGAAGCTCTACCTTCGGTATGTCTTTCACAGAAAACTTTCCCCCGCTCCGCGTTCGGGCAAGCCAAGATGGGCCGCCACAGAGGCGCCGACATCCGAAAACCCGCAAATGCCGAGATGCCCGGAATACGGGCCCTTGGCAAGCACCGGCACCCGCTCACGGGTGTGATCGGTGCCGGGCCATGTGGGATCGTTGCCATGATCCGCGGTGAAGATCATCAGATCATCAGGGCGCAGAGCGCTCAGGACCGGCGCGATGGCGGCATCGAACCACTCCAACTGGCGCGCATAGCCCGACACATCGCGGCGATGGCCATAAAGGCTGTCGAATTCCACGAAGTTGGCGAAGGTGAGAGAGCCATCTTCCGCGCTCTCCACACATTGCGACAGGTAACCCATCAGGTCGCGGTCCGGGCCTTTCAGGACCTGACCGGTGCCGCGCCCCGCAAAGATGTCGCGGATCTTTCCGATGCTGTAGACTGGGCGGCCCGCCGCCGTGGCCCAATCCAGCAGCGTGGTGCCGGGTGGCTCAATCGCATAATCGCGCCGGTTGCCGGTGCGGGTATACGCGCCGGGCACCCCGGTGAAGGGCCGCGCAATGACGCGCCCGACCTTCATCGCATGCAGGGTGGGGGCAAGCGACGCACATAACGTCAGCAATCGGTCGAGGCCAAACGTCTGCTCATGGGCTGCAATCTGGAGCACGCTATCCGCAGAGGTGTAACAGATCGGAAAGCCGGTTGCCTCGTGCTGTTGGCCAAGGCGGGCAATGATCTCTGTCCCGCTGGCGTGTTCATTGCCGAGAATACCGTCCGTCCCCGCAAGGCGACACACCTGAGCAATCAGATCAGGGGGAAAGCTGTTGGTTTTGTCGGTGAAATAGGTCCAGTCCCACGGCACCGGCAGGCCCGCAAGCTCCCAATGGCCGGACGGGGTGTCTTTGCCAAGGCTGACCTCTTGGGCGGCGCCCCAAAGTCCTTCGGGCGAAACGCCCACCCCCTCACCTTGCCCGCCCTGACCCTGCGCGCCTTCCTTACCCTGAAAGCCCGAGGCCAGATGAAGCGCCGCACCAAGGCCCAACGCGTCCAGGTTGGGAAGCGTCAGCGGGCCGCTGCGCCCGTCTTCAGCCTGACCCTGCGCGCAGGCGGCGATAATGTGGCCAAGGGTGTTCGCCCCGGTATCAGGCAGTTCATCGTTGAAAAATTGCGCCGCGTCAGGCGCGCCGCCGATCCCCACGGAATCCATCACAACCAGAAACGCCCGCGCAGATTGGTCTGGCATGTCAGGCAATCCTTTCATGGATCAACGGCGGCACGTCGATGGGGTGCTCCGCCAGGGTGAACGCCCGGCGCAGGTGGACAGCGATCGCACGGCCCTTGTCTTCGTCACTGGTGTGGATACGCGCCAGTGGCGTGGCGTTGTCCACCTGTTGCCCCAACTGCGCGATCCCCGACAGGCCCACAGCCGGGTCGATCCGGTCCGCCTCTCGCATCCGGCCGCCACCAAG
>JAESTV010000097.1 GCA_016763475.1 Roseicyclus sp.
GCCCACCGCCGCCGGGACGACCACCACCGCCGCCGCCAAACCGACGGCCGCCACGCTGAGGCTTTTCAGCCTTCACCGCTTCAGGACGGGTGCCAGTGGCCACCGGGATCGACGTCTTCATGACCTTCTCGATCTGAACCAGCAGATCAACTTCTTCGGCGGAACAGAAAGCAATCGCTTCCCCTTCACGCCCGGCACGGGCCGTACGGCCAATGCGGTGGACGTAATTGTCGGGGGTATCGGGCAACTCGTAGTTGATCACATACCCCACGCCGGGAATGTCGATGCCACGGGCAGCCACATCCGTCGCCACAAGGATCTTGATCGTGCCATCGCGGAAGGCCTTGATCGCGCGGTCCCGCTGACCCTGGCTTTTGTTGCCATGGATCGAGGAGGCGTTAAAGCCATCAGCCACAAGGCTTTTCATCAGCTTTTCACAGCCGTGTTTGGTGCGGCCAAAGACCAGCACCAGCGCCTCGGGATCACGTAAAAGGATTTCACGCAGCTTCGCGCCTTTGGCGGGCTTGGGCAGGAAATGTACCGATTGCGTGACCTTGTCGGCGGCTTTTCCCGGAGGCGAAACCTGCACCCGCTTGGGATCAGTCAGATAGGCGCGCGACAGTTCTTCCATCTGCTTGGGCATTGTGGCCGAAAACAGCATCGTCTGGCGTGGCGTGCCAAGGGCAGGTGCGATCTTGCGCAGGGCGTGAATGAAACCAAGGTCCAGCATCTGGTCAGCTTCGTCCAAGACAAGGTGCTTCACCGTGCTCAGGTCAATTGCGCGGCGGTCCATCAGGTCCATCAAACGGCCCGGCGTTGCCACAAGAATGTCGGTGCCACGTGACAGGACGCTGATTTGGCGGCCAATGCTCTGGCCACCCACAACAGTGGCAACTTTGATTGGTGTGCTGTTGGTGAACACGCGCAGCTGGTCGGCGATCTGGTTCACCAACTCACGAGTTGGTGCCAGAATCAGGGCACGGGCCGTCTTCGGGTCGGGTTTGCCGTGGAGCGCCAGCAGATGCTCCATCAGCGGCAAACCAAAGGCCAGCGTTTTGCCGGTGCCGGTTTGGGCAAGGCCCAGGATGTCGTGACCGTCCAAGGCCAGCGGGATCGCCTGGTTTTGGATCGGGGTCGGCTCGGTAAAGCCAGCGTCTTTTAGTGTTTTAGCAAGGATCGGCTTCAGGCCGAGCATGTCGAAATCGAACAAAGGATATCCTTTCGGCGCACATAGATGCACACCATGGGTCATAGGCCATCTCTTAAGACGGCGGGCGAGGGGTGCGACCGGGCAGGGTATCTGCGCGATCGTCTAGAGCCCTGCGTGATGGGGACCGTGGGAAAAAATGTGGTGCTGGGGTCCGAACCTTCGGACGACTGCTCACGCGGCAGTGCAGCAACATGTGGGGCAAATGGCGTACCAGACACGATCTGTCAAGGATGCTGCCCCTTTTCATGGGCAAGCGCATCCTTTATGCCGCGCCTCATCCAACCAAAGGATCAAGGGCATGGGTTATAAAATTGTCGTCGTGGGCGCCACCGGTAACGTGGGCCGCGAAATACTGAACATTCTGGACGAGCGCCAGTTTCCGGTTGATGCGATTGAGGCATTGGCCTCACGCAAATCCCTTGGGACACAGTGCAGCTTTGGCGACAAAACCCTGAAGACAAAGGACCTGGACACGTTTGACTTCACCGGCTGGGACATTGCGCTGTTTGCAGTCGGGTCAGAGGCGACAAAGAAATATGCGCCAATTGCGGCCAAGGCCGGCTGCGTGGTGATCGATAATTCGTCTTTGTATCGCTATGACCCGGACGTGCCGCTGGTTGTGCCGGAAGTGAACCCTGAGGCGGTTGAAGGCTACGCGAAGAAAAACATCATCGCGAACCCCAATTGTTCAACCGCGCAGATGGTTGTGGCGTTGAAGCCGTTACATGACCGCGCGCGGATCAAACGTGTTGTGGTTTCAACGTACCAATCGGTCTCGGGTGCTGGCAAAGAGGGTATGGACGAGCTGTGGCGGCAGACCAAAAGCATCTACAACCCTGTCGATAACGCACCGCCGACCAAGTTCACCAAACAAATTGCGTTTAACGTGATCCCCCATATCGACGTTTTCCTGGACTCGGGTGAGACCAAAGAAGAATGGAAGATGGTCGCGGAGACCAAGAAGATCGTTGATCCAAATATCAAGGTCACGGCAACTTGTGTGCGGGTGCCGGTGTTTGTGGGCCACTCAGAATCGATCAATATCGAGTTCGAGGAGTTTCTCGATGAAGATGAAGCCCGTGATATCCTGCGCGAAGCGCCGGGTGTCATGGTGATCGATAAGCGTGAGGACGGCGGCTATATCACGCCGGTCGATTGTGTCGGTGACTATGCCACGTTTGTCAGCCGCATCCGCCAGGACAGCACCATCGACAACGGCCTGAACCTGTGGGTTGTGTCGGATAATCTGCGCAAAGGTGCGGCGTTGAATGCGGTGCAAATCGCAGAGACGCTTGGCAACCGGATGCTGAAAAAGGGCTAACCGTTGCGCATGAGGCGGAGGGAATACCGTCTCTGCCTCAGCCAAACGGCTTCCGGCAGCCGGTGGTGGCACGGCTGTCGCGGCGCGTTGCTCCGCTTTCAGCCGTGCGGTTGCGCTTTATTGGATAAATTCCGCTCGGGGCCAAGGATTGCGCATTGGCGTGCGTCATACCTTATGTCGCCTACCAGGTTCGGTTGGGATTTTCGCCCTTGGCGCGGAGGGAATCACAGCCGACACTGGGGGCACCCCACGTATTAAGGACCCCTTTTCCATGAAACGAATTCTTTTAACCACGGCGATTTGCGCCACTCTTCCCCTTGCAGCCCATGCAGAAGACATCCTGATCCGGGCGGATCTATCTGCGGCGACAGTCTTTGCTGCTGGCGCTGATGTCACCCGTGTGGGCGCGGTTGCGATCCCGGCGGGGCGTCACCGGTTGCTGATTGCGATGCCGGATATGGATGCCGCTGAGCTGCCGCAGATCACCGGGCCGGAGGGTGTCCGCTTTGGCCCCCCCCAACCTGTTTATGGCCACCCGATTGAGGAAGGCGCGTTGGATAACGCCGCGCAATCTGCCGCCCGTTCAGCCCTTGAGGTGGCAGAGGATGCCGTCGCTGAGGCGCAAGATGCCTTGACCGAGGGTGCCGCCGCGATCCGGTCTATCGAGACACAGCAGGCCTATATCGCGGCCATCCTGCGGGGGGGTGAAAACGGTGTAGCGATGCCGGAAGACCTGACGCAGGTGCCCCTGTTCCTCGCCACGCTTGGGGCGGAAACCGAACGCCTGGCGGCTGAAATGCTGACCGCCCAAATCGCCCGCCGTGACTTCGCGGAGGCTCTGAGCGACGCGCAGCAGGGCTTCGCCGATGCAGCCCGTACATTCCAGGCGCTGACGCCGTTTGGCACTCAGATCAACGTCTTTGCGATCGACGTCACAACGGC
This sequence comes from Roseicyclus sp., assembly GCA_016763475.1. Classification (GTDB taxonomy): domain Bacteria; phylum Pseudomonadota; class Alphaproteobacteria; order Rhodobacterales; family Rhodobacteraceae; genus Gymnodinialimonas. Next base: position 3,474 of record JAESTV010000097.1, read on the forward strand.
GGACCCCATCGAGGCTGACGTGGCGCTGGAATACTTCACCCGCAACGCCGCGTGGCGGCCCAGCTATGAACTGGACCTTGATACAGACACCGGCGCGCTGGCCATCGACCGATTTGTGACGTTACAAACCTACGGCCCGGCGCGGTGGCAGGACGTGGAGGTTGTCTTCTCGACCTCTGATCCGCAGCGGTCGCGCGTGCCAAGTGAGCTGTCATCGATTCCCGCGCGGTTGATTGATCCCGCACAGGACGGGCGGGCGGAAGCACTGAGCCGCGTTGCCGAAGGAGCGGCGTTTGCCGACGCCGTACCCGCACCTGCCTCAAGTGGGATCGTGCAATTGGGCTTCGGCAACGCGGCAATGGTGGGCGCAGTCAGCTCGCCGGTCATTACGGCTGAATTCGCGGGCCTCTCCGTGTCCTATCTCTATCCGGAACCTGTCAGTGTTGCTGCTAATGGAGAAGTGCTTCTTGCGTTCGACACCTTGGAATTGGCGGTAGAGACCGAGAATCGTGCCGTACCGCGTTGGGATGAAACGGCTTTCTTGGTGGCGATGGTCGAGAATGATACTGGTGAGCCGATCCTGCCTGGCAGTGCTCGGTTCTATCGTGATGGCGCGTTGATGGGGGATGGGTCTTTGCCCCTGATCGCCATCGGCGCTGAGGCCGAGATGGCCTTCGGGGCGCTTGATCACCTGCAACTGACGTGGATCGACCGTTCGCTGGCGGAAGGTGACCGTGGGTTGTTTGTGTCGTCCAACACGCAATCGCGCGGGATTGCCTTTGGAGTGGAGAACACCGGGGCCGAGGCCGAAACCGTCCGCATCCTGTATGCCACACCCTTCGCCGAGCAGGAGGATCTGGAGTTGGACCTCACGTTAAGCCCACGTCCGTCTGAGGAAGATATCGACGATCAGCGCGGCATCCATGGGTGGGATATTGAGGTTGCGTCTGGTGAAGAAGAGACCATCGAAATGACGGTGGATTTCGAATTCCCCGACGGCCAGATTCTTGTCTGGCAGCCTTGATCAATACAGGATCTGATCAATGTGGGGGGCCGCGGCCCCCCGCACGTTATCCTTCGACGGCAGCCTGAAGTCGTGCCAGCCCGCGCTCGTAATTGGCACCGATCCTGCGGTCCATCATCAGACCAACCCAGCGCCCCACGGGAGCAGATCCCATATCGGCATCCAGCCCCCATATTACCCGTGTGCCCTCACCATCGGGCACCAGCCGCCACCAGGCTTCAGCCGCGCCCATATCGCCAAAATCGAGCGTGGTGCGGACACTTTCATTTTCCACGATCTCAATAATCTCCTGCCGGCCATTGCCGACATTGGGTTGTTCGGAGGCCCATTCCATGATGTTGCCCACACCCGTATCCGGCCCGGAAAAGCTGATCTGCATATCAGGATCAATGCCCCCCCAAGCGGACCATTCAGCGAACGCTTGAAGCGAACTGATGTGGGGAAACACCGCCTCTGGCGGCGCGTCAATGACGAGATCACGTTCAACCGAGACGTATCGGGGCAACAGGAACCCGCCCATGACAGCCAGCAACGCCAGTGTCACCAGGCCAATGAGGATGTTCCGGATCAGCCGCATGATATCCTCCGCATTTGGGTAGCCAGGATCAGTGTGAGCATGAGGTGAGTGTATCGCACCGGAAATGGGTGATGGTTCGGTTGAAGGGAGCCATCACCCAGGGTGGCGGCCAGAGCGGCGGCCAGAGCGGCGGCTAGGCCGGTAAGAACTGCTGGATTGTGCCGTCAAATGCCTCAATATCCATATCGGCGATATCAGCCCACAAGCCGTGCAAACTCAACGTGTCCGCATCAACGGCTTCCCGCACAAACGGATAACTCAGCAGGTTCTTCAGGCTCACGTGGATACCCTCTTTCTCCAGTGCGGTCTGACGGTCGTCAGGATCTGAAATATCTGCAACCACCGCAAAGCCGGGGCGCAGTACGTCCAGCCAACGACCGATGAAACTTTCCTGCAAATCAAATTCGGGTGCGGTGCCTTCGCACATCGCGATACACCCGGCCACGCCGCCACACCGCGAATGGCCCATGACGAGGATATGCTCCACCTTCAGGTGTTTCACCGCAAATTCCACCGCTGCGGCAGTACCGTGGTGGTTCCCATCCGGCGTATAGGGCGGCACCAGATTGGCAATATTGCGGTGGACAAACAGCTCCCCCGTGCGCTGTCCAAAGACAGAGTTGATGGCAACACGGCTGTCGCAACACGCAATCACCATGGCGCGCGGGTTCTGACCTTCTTCGGCCAGCTTGCGGAACCATTCCTGGTGTTCCGGAAAGCTGGTCTTCTTCCAGTCACGGTACCGCTCCAAAAGGTAGTCAGGCAGGGACTTGACGTGGTGCATTCGGATATCTCCTCTGTTGGCAGCCCACCTCTTACCGTGCATTCCACGTAAATTGGAGGTGCTTTTGGCAGAAAGATCAATTGTTTCTTCAGCACCAAAGCGCAAATGTCTGTCGCGATCCCAGTGATGGGCGTCCTGTGGTGGGGGCGAAAAAGTGGAGTGAGATATGCGGTGGACATCCGGGGCCGAACTGTGCCCGTTGATTACAGAATTGACCCCAGAAGAGCCTGCGCGCTTCAACCCTGAGCGGTTGGAAGAGCTGTGCCATAAAATCGGTGAGGTTCGCGCCGAGGCCGAGGTTGCCTTGGCCCTGCACCGGATATCAGAACATTTGCCAACCCTTCGATCTTTGTTGCGCGACAATGAAGGCGCCTTTGTCGTCGCCGTTGATCACGTCGCCAGTGATGCAGAGTTGATTGGCATGGCGACCTTGGCCCGTGTGGCGCGCGGCGTTTTGGACAGCCACTCAACCGGCAACCTTGTGGCACTGGCGTCCACATTGGCGCGGCTGGATCGGGTTGGCGAACGTTCCATCCACGCGGTTTGGGATCTGGAGGATGTTTCCGTTTGATCTGACCTTGCGGTGGGGCGGCGGAACGCTAGGCTGACGCCGATAGATCAAGGTGCGTCAATGCCGATGGAATTTGCCAAAGCCGGGCCAGAGGCTCTGCCGATATATTTGATTCGAACAGACGGGGATTTGAGCGTTCTGGCGCCGCCCCACGCTGCGTGGGCCGACGCTCATGGGTTCACGGGCCAGTTGGGCCGGGTGCTGACGTTGCCCGGTGACGGGCTTGTCGGGGCCTTGGTTGGGATGGGATCCGAGGCTGACCGCACGCGCAAACGATTTGCAGTCGGCGCCGCAATCACCACCTTGCCCGACGCAACCTATGCCATCACCAATATGCCGGATGAAGGCCCCGAGGCTGATGAGATTGCGCTTGGCTACCTCCTCGCCAACTACCGGTTCGACCGCTACCGCGCCAAACGAACACCCAAAGCGCGCCTTGTCACGCCGGATCGGATTGACGCCGCGCAGTTGGAGCGTATCGCCGCCGCCGAAGCGTTGATCCGTGACCTTATCAACACCCCCGCCGAAGACATGGGCCCCGATGCGCTGGAAGCGGTGGTTCGCGCCCAAGCGTCCGAGTTCGGGGCCAGTGTCAGCACGGTTGAGGGTGATGATCTCCTCTCTCAGAACTTCCCACTGATCCACACCGTTGGACGCGCCGCCACCCGCGCGCCGCGTTTGATCGAGATGACATGGGGTGACACCGGCCCAACCCTGACCCTGGTGGGCAAAGGCGTGTGTTTTGACACCGGTGGCCTGAACCTGAAACCCGGCGGGTCGATGGGGATCATGAAAAAGGACATGGGCGGCGCGGCGAATGTGCTTGGCCTGGCGCGGATGATTATGGCGGATGGCATGGCCTGCCGTCTGCGGGTGCTGATCCCGGCGGTGGAAAACAACATTGCGGGCAATGCGTTCCGCCCCGGTGATATCCTGACCGCTCGTAATGGGCTGACGGTAGAGATCAACAATACCGACGCCGAAGGGCGTTTGGTTTTGGCTGATGCGCTGGCGCTGGCCAGCGAGACGCCGCCTGATCTGCTGATCTGCATGGCGACCCTGACCGGCGCGGCCCGTGTGGCTGTCGGCCCTGACATCGCGCCGTTTTATACCGATGACGACACATTCGCTCTGGCCCTTTCCGCCTCTGCCGCAAGCGTTGCTGATCCGGTCTGGCGTCTGCCGTTCCATGACGCCTACGAGCCGCTGATCGAACCCGGTATCGCGGACCTCGACAATGCACCGTCTGGCGGAATGGCGGGGTCCATCACCGC
>JAESTV010000009.1 GCA_016763475.1 Roseicyclus sp.
CATCTCCGGTAACGCAAAGAGCGCTTGAGCAACTATGTTTGCCGCGTCGAGTGCTGGGTCAACAGGATCGACTCTCTGTTGTTCATGATACAACTTGAGAAGTTCCATGCTGATAGGGAAAGTCGAGGCGTCCGGCACCGAGTTCAACCGATCTTGCGCCATCTGTACTCCGCGGATCACCGGAGCGTCTGGACGTGCCATCATGTGGTTGTGGTCCAGGGTTTTTGATGCTTTTAGATGGCTGTAATTGCCACCGAGGTAAGGATCGGAGGTTGGCGCATTCTGATCGACACCACCTTTTCCGCTGCCTGGCGAAATTTTGTTGGAAGTATTTTTACCCTCATCAGAGTCAGCCTTACCAAATTTGTCAGCATTTTTTATATCGTCATCCGCCCCATGTTCGCTTCAAGAAAGCCGCCATGTAAGAAAAAAGAAGTGCAACGGAATACGAAAGTAAGAAAATAAAAATCACCTCGATGAAATACAGAAGCAGTCCCGGTTGGAAGCGAAGCCGAATGTGTTCGTTAGGGAGCTCTACTATTCTAATAAAGACGCCAAGTAGGCCGATTGGAATTCCAGATGCGGCAGCGCCAACGAGCGTGCGAATCGAAGACTCGGCCGAGACGCCTTGTACACCCGTACCAATATTTGAAAACAAATGACAGGCCGCCACAAATGCAAATAGCGCCATGGACGATGCCAAAGCGGCTTGAACGACGAGCAGATAAGTTTCTGACGCCTGAGCTCCATAGTTGGCTAAGATTAGATCCACGCTCTGGCCATATTTAAGAAAGGGAGGAGCAGAGAATTCAATATCAAAAAGCTCCAGAGCAATACAAGAAAGTATAAATGACACCATAAAAAAGAAAATAGAAAGGGCAAAAAACCTATCTTTCACCTTCCGCTCTGCGCGTGTATCATGCCCTAAAGAAGAGAAAATAAACATTATCAACCTCCTGACAGCAACCGTCGTGGCCTTGAGATTCAGATTGAAGTGTAAGACTGCCAACCGCGCCGATGTCGCCGTTTGCGTAGGTGAACGTGGTCATACTTGTGATGCCAGACCCATAAGGCAGCTCGATCTGGGTTGCGTTGCCAGTGAGATCGATAGAAACGATGTTGAGCTCGGCGAGCGTTTTGGCAACAAGCGATCCGTCCGCCTGTGTGACCATGACTTTGAAACTGGCAAAGTCATCATCTGCGGCGGTTAGTTTGCCGTCGCCGTTGGTGTCGAAGACGGAGGCTAGCGCCTCAAGATCAGTTGCGGCGGTCGGATCCCATTCGGTGAAAACATATTCGCGAGTGGAGGAAATGTCGCCGCTGGCATCGGCGTCAAAAAATAACACACCATTGCCGACGCCTGCCCACGCCGTACGATTTAGAAGACCGTCGTTGGTGGAGTCGAGGTAGACGGTGGAAGCGTCGAGTTCGGTGACCGAAAGGCCCAGGCCATCGAGGTCGAGGAGGATTGGCTGAGTCGATCTTGGCGGCAACCCAAGCGGATTTCCATAGTGCTCTACAACTGCTCTGCTGTTGTGAATGCCGACATCAATAGTATAGTTGTGAGGTGGGTTTACACGGTTTCCAACACCATCGAGCGCCCATTGTAGCTGCCCCATGCCCCCAGCTTCCCGGATGGAGGCATAGTTTTCTCCCGTAATCCTCGCAGGAATTACATCCTGTGGAAGCATCCCAAGATCTGAGCGGCCGAAAAGGGACGCGGCATTGTGTCCGTCCGTTCCGCTATCGACCACAGAAGGACCCTGAACGTTCACAACATAATGAACGACTTCCGGGCCGAGTAACCGCTCTGCTTCTTCAGCACCATGTCCACCATATGAATGCCCTGTGAGAATTACCGACTGCCCTGTCCTGTCGAAAAATTCCTGCGCCGCTTCTCGCATTAACTGTCCGACTCTGGTACCGCTACCGTTAGCGATACCCGGATACTGTGCGCCGTCTTCAATTGATGTAGTTCCCCGTCCGACAATATAGATTTCGCCTGTTTGGCGGTCCGTAAAAGACATTACAACGTCAGCAGCATCGGCAAACTCTACAGTCACAATGAATCTATCGGTCACCTCCGTTGGCATATAGTCAGCATCCCAAGAACCTACGGCTATATTCCAATTGGCATCAAAATACACATAATACACAGCATCACTCAAAGCCGCCGCTAACGCCAGCTGATCCTGACTTAAGTCCCCACCGTCAATTGACCGCCGCCGACCGGCACCGATGTCAAGGGAGATCGCAGAAGTTAGGATAGGGCCATTTGTAGAAAGAGAAACACCCAGCGGTGATTCATGAATTCCGCCATTTTTGGCATCAATAATTCTGTGGGCCGTATGATTTGGATCAATTTTGTAGGTGCTTAGCTTCGGATTGGAGGATGAAGTATCATGTTGCCCTGATACATCGTGCTGCTTAGACGAAAGTTCATTCTTTGACATTTTTTTCATAGCGGAATCCCAACTTAGGCGCAGAGTGTCAGAAAATTACTAGGCGCTCGAAATTAAATGGATGAAGTATTTAACGGGAATTCTCAAAATCAGACAGCCGACCCACTCGAAGCGGAAAGCTATAATATCCGATATATCTGTTTTGAGGTGCTATGCTACCGGCTGAGCCTAGGTTTGGATCTGCGAATACGAATGACAAAATCAAATCTCGCACTTGACCAAGTTCGTTAAATGTCAGTCGTGCTACATAAGCACTTCCTTCATCCAATTCAACATCGCTCTCCACTGATACCTCGAATGGGCCACGCAGAATTCCGTCGGGAGGGCGAGGGGCTAGCGGACGGTATTCCGGCAGAATTCTAATAGCTTCAAAAACATCAGCGCAATCACCACTCATTTCCTGCAGGTCGCCAGTATCCAGCACGAACCAGTTGAATTCTGGATGTTCATCAGTAGAATCGGGGGACTGAATACTAAAAAGTATCTCCAACCTTTCTCGGTATTCACATAGATTAATTGGCAGGCGGTCAATTTCTTCGCCAATGCTTGCAGACTGGGGGCCACTGCTAAGCCACGAAGGAATCCAAAATGTCTCGGCAATCTCCAGCTGATATCTTTGGATTTGGCCCAACGCCGCATCAGCGACGGGGTGGGAGAAAAACTCCGCCTCATCAACCAGCTGAAATCTTTGTTGCGCATCTGCGCTTTGCGCAATAACCATAGCGGTCAAAGTAGCAACTAAGACACTCCCACGCGCCATCACGCGTTTCTTTGTGAAACACACCAATCGTCTTCCTCCAATATTCTTATAGCGCAACAAAGAGCGTGAACGACCTCTATGCAAAAAACGTACAATTTGCAACAACTCGCTCTGTTCGGAATTCCAATTAGACTCGGTTCATTGAGCCGATCTCTTATATCACTGATTCCAGGGGCAAACAAGACATCATCAAGTGGTAAGGTAGGTACGAAGGAAATAGAGAGCCGCTATAATACCACCACTCAATCGGTCAGGGCAATCGCATATGGCCTATTCTGAGTCTAACTGATTGAGAAGGTTGAGAAGAAATGAATCATCCCAACCCGCTCGCTTCAGTTTGATCGAGAGCGATCCCTTTGAGG
>JAESTV010000098.1 GCA_016763475.1 Roseicyclus sp.
ATCTGCATCCGGGTAATGACGGGCGATGGTGTGATCGAGTAACATCTGAAGGGCCTCAATATCTCCACGGGCGGCAAAAAACTGGAACGTACCGACGCGGATGTGCGATGCCGCCACACGGGTCAGAATTGCGCCGGGCACCGCGCCGGGCCTTGCGCCGGGCTCCGCGCTGAGAATCGGGCCTTCGCGGCGGATGGTTTCGCCGGTTTCGACGGCAGCCAACGCGCGGGTGGTGGGGATGTTCAGGGCCGCCATCGCCTCGGACAGGATATATTCGCGCAGGACCGGGCCAAGCCAGGCGCGCCCGTCTCCCCTGCGAGAATACGGGGTCTGGCCCGCGCCTTTCAGCTGAACATCAAACCGGGCGCCGTCGGGGGCCACAACCTCTCCCAACATCACCGCACGCCCGTCGCCAAGTTGCGGCGACCAGCCACCAAACTGGTGGCCCCCATAGACCTGCGCCAGGGGTGCCGCCCCGTCGGGGATGTCATTGCCGGCAAACAACCGCCCAAGGGCGGCGTCATCCTCAGGCAGGGTGATGCCAAGACGTTTTGCCAGCGGGCGGTTCACTGCAATCAGGCGCGGAGCCGCAACCGGGGCAGGGGCCTGGCGGGTAAAGAACCGGTTCGGCAGCCGGGCATAAGAATTGTCGAACGGGAAGTGAGCAGTCATGAGGGCATCCCTATGGCAGGTGCCCCTGATGTAGGGGCGGAGTGACCGCCGCACCAGTGGGCAAAGGGTGTGGGAAAGGGCAGGGTCAGGGTCGCCTGCGACGGGTCCTGGGCGGCCCCCGAGGTTGCGACAGAGGTGGCGACCAGCAGGCCGAGGGCAAAGGCCCGCAGCACGGCGCGCTACAGCCGCCCGATCCGCTGTACCAGTAGCTCAAAGAACCCCTCCGCATCCAGATCACCCATAAACATGGCGTTTCGCGGGCGGTTGGTGACACCCCACCAATCGGCCACAGTCATGCCTCGGGTGAGGTCGGAGAGGGTCTCGATCTCCACATTCACGTAGCGACCTTTGAACAGATCCGGTGCGATCAGGTAAGCGATGACACAGGGGTCATGCAGCGGCGCACCGGCAGAGCCGTATTTCTCCTTGTCGAAACGCTCAAAGAAATCCGTCCATTCCGCAACCATCGTGCCGGCCTTGGTGCCAAGATCACGGAACGCTTGCACACGGGGGGCTGTGGTCAGCGCCTTGTGGGTCACATCCAACGACATCACCGTGATCGGGCGGCCAGATTTAAACACGATATCAGCGGCTTCCGGGTCGACGTAAATGTTAAACTCCGCCGCCGGAGTGATGTTGCCGACCTGAAAATATGCGCCCCCCATCAGGACAATTTCCTGCACCTTTTCCACGATATCGGGCGCGCGCTCAAAAGCCGTCGCAATGTTGGTCAGCGGGCCGAGGGGGCATAATGTGACGGTATCCGCAGGCTCCGCGCGTAAGGTTTCGATGATGAAATCGACGCCGTGGCCGTCTTGCAGCGGCATCATCGGGTCAGGCATCACCGGGCCGTCCAACCCGGTTTTCCCGTGTACATGTTCTGCGGTCACAAGCGCATGGCGCAGGGGGCGGTCGCAGCCCGCGAAAACCTTCACATCAGGCCGCCCCGCCAACTCACACACAATACGGGCGTTTTTGGCGGTTAACTCCAGCGGAACATTCCCTGCCACAGCCGTGATCCCCAGCACCTGAACCTCGGGAGAGGCCAGGGCCAAAAGGATGGCGACAGCGTCGTCCTGTCCAGGGTCGGTATCGATGATGATCTTGCGGGTCATGGCAGCCTCCGGTTCGCCGCACTATTTGAGGCAAGGAGCGCGGGTGATGCAAGGCGGGAGCCACGGGAAACTGGCGCAACCCTCTGCAAATGCCGCCGGAAGGCCGCAGGGAAGGCCGCAGACTTGACGTGCCCGGCGAGGCGTCGCATCTGAGGGGTATGCGTATTCTCATGTATTGCCTCATCATCCTTGCCATCATCGCCATCGCGGCCACGGTTTTTGTCCGTGTTGCCCCCGTTGATGCGGCGGATTGGCATGTGGACCCCGAAGATGTCACGGCACCTGGCTCGCGAAACTTTGCGCTTCTGGCCGGGGCGGAAGCGCTGCGCATTGATGCGCCTGCGCTGTCGGTGGCAGGGCGGGTTCAGGCGATCGCAGAGGCAGAAGGCGCACAGGTGCTGGCAGGGTCCGTTGCTGAGGGACACGTCACCTACATCGTGCGCACACGTCTGATGGGGTTTCCTGATTTCATCTCCATCCGCCTGGTGCCGGAAGACGAGATGACACGTCTGCATATCTTCTCCCGGTCGCGGTACGGCGAAAGTGATTTTGGTGTGAACACAGCACGGGTGCAGCGGTGGTTGAGTGCTGCGCGCGGGGAATAAGGCGGAGGTGGTGCGGCAGGTAAGGCGGCGAGTGGTGCGGCGAGTGGTGCGGCCCTTGACCCAGCCCGCCACCAAAGGCACATGACATCCATGTTGCCCACAAAACTCCCGCGGGACCGCCTTCGCCAGATCACTGACCGGTTCGAGTTCCTCGAAGCGCAGTTGAACACCGGGCCGGAGGCCAGTGAGATCGCCAAAATCAGCCGCGAATATGCGGAGTTGAAGCCGGTGGTGGTTGAGATCGCGGCTTACGAACAGTTGTTAGCCGACTTTGATGAGGCGCAGGTGATGTTGGAAGATCCCGACATGAAGCCACTGGCGCAGGAGGAACTGGCGCGCATTGAGGCGGCTATTCCGGCGGCAGAGAAATCCCTGCAACTGTCGCTGCTGCCAAAAGATGCCGCTGACGCCAAACCTGCGATGATCGAAATTCGCCCCGGCACTGGCGGCGATGAGGCGGCGTTGTTCGCCGGTGATTTGCTGCGCATGTATACGCGGTATTGCGAAGCGCGCGGCTGGCGGCTGGAGATTGTGGACATACAGGAAAGTGACCTTGGCGGGATCAAAGAGGTCACGGCGCGGGTCGAGGGCGAAAACGTTTTTGCCCGGCTGAAGTATGAATCCGGGGTTCACCGGGTTCAGCGGGTGCCCGAGACGGAATCGGGGGGGCGTATCCATACCTCGGCTGCGACGGTTGCGGTGCTGCCCGAGGCTGAGGCCGTTGATATCGACATCCCCGCCACCGACATTCGCATCGACACAATGCGCGCGTCAGGCGCCGGGGGGCAACACGTCAACACCACCGATTCTGCGGTGCGCATCACCCATATCCCGTCGGGTATTGTGGTTGTGAGTTCGGAGAAATCCCAACACCGCAACCGTGAGATCGCCATGCAGGTGCTGCGGGCCCGGCTTTACGATGCGGAGCGCCAGAAAATTGATGATGAACGCTCGGCCGATCGCAAGGCGCAGGTCGGCACGGGTGACCGCTCGGAGCGCATTCGCACCTACAACTTCCCTCAGGGCCGCATGACGGACCACCGCATCAACCTGACGCTGTATAAGCTGGATCAGGTGATGCAGGGGGATCTGGATGAGATCATTGATGCCCTGACGGCAGAGGATCAGGCCGCGAAGCTGGCGGAAATGGAGGGATGAGCGGATGTCTGGGTGACAGTCTTGGCGCGGCGCGTGCGCAGCTGTCCGAGATCATGCCACCCCATGAGGCAGAGCGTGAGGCACGTCTGATCCTGTGTCATGCCCTTGATCTGCGGTCCGCTCAACTGCTCTCGCGGCTGGATCAGGCCTGGCCCGTGGATGGAGCGCAGCAGCGCCGGTTTCTTGACGCGTTCGGCGCGCCGCAACCGGCAGCCGTTATCGCAGATCCTTGGCACCTGGGATTTCTACGGGCGCCCGTTCCGCGTCACATCTGACACCCTGACCCCACGCCCGGATACCGAGACGCTGGTGGAGCTTGCCCTTGCAGAGCCGTTCTCGCGGCTTCTTGATCTGGGCACCGGGACCGGGGCCATCGCCATCACCCTTCTGGCGGAGCGGCCCGAAGTGACGGGGCTGGCCACCGATATCAGCGCCGCCGCGCTGGATGTGGCCCGGCACAATGCGCAAGCCGCAGGTGTTGCGGAGCGTCTGACATTGACGCAGGCGGATTGGTTTGCGGGTGTGGAGGGCAGGTTTGATCTGATTGTCTCGAACCCGCCTTATGTGGATGCCGCCACTTATGGCACCCTGCAACCTGAGGTCACGCAATGGGAGCCGTCCATCGCTTTGACACCGGGCGGTGATGGATTGTCCGCCTACCGCGTGATCGCGGCTCATGCCCCGGCACATCTTTCGCCCGGCGGTCGGTTGATCGTGGAAATCGGCCATGATCAGGGCGTCACGGTCGCCAGGCTGATGCGCGCTGCGGGTTTGGCAGATGTCCGCCTCCACGCTGATCTATCGGGAAAAGACCGTGTTATCAGCGCCACGTCACCTTAGGCGGGCCACGGGGAATCCCGGCCAACGGCGGCGTTTCAGCGCAAAAATGCCGTCAACACAGGGGAAACACTGATTTTCGCCAAATTGCGCTGGACACCCATGCGCCTGCATGTTTACTCAATACCAAGCGTGAAACGTGGCTCGGTGAGCCCCCCACGCCTTTCTTACCAGACAGCGCTAGTGCCCGGGGCAACCCGCAGCTACGCGCAAACTGAGACTTCCCGGGCCCCGCCAAATGCGCGTTGTGGCCACCAACCAGGACCACTGGATTTATAGCACACATGAGATCATCGAAAAACCGCTCGCGGTCCAAAGGGAACCGCAACCGCTCTGGCTCGGTTGGAAACGTTGTTAACCGCGTTTTCGACTCTTCAGGTCCTCAAGGCAAGGTTCGCGGTACGCCCCAGCAGATCGTCGATAAATACAACCAGCTGACCCGTGACGCGCAGCTGAGCCATGACCGCGTGGCGGCTGAGAGCTTTCAGCAACACGCAGAGCATTATTTGCGGATGCTGGCTGAGGCGCAGCGCGAAATGGATGCCAAGAATGCGCAGCAACAAGCGCAGCAGGGCAACCAGCAAGGTGGGCAGCAGGGCGGCAACCAGCAGGGCGGCAACCAGCAGGGCGGCAACCAGCAAGGCGGCAACCAGCAGGGCGGCGGCAATCGTCGCAATCGTGGCGGCGGTGGTGGCGGCGGTGGTGGCGATCAGCAACCTGCCCAGACCGAGCAACCCCATGCAGAGGCAGAGCCTCAAGGCTCCTTCGATGCGGTGATTGAGTCGACACAAGGCGAAGGCGGCTTGGTCGAGACCCCCGAAAACACCCCAAAACCCAAACGCCCACGGACACGGCGGCGCAAAGCTGATGCTCCCCCCCCCGTTGCCCCCGCTGTCACCCCTGATGCGGCAAGTGACGGCGCAACTTCCGGTGCTGACGCTCCACCGCCACAAGAAACTGCGGAATAAGAAAAAGGGGCCCGCGTGGCCCCTTTTTTATGCCTGAGGCCTGTACCTGAGGTCTGAGATCTACGCCTTTCCCACGTCTGCCATTACACGGGCCAAGGCGCAAAACCCTTCAATCGGGACCTGTTCTGCCCGGTCAGTGGGTGTCAGACCAGCAGCGACCAAACGATCTTCGATATCGGGAGCCATCCCTTTCAGCGCCGAGCGCAACATCTTGCGTCGCTGACCAAAGGCCGTTGCCACCACACGGCTCAGCACCTTTGCGTCAGCTTCGAACCGGGGCACCGGCAGGGCAGTCAAATGCACCACTGCGGAATGCACTTTCGGCGCTGGCGTGAAGGCCTCGGGTGGCAGGGTCATCGCAATACGGGCATCGGCCCGCCACTGGGCCAGAATTGCCAGCCGCCCGTACGCCTTGCTGCCCGGCTTCGCCACAATCCGCTCCGCCACTTCGCGCTGAAACATCAACGTCAGGCTCTCCCACGGCGGCGGCCAACTGGCAGGTGTCAACCAGCGCACCAGCAGCTCGGTCCCGACATTGTACGGCAGGTTGGCCACAATCTTGCGTGGGGCGCTCAATTCGGCCTCCCAATCCAGATCCATCGCATCGCCATGCAGCACCCGTAACCGTCCCGGATAGACGGCCTCGATCTCGGCCAATGCAGGCAAACACCGGGGGTCTTTTTCCACCGCCACAACCCGCCGGGCACCCTCAGCCAACAGCGCGCGGGTCAGGCCGCCGGGGCCGGGTCCAACCTCCAACACATCCACCTGCGACAGATCACCCGCAACACGTGCAATCTTTGCGGTCAGGTTCAAATCCAGCAGGAAATTTTGCCCCAACGCCTTACGGGCGGACAATTCATGGGTGGCGATGACCTGCCTGAGCGGTGGCAGGTTGTCGATGCTGCTCATGCTACGCGCCCCCTTCTTCTTGCCAATGGTGCGGGCTTCTTGCCAATGGTCCGGGTGATGGGGGTGCCACGGACCACGAGGCGCGGCTTCCCCGCCATCCATGTCATCCCCGCCATCCCAACACCATTACCCCCACGGCGACTAACCCCACCGCGATGCACCTGCGCCCGGTTCCAAGCCGAAGGCGCGGATAAGGGCGCCACGTCGCGTGCGGGGCGCAGGCCGAAGGCCGAGCACGCGGCGAAACACCCGCTCACGGCGCGCGCCCGCTTGCATCCCGTGCCGCCGCCATGTCCCGAGCCACTTCCAGTGCCGCCACCAGCGAGGTTGGATCAGCAATGCCGCGACCTGCGATGTCGAAGGCGGTGCCGTGATCCGGCGAGGTTCGGACAAACGGCAAGCCAAGGGTCACGTTTACCCCCCCGGCGAAGTCTATGGTCTTGATCGGGACAAGCGCCTGGTCGTGATACATCGCCACTGCCGCGTCATAGCCAGCCCGTGCGCCTGCATGGAACATCGTGTCCGCCGAATGTGGCCCTGTCAGCGCCAGCCCTTCAGCGCGCAACGCTTCCAATACCGGCGCAATCATCTCGATCTCTTCCCGTCCCATGGTGCCGCCTTCTCCCCCATGGGGGTTCAGCCCGGCCACGGCGATACGTGGCGACGCGATGCCAAAATCCTGTTGCAAGGCCGAATGGGTGATTGTGATGGTCTCACGCACCAGCGCCGCCGTCAGCGCAGCGGGCACCGCTTGTAACGCGATGTGGATGGTCACCGGCACCACCCGCAATTCAGGGCAGACGAGCATCATCACAACCTGCTCCACCCCTGCCAGATCGGCCAGAAATTCGGTGTGGCCCGGAAACCGGAACCCGGCGCCATCTTTCAGGGCCTTTTTGTGGATTGGCCCTGTGGTCAGCGCCGAAGCCTCCCCTTGCCTCACCAGATCAACGCCGCGGGTGATTGCCTCAATCACTCCCCGGGCATTGGCGGCGTCAGGTTGTCCGGGCACCGCAGGGGCGGCAAACGGGTGCGGCAGGACCGGCAGCCCGCGGGATGAGGCGTCCATGGCATCGCAGGGTGCCGCAATCTCCACCACCGGGGCACCAAGCCCTGCCAGATGTTTTGGATCACCGATCACAAAAAACGGCAGCTGCGCGCCAAGTCGCGCCCAGGCCCCGGCGGCAATCTCTGGTCCGATGCCCGAAGGCTCCCCCACGGACAATGCGATAGGGGCCAACAGTTTCATCGGCAATCAGTTGAGGAAATTGATCCGGGCCTCAGCCCGAAGCTCTTCCAGATAGCTGTTGGCCAAAGCCTCCAGCCGTTGGCCAAACAGCTGCTGGCGGATCACCTCACGACCCAATTCCGGATCTGCGGTGACCCGGTCACATAACATCAGCGCCAGCAGCACGGTGCCGTTGTTGCGGGTCACAGAGGTCGACATCTCATTGTTGTCGAGGGCGCGCAGGGCCAGTGCCACATCGTCGCTCAACTGGCCGGGGGCCACGGAATGAAGCTCAAACCCGCCGGGGATCACGCCGTTGAAATCGTTACACACGTCCACGGCACTGCGCAGACGCTCTGCCTCAGCCAGAGCCTCGGGTGTGCGCCCACCGGGGATCGCGATCGAGACGTAGTTGATCGAGGTCACCGGGAGACGTGGAGAGTTGACCTCTCGCTGGCCGCGGAACTGGAACAGGGCAAATGCCTGCCCCCCGCCCAAAGAAATCGGCTCGGTCACCTGAGCATAACCCATGGTCTGGAAACGCTCACGTAACCCTTCGGGCAAATCAGCCAGCGCGCGCCACCCTGTTGCACCACCCGCTTCACGGGTCGGGGCGGCCGAAAAGCGCCGCGCCGCTTCCGAAAACTGCTCGGCATCGCCGTTAAGTTGCTGGCCAAGGCGGCTAAGCTCGGTCTCAAGGTCTGCCTGGTTTTCCGGGGTTACGGGAATGATGATCTCGGCAAGCGAGATCTCGATCCCGCCGCCCAATATCGTGCCCAACTCCAGCGCCCGCTCCACATCCGCATCGCTGATCTGTGCGCGCGGTGCAAAGCGGGCCCGCACCAGATTGCGCCAGGTGATGCCGTTGGCGACAAAATCGCGCACGGTTTCGGGGGCAATCCCTTCCTGGCCCATCTGGCGCAGGAATTGCTCAGCCCCCAGATTGGCGCGGACGGCAAATTCTTCCAGTCCGGCCTCGATGTCAGCGGGAGAGGCTTCGACACCCAAGCTGAGGGCGGCCTCAACCTGAAGGCGCTCGTTGACCAGCGCATCGATGGCCTGCTGGCGCAGATCACCCTGGGCGTTGAGCACGTCCAGGAACCGCGCCCGTTGGCTGATTTCGTAATGTGTGACGATGGCATCATCAATTTCGATGGCCACGGAAAATGGGTTCTGCGCGCTGGCAGGGACCGCCAGACACAGCGTCATCAGGGCGGCAAAAAGACCCGGCCAATGAGATGTTACCTGCCGCAAGCGTTTCGCCGCAAAGAGAGTGCCGTTCATGCGTGAGCCCCTGTTCATTCTTGTCTTGCCCAATCTATGCCCAATCCGCGTCCATTACCCGTCTGCCTTATCCCCGGCAGCTGCGCGCCGTAGAGCGGCCTTCACGTCCAGCGCCGAATCCGGCGAGTGAGACGGTTAAGCCAAAGCTCGTCGCCGGTTCGACACTGGTGGAAGCGGTATACCGGCGTGAGACGGAAAACTCCATATCCACACATTCATTTGCGAACCCCAACGACAGACCCGCCCGCGACGGCGAATTCTCGATGAAATCATACCGCCAGTTGACCCCGGCTTCCCAGCCGCTGGCAAGGCCGTAGCTGCCATCAAACGCCCATTCCGCCAAATCATCGGGGCGAAATTCACCTAAATCCGCTTCCAGAAAGGTGTAGGTTGAGGCCACGTTGTGGCGATCACCGGCCCACAGCAGCGACAATTCGCTGGAGGTGAAACTAAAGTGGCTGTCAAACAGCGAGCGGTTCACCAGGCTGAGGCGTTCGTTGAAGCTGACATGGGTGGCCAACAGGAAATCCGATTGCACACCGTTCAGGCCTGAGCCATCGGTGAATTGCCCTTGATCGTCGCTGCGCAATACCACGCCGCCGGCCACCCCGACGGTAAGACCCGAGGGCGCAATACGGCTGTAGCTCAGCCCGATATTTGCCCGCGCCCCGGTTTCGCGCCGATCCGATCCGGGCAGGCGATCCAGCGCAAACAGGTTGGCCTCGTCGAATTCGACGATGAAGCTGTCTTCATTGGGGGCAGGGTCGCCGTAGGTTTCGGACCAGACAAGCTGCGCTATCGGCTCAATCACATGGCTGACGCCACTGGCCGAGACCGCCTGAACCGGGTAGCGCAATTCCACCGCGGCGTAAGGCGTCAGGCGGTAGACGGTTTGCCCAAAGCTGCTGTCTTGCTGGGTGTTGTAGACGCCACCATGCAGCGCGCTCTCAAAGGTTGCCAGCAAGCCGCCAAAGGTTTCGGACCGGCGCCAATCAAGCTCTCCGGTGACCCGGAACACATCACGGCCATCATCGCCATCGGTGCTGGAGAAACGGTAAAACCCTGTCGCCTCCAGTTCCGCCGTGAGGGTGCCGCCAATGACCGGCGGCGTGACCCGGCGAATGATCTCGCCATGGAGGACGCGGGTTGGCAGAATGTCGTTGTCCACCCCGTCGCGCAGGGATTGGTAAAGCGTGGCGGAGGCCTCGATATATTCATCACGCATCACCCGGCTGATACGCCCATGGCTTTCGAGAATGTCAGGGTCCGGGAAGCCATAGGTGGTCAGATAGCCGCGGTCACTTACAGCCTGAATTCGCAGATCCAGGGTGAAGTCACGCGGGATCTCGAAGGTGGCATCTGCGAACAGGTAGGCGCGCGGGGAATTGTCGGTCAGATCGTCCCAACTGACCGCACCTGTCGCCTCCAACTCGCCATTGCGGAACGCCTGGCGGTACCGCAGTTCGATTGTCTGGGTGCCAAGGCCGATCCATGGCGTGACGGTGATGTCCCCATGGTCCCCCAACATAATGAAGTAAGGCACCCGTAGTTGAGTTCCGGTGTTGTCGTTGGCCCGGAGGGATGGCGCGAGGAACCCGTTTGCCCGTTCCAGCGTCGGATCAGGCAGGCGCATGCGCGGCAGGAAGAACACCGGCACACCAAGGACGCGGAACTGCGCGTTATCGAAGTAAAGCTGCTGCTCCTCGGCGTCATGAATGATCCGGCGCGCCCGGATTTCCCACAGCGGCGTGGGGTTGCCGAAGCAGACCTCACATGACGAGGCGATTGCTTGATAGAGCTGGGTATAACGGCCTTGCGAATAGGTGATCTCGGTTGCGGCGATCTGCAACTGACGATCCAGCACCAACCGCGCGGATTGCATAACCCCATTTTGAAGGTCCGCAGAAAGCTCTGCAAACTCAGCCACAAAGACGGAGTTTCCGGTTTCATCAATCAGGGTCAGCGGGCCTTGAACCCGCAAATTATCGGTCGCACCATCAAAGCTGATCGATTCCGCGCGCAGGCGGGAGCCGTTGTAAAACACCTCTACCGCGCCGCGCGCCGTGATCGAGGTTGAGCCATCGAAGCGGATATTGTCAGCGATCAATGTGGCCGGTACCGAGGACGCAGAATCCTGCGCCGCCCCCGGTGAGGTGAGGCAGACAAAAGCGGCCAAAACGGCCGCAGCGATATGGATCGCGCGCCGGGTCACCCATCCTCCGTATGCAATAGAAAGCCCAAGGCCAAGAGGATTGCCGCAATCGGCGGTGTCCAGGCCACAAGTGTTGCCGAAAGTTGCCCGGTTTCGCCAAGCACCTCGGCAAACCGGCGAAGGAAAACAACGCCGAAGCCGAAAAGGATCGCTGACAAAACCATTATGCCGGTTTTGCCGAACCTTGTGTGTCGCATGGTGAAGCCTGCGCCAATCAGGACCATCGCGGCCATCAATAGCGGCGAGGACAGCTGCATCTGAAACCAGGTGCGGTGTTGAAGGGCCGCAAAACCCGCATTGTTGAGTTGCCGGATGAAGCCCGGCAGCTCGAATATCGGGACGGTTTCGGGTTTTCCGAAACTGTCGCGGATCTGCTCG
Source organism: Roseicyclus sp. (assembly GCA_016763475.1). GTDB lineage: Bacteria > Pseudomonadota > Alphaproteobacteria > Rhodobacterales > Rhodobacteraceae > Gymnodinialimonas. The sequence goes on from JAESTV010000098.1 coordinate 11,370, forward strand.
GCGGTCAGGGTTGAGGGCAGCGTGAGCGTGTCGAATAGCTGCGCGTCAGCCTCGGCATTGTCCGACCCCGCCAGCGGCCAGCGCTTCACATCTGTCAAGGTCCATGCGCCCAGGGTCAACACCGCTTCACCCGCGTCCATCCGCTCCAACAGTTGGCCGTCAGCATCGAACGTGAAGAACGACGCATCAAACAGATGTGTCCCGTCGGAATTGGTTGCACGGGCGCGGATCACGGTTTGCTCACTCTCCACACCCTGACGTAGCCATAATCCTTGCCCGGTGATTGAAACAGAGCGGCTTTCCAGCCCCGACAGGCGCGCCAGAGTCAGATCGTATTGCCGCGCAGTGGTGGCGACCAGTGGGTTCAGAACCAGCAGCGACAAGATGCCGATGAGAAGCGCCACAATCACCGGCGACGCAGCTGAGCGCAGGGCAGATCGACCCGCCGCCCGCACCACAACCAGTTCCGACGTGCGCGCAAGGCCCAGAAACAGGACCAACGTGGCCAACATCACAAACAGCGGCATCAGGCCCATCAGGCTGCGCGGCAGGTTCAGCAAAGCCAGCTGCAACACCGCCGAAAACCCCTGATCGCTGCCAATCCGGCGCAATTGATCTGCCATGTCGATGGGCAGAAGGATCGCAACAAACACCGCCAGCACAATCCCGAATGCCCGCAAGAAGCGGGTGGCGATATAGATGTGCAGGATCATACCGGAACGCTCCGCCATCCGGTGCGCCGTCGCATCGCAAGCGAGACCATGAGTGTGGCCGCAAGGACGGCGAGCGCTGGCTGCGCATAGGCGACAGGCCATGCCTCTGCATCGGCGCGCACAATTGACTCAGCTGCGTTGCGCACAATCTGCATCGGCAACACCAGGGCCACTGCAATCAGGATCTGTTTCCAGACCCCGAAGCGTGAAAAGTTACCCAACATCAGCGATGCCGCCCCGATCAGCGGCACAAAGATCACGAACAATGACTGCGCAAGGCGGTCATGCCCCTCAAACGCCATATGGGCCAGCGGCAAGTTCAGCGCCTCCGCAACCTGCGCATTTGCAGCCAGCAGCACCAGTGTGGGAAGTTCCCGCACGTCGGCCTGACGCAGCGCGTTTTCGTCGACCAAGGTGCCGACGTTGTAGGTGAAATCGCTGAATGACACGGTGGCAAGGCGCCCGGTGTCCAGATCCAGGGTTTGCGCGATGCCGTCAAACATCACCAGACGTGGCCCGGTTGGGGAGCGCACCAACAGGGCCGTGGTGGCGGTATAGGTGACCTCGACTCCGGGTGTGCCGCCATCTTGCAGGAACAGGTCGCGGAATTCCCCAAGTTCGGTGATCTCGCGGATATAGACAGTCAGCCCGGTGGTCGGGTGGATGAATTCTCCGGCGCGCAGAAACCGTCCCGTCAGGTCATCCCGGACTTCCAGCTGCCGCTCGATGAATTGAGACCGCGCGGCGGGGGCCAGAAAGTTGCTGAGCACCCCAACCAGCAGCGCCATCAACACCCCGAACACAAGAACCGGCCGCAACAGGCGTACCGCCGACAGGCCAGCCGTTTGCAGCACCACCAACTCGGAGTCCGAGATCAGGCGGTTGAAGATGTAAAGCGTTGCCACAAAAGCAGAAACCGGCAGGATAAGCTGAATGATCCACGGCAATGTCAGGGCTGAAAATTCGAGGAATACGCCGACGTTCTGGCCATCGGTAATCAGGCTGTCAAACAGCCGCGCGGCTTGGTTGACCCAATAGACCGACACCAGCACTAGGCTGAAGAACCCGAACAGCGTCACCAGCTGCCGTAAGATATATCGGTCGTATTGACCCAACGGGTCATCCTCCTTGGTCGTGACCCAACGGGTCATCCTCCTTGGTCGTATTGACCCAACGGGTCATTCTCCTTGGTCGTGACCCAACGGGTCATCCTCCGGCGTATATGTTTCCCAAGGCTGTCAGACCCCCACATGCGGTGTCCGGGTAGCAGCCCGACCACGTCATCTATGTTTTAGATCAGTTTTTCGGGGATGCGTAGGGGTGATCTGGCCAAGGGCGGAACACCGCCCTAAGGTCTGGCCTGAATGTCACGTTTTCGTCGCCCCATACGCTTGCCAGGAGCCGCCCATGACCACCTTGATCTCGCTCACCTATGCTGAAACCGACCTCGACGCCCTTGCCGCAGTTGAGGGCAAACTGGCGGTGCTGGTCACGTCTGACGGCAAGCTGGACCCAGCGGGGCGGCGTGTAAATCGGCTGACAAAACAAGCGATTGCCCGTCTGGTCGAGTCTGAGCGGTGGGAGAAGGTGAAGGTTGGCGAAGGGGCCTCCCTTGGGTTCCCGGCGGGGTTGGCGGCGTCGGCTTTGTTGGTTGTGAAACTCGATCGCCGCCCCTCGATGAAAGCGGCGCGCAAGGCGGGGGCGTCGTTGGCGAAATTCAAAGCCAAGGACAACCTGGCGGTTTGTGTCGGTGGGTTGGGCCGCGCGGCGGATCTGGCGCTTGGGTTGGCGCTGCGGGCTTATGAGTTTGATGCCCATAAAACCGCTGAGAAGACGGACGCTGCGGCGGCAATGATCTACTGCACGAAACCCGAGGAGGTGGAGCTGGAGGCCAACACCGCGATGGCCGTCGCGGAGGGGGTGTTTTTCACCCGGGATTTGATCAACGAGCCTGCTAACATCCTGACAACGCAAGAATTTTCCGACCGACTGGAAGCGATGAAACAGATCGGGCTGGAGGTGGAAGTCCTTGATGAGGATGCGCTTGAAGCCCTTGGAATGCGGACGTTGTTGTCGGTGGGTATGGGGAGTGAGAGCCCGAGCAAGGTTGTGGTGATGCACTGGAATGGCGGCGGCGATGAGAAGCCACTGGCGTTGATCGGCAAAGGTGTTGTGTTCGACACCGGCGGTATCAGCCTCAAACCCGCGGGCGGCATGGAAGACATGACCATGGATATGGGCGGCGCAGGTGTTGTGGCAGGTGTGATGCGCACATTGGCGTTGCGCGGGGCCAGGGCAAATGTGGTCGGTGTTGTGGGCTTGGTGGAAAACATGCCCGATGGGCGTGCCACCCGCCCCGGCGATGTGGTGACCTCGATGAAGGGTGACACGGTTGAGGTCATCAACACCGACGCCGAGGGGCGGTTGGTTTTGTGTGATATCATGTGGTACGCGCAGGAGCGGTTTGAACCGGTTGGCATGATTGATCTGGCAACCCTGACGGGGGCGATCATTATCGGCTTAGGCCATGAAAACGCTGGCGTATTCTCGAATTCGGATACCCTGTGTGACGCGTTTCTGAAGGCCGCCGGGGCGGAGGATGAGGGGGCGTGGCGCATGCCTTTGGGGGATGCCTATGACAAGATGCTGAAAAGCCGGGTGGCGGATATGAAGAACGTCGGTGGCCGGGCCGCGGGTTCGATCACGGCGGCGCAGTTCCTGCTGCGGTTTGTGAAAGACGAAACCCCCTGGATTCACCTCGATATTGCCGGTGTGGCATCGGTGAAAAGTGACAGCGTTTTGGCCCCGAAGGGCGCGACGGGTTGGGGTGTGATGGCTTTGGACCGGCTGGTGCGTGACGGGTATGAAAGCTAATGTATCACTTTAGGCTTGGCGGCTAACCCATGGGAGAAGCATACTTTTACCATCTTACGGAAAGACCGTTGGAGGTGACTTTGCGGGTCTTGCTCCAGAAATCGGTGCAGGCCGGATGGCGGGTTGCCATACGGGGGCGGACAGAGGCCACATTGCGCCAATTGGACGAGCAATTGTGGCTTCAGCCCCACGACAGCTTTCTGCCCCATGGCTGCGCTGGTGGGGATCACGATGGGGCGCAGCCGATCCTGTTGACCACAGGTGTGGCGAGCAATGATCCAAGGTGTATCGTGTCTGTTGAGGGCGCAGAAATTGCGCCTGGTGAGGTTGGGGAAATGGCGCGGGTCATGGTGCTGTTTGACGGCCATGACGAGGCGTCTTTGCAGGTCGCGCGGGAGCAGTGGAAAACCCTTACTGCGGCGGGATGTGGCGCGAAGTATTGGTCCGAGGCCTCCGGACGGTGGGAGATGAAAGCCGAAAGCGCCGGGTCCTGATATCCGAAAAAACTATACCTGAGGCGGCTGGTATATGAAAATCAGTATATCTGGATCACAGGTCAGCGCTCCAGCAACAACCGCCCATTTGCGATCTCGAGCCGGGAAAACCGGCTGAGGTAAGACATGCCAAGAAGGCTCTCGCGCATCTCGCCACCATTCACCACGGCGCGGACATTTGAGTCGGCGATGTCACCAAGGGTGAGGGTGGTGATCCGGGTCGGTGCGGTCTCAACCCGACCATTGGCGGTTTGGGCGCGGCCCGAGAAGATCAGGGTGTCGATGTCGATCCCGGCGGCGGCTGCATCCGCCATCGTCAGCACTATGGCACTGGCCCCGGTGTCGACAACAAACCGGGTCGGCACGCCGTTTACCTCCAGGTTCAGATAGAAATGCCCATCAGGCGCGCGCGGCACCTCCACCGCGCCGCCCTGGATCACGGATTGGCGGGGGGACAGGTCGTTGCGCATTTCGGTCCAGAGACCAGCGGCGACAATTGCCCCCAGAAACAGGAATGCCCAGATCACCGCATATCGCGCCACTTTGCCAAGGTTGCGCCTTTGGGACATAAGAAAATACCCGCCCACCATACAGAGAAGCAAGACCAGATAGATCAGCCGGGGGATGTCTTCGGACGTCATGATCAAATTCTCCTGTCCCTTGGGATATAGGTGTGGATCAGATGACTTGCAGGTCGCGCATTCCATCAATGATGAATTGCACCGACAGGGCGGCCAAAAGCATGCCGAGAAGGCGGGTGACCACGTTGATGCCCGTGGCCCCGAGGAGGCGCTCCAGGGGGCCTGCCAACAGGAACATTGCCAGCACACCTAAGAGCACAAGACCCATGACGCCGTGGACCGCAAATGTGTTCAACGGGTTGGCGTCCTGGCCGGTCAGCAGGATCATTGTGGTGATCGCGCCGGGACCCGCGATCAGGGGAATGGCGAGGGGGAAGACCGAGGGGTCATCCTGCTCGGTGTCAGCCTGACCCTGCCGACGTGCCGTGCGTCGTTCAAACAACATATCCAACGCGGTGAGGAACAGGAGGATGCCGCCAGCAATGCGGAAGGCGGGCATGGAAATGCCGAGGAAACCGAGAACCGCCTCACCTGCCAGACCGAAAAGGGTGAGCAGGGCGGCCGCAACAAGGCAGGCACGGATTGCGATGGCGCGGCGTTGGCGGGTGGTCATGCCCTGGGTCAGCGCCACAAACATCGGCGCCAGTGCCACGGGGTCGATGATCACCAGGAGGGTCACAAAAACCGGGATGTAGGTGGCGAGGTCCATGGGGGGTGACCTTAGTCAAGTTGCGCAGCTTTGCTGCATTGTTTTCGTAAAAAAGAGGGGGGCGCTGCCCCCGGCTTCGCCTCCCCCGAGGTATTTTTGGCCAGATGAAGGGGCCAGATGAAGGGGCGGGCGCGTGCAAGTTATGTCAT
>JAESTV010000099.1 GCA_016763475.1 Roseicyclus sp.
CGACTATCTGGAGGCCAGCTGATATGGATCGCAGACGTTTCTTGATCGGTGCAGGCGCATAGGCGCTGGTAGGCGGGGTGTTTATCGCCACGGAGGGGAATAACCTGTTTTACGCCGCCCTCTCGGAAGGTGTTGATGAGCAAATTGACGTCGCCACCGCACATCAACTGGCCAGCTCCGGGGAAATCCTGTTGATCGACATTCGCCGCCCCGATGAATGGCAGGCCACTGGCAGCCCCGCCTCGGGGCACCGTCTGGACATGCGCCGGGATGACTTTACTGAGGCGCTACTGGAGCTTACGGGGGGCGCGCGGGATGCCCGTGTTGCCTTGATCTGTGCCCGTGGCGTGCGATCTTCGCGGCTGACCAATCAGTTGGTTGCGGCCGGATTCACCAACATCATCGACGTGCCCGAAGGTATGTTCGGCTCTGGCGCTGGCCCCGGTTGGCTCAACGAAGGCCTGCCCGTAGATCGCAGCTGAACCCCGGCATCAGTCGTTTTCCGAAGGGCAGGAATAGCCGGGTGGGGGCACCTTTGCCCCGCCCCTCACCACACTCCCAGGGACACCAAAATGATCAAACAAAGCGCCCTCGCAACCTTGCTGCTGACCAGCCCTGCATTCGCAGATTGTGCCGACGTATCAGGCCCTTGCGAGGTCCCTTTGGGTGAATACCACATCACGCTGCCTGCGGGCGAAGGCCCGTTCCCTGCCGTGATGATCCTGCACGGTGCAGGGGGGCGTGGCGAAGGGATGGTGAACATGCTGGCCCGCGCCATCAATGAGCGTGGCTATGCGGTGATCGCTCCCCAAGGTTTGCAACGACCGGGGTCGCGCTTTGGCTCGTCGTGGTCTTTCCACCCCGAACGAGAGGCTGTGCGGGACGAGGCCGCCTTCATTCAACAGGTCCTGACCGACGCGTCTGACACTCACAACATCAACCGCCAAGCGGTTCTTCTTGCAGGGTTTTCCATCGGCGGCTCGATGGTGTCTTACCTCGCTTGCGCGGCACCCGATTTGGCTCGTGCCTACGCGCCGGTGGCTGGATCGTTCTGGCGTCCGCACCCGGCGCTGGACGCCTGTTCCGGTCCTGTGGACGTGCTGCACACCCATGGCTGGAGCGACGAAACCGTACCGATCGAGGGCCGCGTCTTTCGCGGCGGAAGCATTCGCCAAGGCGACGTTTTTGCGGCGATGGAGGTTTGGCGGGAAACCAATGGGTGCGCCCGTTCCGCCCCCGATGAGATCAGTAACGAGGGCTATTACTGGCACCGGATCTGGACCTCATGTGAGGCTGGCTCACTACAATTTGCGCTGTTCCCCGGCGGCCATGCGGTGCCGCGCGGATGGGCTGATATGGCGCTGGATTGGTTTGAGGGATTGTAACGCAATACCTCCATCTGGAACCATCTACACCCATTTGGAAGTTTGACACCTGGCGGCTCGGGCCGCATGGACGCCCATAGGGAACAATTACTCTGCGGCGTCAGGAAGATCAGCCAGGGTCTCTCGCAACTCAGCCCGATGGGCGCGGGCAGCAAGGATGATGGCCGGGGCGGCATAAACCTCGGGGGTTCCAAGGGCCCGTTCCGTTGCCCGAAAGCGGGTCAGTCGCAGGCCCGACAAAGCCGATAGCGGAACCGCAAATGTCAGCGAGATGGCGATTGGCAGTAACCAGAGCGAGACGATGCCCGCCACCATTCCTGCGGCCAGCGCCACCCCGGCAAATGTTTCCAACACATGGAATTTCATCAACACCCAAAGCGAATAATGACCACCTGAGCGGGCTTGTGGCGACCAATCAATCCGGATGCCAAGGGCGGTTTTCAGCACTGCCAACGTTTGTTGTACCATCAGGATCGGCGCGTAGAGGATCGACAACACCAGCTCGGATACAAATGATGTGGCGAAGCGAAACGGCCCGCCAAGCTCAGCTATCCGCACGCCAATCCCGCCAATAGCTGCGGCCCCTAACGCCTTGGGCGCCAACAACATTCCGTACATGAACACCAGAAGCGCGGTGGAGTGAACCGCCGTCATCTCGGGCCATTGCACCTGCGGGTTCACCCCGACAAAATATCGGATCACGTTCTGCTCTGCGCCGGTGCCAATTAACGCCCAGACCATCAGCAGTGCAAACCACGCCGGGCTAAGCAGATAACTGACCGCGCCGTGGAACAGGTGGAACCGGGTGACCGCGTGAAAACCGTTTGAGGTCAACAGTTTGAGGTGTTGCAAATTGCCCTGACACCAACGTTGATCGCGGATCACATAGTCAATCAGCGTTGCGGGGACTTCCTCGTAGCTGCCTTTGATCCGAGGGCTGAAGCGTACGCCCCATCCGGCGCGGCGCAAAAGGCCCGCCTCCACAAAATCATGGCTCAGGATCAACGTGCCTTTGCCGGTGATGGTTTTGAGCTTCGGCAACCCGGCGCAGGAGGCGAAAGCCGCCGTACGGATGATCGCGTTGTGGCCCCAGTAATTGCCCTCTTGATCGGACCAGGTGGCCAGGCCCTCTGCCAACACAGCACCATAAATCACTGAAGAAAACTGCTGCACCCGGGCAAAAACAGTCTCGGCCCCGTAAAGCTGCGGGAAAGACTGGATCAGGCCCGCTGTCGGGTCACATGACAGTTCATCGGTCAGGGCAACGATGGCGTCACCCGACATCAGGCTATCGGCGTCCAACACCAGCATCGCGGCGTATCCGCCGCCCCAACGTTCCACCCAATCCGCCAGATTGCCAACCTTGCGGTCAATGTTCTCGGGGCGTCTGCGGTAGTGAATGCGGATGCTCTCGGGCAAACGCGCACGCAAGGTGGCAAAGGCGCGAAGCTCCTGCTCCGCTGTTGCAGTGTCACGGGTGTCCGACAGGATAAAGAGGGTGTAGCGGTGGTCAGTTGTATGTGCATCCAGCGCCTCCAACATCGCACAGGCATTGCCGAATACGTCCCATGGAACCTCGTTATAACACGGCACCAAAAGCGCCACGTCCATCGAAGGGCCTGTTGCGGGTGTGGCGCCTTTTCGGGTGAAGAACAGGCGGAGAAGGCCAACACACACGGTCGAAACCGACAGGGAAATCCAGAAAAACGTGATCGCAATCAGGGAGATAAGCGCCATCTCAAAGCCTGTCAGGCCACCCATCACAAACCAATTCGTGAAGGCGGCAACAAGGCCCAGGGTTGTGGCGAAGGCGGGCAGGAATGTTGCCAACCGCCAAAGCCCGGCGCGCCCTGCCCCAAGGCCGGGGGCGGTGACATCGTGATAAGGGCGGCCAAGGTTTTGGATCGGGCGGGCAAGGGCCATATCTGGCGGCATGTAGGGCTCAAACGAGCGCGTCATGGAGACCACCGGTAGAGCCAGACTTCGGTCACCGTCTGTTCATCCAGCAGCAACTGCGCGCGCAACTCCATTGAGGGGTGCTCACCCGGATCAAGGGCAAATGTCAGGCGCAAGCCGCCGGTTCGTGGGTTGCGTTCCAGCACACCTTCGGTGACGTCGCCGCGATTGGTGCGGACAATTTTGGTGTAATTGTCGGGTGCGCCGGACAGTGCCGGGTGATCCGCAAAATCGACCGAGACAAGCGTGCGCGAACGATCCCAATTGCCGCCGATGGCGGTGCTGTGGACCGGCGCAACCGCACGCGGGCGTTGCGGCTCATGGCCCCATTCCATATCGTAGGTGAAGCGGTGTTGAGTGCCCGCGGCCAGCCCCTCGCGGGGGCGCCAGTAGACAACGATATTGTCGTAAATTTCCAGTTCTGACGGGATTTCCACCAGCTGGACAGAGCCTGCACCCCAGCCTTCACCGGGGGTGATCCACAGGGCGGGGCGGTCCTGATAATGGGCCTCGAAATCTTCGAAGTCGGCCAGGTCACGGGCACGCTGCATCAGGCCAAAGCCGCGCGGATTCTCATCGACGAAGCTGGAGACCTCCAGCTGCGTGGGGTTCTTCAGGGGCCGGAAAAGCAGTTCACCTGCGCCGTTGTGGATCATCAGCCCGTCACTGTCGTGTACGGCGGGGCGGAAATCATCGTGACCGGCACGGTTGGTTTGATCGAACAGGAACATCGACGTCAGCGGCGCGAGGCCCACATGGGGCAGGTCCACGCGGGGGTAAAGCGTGACCTCAACGGCCATACGTGTGACATCGCCGGGATCAATGCGAAAGGTGTAGGCACCGGTGCAGGACGGGCCATCAAGCAGCGCGTGCAGGATCTGCCTGGCGTCACCGGGCTGCGGGGCTTCCAGCCAAAAACGGGTGAATTCGGGGAATTCTTCCCCCTCTGGGCCAGCGGTGTTGATGGCCAGACCACGGGCCGAAACGCCGTAAGTCATGCCAGCGCCAATGGCGCGGAAATAGCTGGCGCCCTGGAACACGGCAAATTCGGTGAAGATGTCTGGCTGTTCCAGCTCACTGCGCAGGCGCAGGCCGGAATAGCCCATCGTCTCATCCACCGGCGGGCCGGGGAATTGGTCCGTCACATCAAACAATGACATGTCGAAGGCAAGAGTTTGCGCCTCACCACCCTCAACAACGTTCACCTCAACCGGGCGCGGAAAGTAGAGGCCGGGGTGGAAGAAATCGACCTTGAAGGGGCGATCCTCATCCATCCAGAGGGCGCGACGTCCATCAAACCACATCATCCGGTATTGGTCGTAAGTAAGGTTGCGCCAGCCTTCGGGAACAAGCGGCATCGGCACAAATTCGGCTTGGGAAAGACGCTGTGCTTCAGCCTCCAGCCACGGGCGATCAAACGGATGAGCGGTGCCGTCACGAAACATCGGCAGGGCGTTGGCGCGGCCAGCGGCGGCAAGGGCGGCAATGCCGATAAGAGTCTCGCGGCGGGTCATCATCGCGCCACCCTCCATGGTTGCGATTTGATCCAGCCGACGCCGTAGGCGACCGCAATCAACAGGGCCACGCCAACGAGGTTCACAAGGATCGTGTGCCATGTGGCGTCGCGGCCCCATTGGTCGAGCCAAAAGCCGTTGAACCGTGCGAGGACCATTGAAAACACAAAAACCGCCAGGCTCTGTTGGCCGATTTTCATCAGGATTGTGATGATGCGGTCCCAGATACGGGCAGCCGTTCCCGTACCTTGTACGATCAGGCGTGCGCCACCGACGCCGACAAGAACCCAGCTGAGGTAGGCTAGCGACAGGAACTGAATGTAACGAAACAGGCCGAAGTCGGATTTGGTGATCCATATCCGATTGTCGACCCGCCAATCGATCACGGGGTTGCCGTCCAATACAAGGCCGAACCACTCACGATTGATGGCGCGCACACCGATATTACTGAGCGGGATGTTGGCGATGACAATAAGTGCGGCCACGCCGATCAGCCATTTGTTGACGGGTGGTTTGGGTATCCAGCCGATCATGAACGCAAAACCGGTGAAAAACACCAATTGCCAACCGAACGGGTTAAAAAACCACCGGCGGTCGCTCCAGGGTTCTGCCGGAAGGGACAACGCAAGGTGCCCTGCGCCGACAGAGTCCAGGATACGATGTTGGGCGAATAGCCAGACGGTGAAAACCACGGCCCCGGTCAGCCACAAATTGATCCGCGACAAGGCCATCACAATTGGCATCATGGCGAGGATCACCAGATACATCGGCAGAATGTCGAAGTAATTCGGCACGTACGTCAGGGTGAGCAGGCCGAGAAATTCGGGCATCGTATCGTTAAAGAACGGGTAGAGGTTAAGCTGGCCCACGTAGTCCCGGTCAAACGGGCCAAGCGCGTTCAGGCCCACCAGAAGGGCTGCGATGGCAAAAAACATCCCGATGTGAGCCCAGTAGACTTGCCAGCAGCGGTAGGCGACGCGGGCGGTGCCAAGGCCCCAACCGGCGCGCTCAAAGGTGCGGCCAAAGGCAATGGCGGATGCCATGCCGGAGCTGAAAACAAACATCTCGGTTGCGTCGGAAAAACCCCAGCGGGCAGGAATCCAGCTGGTGAAGAAGTTGCCCGGCGTGTGGGCAAAAAGGATAATGATCATCGCAATGCCGCGAAAGGAATCGAGGCGCGGGTCACGGGTGGTCGCAGGCCCTGCGGCCTGTGCCACAGAGGTTTGGGGCGGTGCGAAATTGGGCGTTGTGCTGACCATGGCCATGGGCCGTGTCCCTTATTCCGCAGGGACGCGCAAGGGGGCGGGAACCGCTTCGATCATCTCTCGCCGCGTTGCCGCGAAGTGATCGTCGCGACCGGCGCGGCGGCTGGTGCGTTCATCGAGGATGCCAAGGGCGTTCTTCAGTTGGCCCGCGCGGATACCGGCATCAATGGTCAGGCGTTCAAACACGTCACGTTGGGCGTGGGAACCGCCGGCAAGCTGCATGTGACGGCGTGCTTTGGCGAGGCTCCGGAAAGCGTTGGTATAATCCCCTTCACCAAATGCCTCCAGGCCCTGCGCGGCGGCGATGCCGGGGTTGGCCATTCGCATGTCCATCTCGGTTTCTGAACGGGCGCCATCAGCGGCGATACGCGCGACCAGTTTGGCGGTGGCGTCTTCACGTCGCCCGCCCACCAGCGCCAATAGGTAGTGCAAATCGGCGAAAATAAACGACCCGTCGTCGGTGCGTTTGGCAGAGATATCGGCCAACTCGTCCCAACGGTTTCCGACATCAATCCCTTCAAGTTCAAGGCGCATCAGCAGCGACGTGCCGTTGGAGATATCACGGTAATCATCGGTATGATCAGCGCGGATCAGGGTATCGTAGAGGTTCAGCACAACATCGGTCTGGCCAAGGTCCAGATGCATCAGCGCCTTGTGCCACCAGACGTGGTAGCGGAAATTGTTGCAATGGGCCCATGCGGCCTCACGCCCGGTTAACCATCGCAGGCCTTTGTCCGGGCTGCCGGTCATATCGTAAACATGAGCCACGGCATGGAGGCCCCAGGCGTCGTCGGGTGAAATTTCTAACGCCGCAGATCCTGTGGCAGCGGCGCGGCCAAATTCGCCAGTTTCTTCCAGCGCAAATGCGTGACAACCCATCAGGTAGCCGCGACCGGGATGATCCTGGCCGTAAGCGGGCATCACCTGTTCAATGCTGCGGCGCATGCCCTGGGCATCCCCCAGAACAAACCGAATGGCATGGGACAATTTCATCGCCAGAGTGTCGTCAGGGGCAGCAACAAGGACAGTATCAAGAAGCGCCACAGCTTTGGACGGGTGCCCGCCAAGCCAGACCTCAAGCGCATCAATAAAGGTGCGTTCGCGCGCAGAAACCGGACGCGCGGCATCCGCTGAGCGGGCGGTAGCGCAGGCCTCAACAGCTGTGGGAACCAGTTCCCGGCGGCCCAATAGCAGCAGGAACATTCCCTTCACCGCATGGGCAAGCGCGAAGTTCGGATCGGCGGCAAGCGTTGCAGCCAGATGGTCAGGCGTTGCAGCCCCATGGGCCAGAAATGCCATCTGAGTGGCGTTCCACGCCTCAACCCCCGCCATTGTCCCGATGGTCGTGGGTTGGCCGAAACAGTCGATCTGCGCCATGCTGTAAGTCCGATTCTAATTGCCCTCTTTGTTCGGGGTAACCCATGGCTGCGCCCACGCGAAGGGGCGTTTCGGCAATATGACGGACATGTGAGGCGCTGGGGCGCTCTCGTGATCGAAATCTTGCCGAAACCCGCATTTGGCGGGCGGATTCCCGCTTTCACCACCCTATAACCAATTGCCGCGCCCCGATTTTCCGCGCGCCGCGCTCAGGTGTCAGGTATCTGGCGTCAGGAATCTGGTGTCTGGGTCTTGCCGTCCAGCCAGTTGAGGACAGCCTGCGTATCCTCACCCAAATGCGGTGGCGCGTGGCGGTAGGTTACAGGTGTGGCCGAAAACTTCAGCGGGTTGCCGATCAGTTCCACACCGCCACGGTTGATGCCCGCTTTGGGCAGGTCAATCCGCATCTCACGGGCTTGTGCTTGATCCGAGGCGAACGCCTGTTCAACCGTATGCACCGGGCCGACGGGGACTTTCCGCACCTCAAGGCCGCTGACAATATCGGCTTGGGACTGAGCCGCCATCAGGGCTTCCAGTATCGGAATGAGGGTGTCGCGATGTTCCAGCCGCGCGGGGTTGGTGGCAAACCGCGGGTCAGTGGCCAGGTCCGGTCGCCCAAGGAAGTCGCAAAAGCGGGTGTATTGCAGGTTGTTGCCCACAGCCACGAGGACAAAACCGTCGGCGCAGGCAAACGTCTGATACGGGACAATGGTTGCGTGCTGGTTCCCGCGCCGTTGACGCGGTTTGCCGGTGGTCAAATGCGCCACACCTTCGTTGATCATCCACGCCAGGCTGGTGTCCACAAGGCTAAGATCAATATGCTGCCCCTGCCCGGTTTGGGTGCGGTGATGAAGTGCTGCAAGGATACCCACGGCGGCATACATACCGGTCACCACATCTGCGATGCCCACGGCAACCTTCACCGGCGCTCCGTCAGCTTCGCCGGTCAGAGACATGATCCCGGAATACCCCTGCGCCATCAGGTCATAGCCGGGTTTGTTGCGGTTGGGGCCGGTCTGGCCGTACCCGGAAATCGAGCAATAGATCAGCGACGGGTGGGCGTTCAGGATGGTGCCATGGTCCAGCTGATATTTATCAAGACCGCCGGGTTTGAAGTTCTCGATCACAATATCGGCGCGGGCGGCGATTTGGCGGATTATGGCTTGGCCCTCAGGGGTAGAGATATCCACTGCAACCGACAGCTTATTGCGGTTGGTGGACATGAAGTAACTTGAGAGATCGGTGGGTTGGCCATCGTCACCCATGGCGAACGGAGGGCCCCATGTACGTGTATCATCACCGCGTTCCGGGTGTTCAATCTTGATGATCGTGGCCCCCATATCACCAAGCACCTGGGTGCAGGTTGGACCCGCGAGGATACGGGACAGGTCGAGGACAATCAGGCCATCGAGCGGCCCCTTGGGGCTGCCGTCAGAACCCGTGTGCGGCCCCTTGGGGCTGCCGTCAGGGCGCGTGTGCGGCCCCTTGGGGCTGCCGTCAGAGGCCGTTTGTGGTCCTTTAGATGCGGCCATCGTAGCCTCCTCGGTCAATTTCTGCGGCAATCACAGTGAAGGTGTCCGCCACAAGGGCCGCTTCAATTGCAGCGCGTAATTCAGGGCGCGAGCGCACGGCCACCCCTGCCCCACCCATGGCGCGGCTGATGGCGGCGATGTCATGTTTTCCAGGATAATCCACCGCCACGTTTTTCAACTGCCGCTGGCGCTGCTTCAATTCGATCAGGGCAAGTGAGGCATCGACGAAGACGATGATGATTGGCTTGATGCCGATCTCAGCCGCCGTGGTGAGTTCACCGGCGACCATAAGGAAACCGCCGTCACCCACGAAACTCACGGCGGGGCGGTCCGGGTCGGCAAGGGCAAGACCCATGGCCATCGGCACGGCGCACCCCATGGTGCACAGGCCGCTGGATTGGATCAGCGCACGGGGATAGGGGCAGCCCCACATCTGGCTGAGCAGGATCCGGTGGGCCCCTGAATCGACGCTGGCTTGGGTGTTTGCGGGCAGGGCGGCGCGGGCTTCGGCGATCACAGCAGCGGGGCCCCAGGTGTCATCGTGGGGGAACGCGTTTGCCAACGCGGTCTTGACGCTTGCAACCGCGCCGCCGGGCCAGGTCTGCGTCTGCGTCTGCCCCACCTGTGCTACCTCTGATAACGCCGCCAGCGCTGCCCCGGTGTGGCAGGTGAAGCTGAGGCCCGACTGGTGCATGTAATGGCGGTTCGCCACGGCTTGGATGTCGATCACCCGCTGGGTCGCCGGATCCCAGGCCTCACGCCAGCCGGGTCGCATCTCGATGGGGTCATATCCTACGCACAAGATCAGGTCAGCCTGGGCCACAAGTGGCAGTAAATGAGTGTCAGCCAGCGGAGAAAGCCCTGCGCCGCCAAGGGCCAGGGGGTGATCCTCGGGCAGCACCCCTTTGGCTTTGTAGGTTGTGATAACCGGCGCGCCGTACCGTTCCGCAAAGGTGCGCAGAATTTCCTCGGACCCGTCACGCAAGACGTCCAATCCCGCGATAATCACCGGGCGCCTGGCCTCGGCCAGCCAAAGCTGGGCAATCTGCAAATCGGCGCCATAAGGCGCAATTGCGCCCTCTTCCACGCGGCGGCGGCCCTTGGATGTGCAGGGCGCATCAGCCACGGCGATCGGCACGTCAATCAACACCGGCCCGGCCCGGCGCTCGGTGGCTATCGCCACAGCCTTGTCGGCAATTGTGTCAGCCTCTGCGGCGCTTAACGTAAACGTCGCCTTGGTGATCGGCGCAAGAACCGCGCGGTGATCAAGCACCTGATGGGTGTAGCTCAACGCCTCATCAGCATCGACGCACCCGGTCAGAACAATCATCGGGACCCGGTCCTGCTCGGCATTGGCCACCACATTGACCACGTTCATCAGTCCCGGCCCCACGGTTGCAACCAACACCACTGGCGCGCCGTCCACATGGTGGACACCTTCCCCGATGAACCCGCCCGAATTCTCATGTTTGACCAGATGGAAGATGAGACCCGCGCGTTGCAACGCATCAATGATGGTCAGCACTTCGCCGCCCGGCATTCCAAACGCGTGTCTGCACCCGGCCTCATATAGCCGTTGCGCCACCACATCCGCTGCCCGCACCTGATCTGCCATGTCCGTGACCTCTCCCAATCCGCCCATGGCCCTACACCGAAACCATGCCGGTCTCCAAGGCGTCACTGGCACACAACACGGTGTGCACTCCGCTCTTTCGGTTCCGAATTCGGGAGGTGGGCATCCCGCCACCCGATGACACCCGAAAGATGTGCGCAGGGGGGCAAGGACACCACGGCGGGTGGGTGGACAACGGGTTCGGTCCCCGCGCCGGTTCCTGCCAACACCACACCTGCCACCATTGCGCCGCCGTGTGTGCCCGCGTTACATCTTGCTGAAGGGCGGCAACACGCAGCCCAATGCGGGGCCAATACCAGGCCAGATGCGGGACCGATGAAACAGACCTCTGATACCGAAAGCCGGAAGCTGCTGTCACGCTTGCAGGCGGTCATGGCCGAAGCTGCGGCGGGCCAGGAGCGGTTGGACCGGATCACTCATCTGATCGCGGATTCGATGGGTGCCGAGGTGTGCTCGGTTTACCTGCTGCGGGACGCCGAAACGCTGGAGCTATGCGCCACGCAAGGTCTGGCGCCTGAGGCTGTACACGTCACACGGTTACGCTTGGGTGAGGGTCTTGTGGGCAAGGTCGCACGGAAGGCGCAGCCCGTGAACACTGCCAATGCCCCGTCTGAAAAGGGCTTTCGCTATATGCCTGAAACCGGGGAGGAGCGGTTCTCGTCGTTCCTGGGGGTTCCGATCCAGCGCCTCGGTGAGAGTATGGGTGTGCTGGTTGTCCAATCCAAGGACGAGCGCGAATATTCGGAAGATGAAGTCTACGCCCTCGAAGTTGTCGCCATGGTGTTGGCTGAGATGACTGAGCTCGGGGCCTTTGTGGGCGAAGGTGCTGCGCTATCGGCGCGCCACACCAGTCCGGTCATGTTCCCCGGTGCCACGGCGCAAGAGGGCGCCTCAATGGGCCATGTCTGGCTGCATGAACCCCGTGTTGTTGTCACAAACCCGGTGGCCGAAGACCCCGCCGCAGAACGTATTCGCCTGAATGAGGCGGTCTCAAAGCTGCGCACCGACATCGACCAGATGCTGACCCGCACTGCAAAAGGTAACAAGGAACAGGCCGAAGTGCTGGAAGCCTACCGCATGTTCGCGCGCTCACGGGGGTGGATGCGCCGGATGGAGGAAGATATTGAGCGCGGCCTGTCGGCTGAGGCGGCGGTTGAAAAAGAACAATCTTCGGCCCGGGCGCGGATGGAGACGGTGCCTGATGCCTATCTGCGCGAACGCCTGCACGACCTTGATGACCTGTCAAACCGCCTGCTGTGCCTGCTGACCGGCCAAGGCCATGACACCGGCGCAGAATTGCCAATGGACCCGGTGCTTGTGGCCCGCAACATCGGCCCGGCAGAATTGCTGGATTATGGCCGCCGCCTGAAAGGGGTGGTGCTGGAACAAGGCTCTGTCGGATCCCACGCCGCAATTGTGGCCCGTGCGCTGGCGATCCCTCTGGTGATCCATGCCAAAGGGATCACCACTGAGGCCCTGAACGGTGACGCGATCCTGGTGGACGGCGATCAGGGAGTTGTGCATCTGCGCCCCGAAGAGACCGTGGCCTCTGCGTTCCGGGACAAGATGGCGATGCAGGCCGAAGCGCAGGAGCGCTATGCCTCGATCCGCGACAAACCCGCAACCGGCCTGTGTGGAACAACCGTATCGCTTCAGATGAATGCGGGGCTGATGACGGATTTGCCATCGCTGCCATCCTCGGGCGCTGAAGGCGTGGGGCTGTTCCGGACCGAGTTGCAATTCCTGACGCGCTCACGGGTGCCGCGCCGGGGAGAATTGGCGCAATTGTATTCCAGGGTGATGGATGCGGCGAGCGGTAAACGGGTGATCTTCCGCACCCTCGACATCGGGTCCGACAAGGTGCTGCCCTATATGAAGCGCGAAGATGAACCAAACCCGGCGTTGGGCTGGCGGGCAATCCGTGTGGGTCTCGACAAACCCGGCGTAATGCGGATGCAGCTGCAAGCGTTGATCCGGGCGGCAAACGGGCGACCATTATCGGTGATGTTCCCGTTCATCGCGCAATTTGACGAATTCACCCAGGCCCGGGATCACTTGATGCGCGAAATGGACCGCGAGGCGGCGTTGGGCCGCGTCTTGCCGGAAAATCTGGAGATTGGTGCGATGTTAGAGACGCCGTCGCTGGCATTCGCACCGCGTCAGTTCTTTGAGATGGCGGATTTCATCTCCATCGGCGGCAACGACCTGAAGCAGTTCTTCTTTGCGGCAGACCGCGAAAATGAGCGGGTGCGTCGCCGCTATGACACGTTGAACGTGAGTTTCCTGACCTTCCTGGAGCAGATCGTCCACCGCTGCGCAGAAAGCGGCACGCCGCTGAGTTTCTGCGGCGAGGACGCGGGGCGGCCTGTGGAGGCGATGTGTTTCGCGGCCATGGGCCTGCACAGCCTGTCGATGCGCCCGGCCTCCATCGGGCCGGTGAAATCACTGCTGCGCCGGGTGAATCTGCATGAGGCACGTGACGTGATTACCGAGGCGCGCGGCAGCGGCGCGCAATCGGTACGTGGGGCCGTGATGGATTGGTTGAAGCGGCAGATGTATGGCGCGTCTGGACGGTTGCGCCGCCGATGGCGTCGCCGGGGGGGGCCTCATTCGCCTTCGGCTCATTCGGCCCCGGCGCGTCACGGCTGACACTTGTGGGCTTGGCTGGCGCAGGAGGGCGCGCTGCCCCCGTGGTGTGTGCCCCCGTGGTGTGCCCCGTGGTTTGCGTCCCCCGCAGTGATTGGAAAGCAACGATGCGCGATTACGTACTGCATTACGTACTGCATTAGGTACTGGGGCGCAGAGTTGCGGTGAGGATACCCATGGCAATCAGGGTGGCTCCACCTGCGCGGGAAAGCCATGTGATGATGCCGGGTTTGGCGAGACGATCCCGAAGGGACCCCGCAAGCAGCGCGTAGGTGAATGCGTTAATTGTGGCGAGAGCCACAAATGTTGAGATCAGGATGGCGAATTGCGGCAGCAGTGCCGCCTCGGGCCGGATGAATTGCGGAACAAACGCAATAAAGAACGCGATGGATTTCGGGTTGAGGGCGGTGACAGTCGCTGCGTGGGTGAACGTGCGCCGCGCAGTGATGGAGTCGGTTTGCGGCAGCGCAAGCTCGGCGGTGCGCGCAGAGAGGATCATCGTGGTGCCGAGATACAGCAGGTAAGCTGCGCCGATCCATTTCAGCGCGATGAACAGGGTGGCGGAGGCAAGAACAAGCGCTCCGAGGCCTGCCAGGGATGCGGTCATTGCGATCAGGTCTCCGACAGCAACACCGGCTGCGGTTGAGACAGCAACGCGGCGGCCCTGACTGATCCCATAGCTGAGCACCAGCAGGATCGTGGGACCGGGTATCAGCAGCAGAAGCGTGGAGGCGGCAACAAAAGTGAGCCAGGTGTCGAGGGCCATTTGGGGTCTCCGAATCGGGTGATTTCGGAGAGTTAGCCCCAGAGCAGCGGCTTTGTCACCATGAGCCAGAAGACGAAGGTGAGGGCTATGAAGGCCGGCCAGCCGAGGGCCAGCCAGATACGGAAAGCGCGGATGGCTTCAGGCGGAAGCGGAGTGTTGGCTTTGGCGGCAATCGCCGCCATGTCACGAATGCGGATTTGCAGGCGCACCACCGGGACCCAACACACAAAAGCCAGCGTGTAGAGACCATAGGTCAGGAGCAGGAACGGCTCACTCAGGGACCAGCCAGTCAAGACGACAAGCCAGAGACCGGTTGCAGGTTGGATAACGCCCGCGGGCAAAGTGAAAAGCCAATCAGCGATCACAACACCTGACGCGACACCATGGACCTGATGCGGATCAGCACGGCGCATCACCCAGACCATTTGAAACGCGGTCCCGATACCAGTGCCGAAAAGGACGGTGCTGGACAAGATGTGCAGCCATTTGGCGACCTCATAGGGGTCCATCAGCGTTCATCCTCCAGCGTCACCCACACAAGGATGAGAGCAAGGATCGGGATATTCTTCAGGAGACCACCAAGGGGCAGCAGCCACAGGGCGGGTGCGATGAGGGTGAAGGCCACGGTGTAAGTGACCACAAGGGCCAGTTGGACGGCAGCCATGGCGCGGGGCCGCCAGTTACGGGCCAGTGCGGCGGCAATGGCGAGATCAGCAAGGCCTCCGCCACGGGCAAGGAGGAGCCAGAATGTGTCAGGCAGCGCGAGGTGTGCGGTGAGGGGCAGAAAGCTCTCGGATGGCAAGAACAGGCCGAGGAGGCCGGAGGCAAGCCAGAGGGCGGCAAGGGTCAGGCGCAGGAGCGGGCGCATCAGGAACAGGCGCGCGTGCCAGAGGTCCTGGGTGCCAGCCGGGCGCGCGGCGAGGAACTGATCGACGCCGCGGGGTTTGTGGCTGAGTTGCGCGACAAGGGGGGCCTCGGCGGTTTCCACGCCATGGGTGATCTGGGCCACGGCGGTGCGAGAGATCGGGCCCATGTTGAGGGCCTCGCCGATGGCACCGCCTGCGTTGGCGATGGTGAGGGAGAGCGGTAGGGGGCGGGCCTTTGGCAGGCCAAGCCAACCGCGCAGGTCATGCAGGAGCTGGCTTTGGGTAATGCGGGTTGGGCCGCCGATGTCCCATGGTCCATTTGGCTTCGGGGTGTCGAGGCATTCGCCGACGACCCGCGCAAGATCCTCGGCATGGATCGGATTGAATATCTGGGTGCCGTCGCCAATCATTGGGGTGACCACAGGTAGCGCCGCAAGGCTGCGCAAAAGTGATGTGCCGCCGTAGGACGTGTCACCCATCACAAGGCCGGGGCGCAGGATGGTGAAATTGGCGTCAAGCGCGACGCTTTCACCTTTACGCCGCCAGTTGGCGAAAGGAGTGTCGGCGTCGATGCCAACAGCCGAGATCAACACGCCGCCTGAGGCGTGTTGGTACGCGGCTTGTGGAGCCTTGACGTGGACACCCTCAAATTGGCTGTCAGATGCCGTCAGCAGGCCCGCCGCGTTAACGATGTGGCGGCCCGTAGTGGCGCCTTCCCAGAAGGCGGGCGTGTGGGTTTTCGGGTCTGCCAGATCGGCGGTGAATGTCTGGAAGCCCATGTGCGCAAGGCGTGAAGTCCGGCGGGCAGAGGCCACAACATCCCACCCGGCCGCCCGGAGGTGGAAGATGATATGGCGACCGATGAAGCCATCTGCGCCGAGGACCAGGACCTTTTTCACCACAACACACGACCTGCGACAGCATCAAGGCGGGAGATGACGGCGGGGTCGCGACTGTCACGTGCAGTCATGATCGCATGCTCAAGGGCGCGATCGCAGGCAGCCTCACATGGGGTGCGGTGCGGGGACAACGTTTGGGCAATGCCCGAAACCATGGCACGGGCGGTATCTGCGTTGCCCTGTAACGTGGCGATGATCTGGGTGATGTCGACGGCGCCGTGCTCAGGGTGCCAGCTGTCGTAATCGGTAATCATCGCCACCGAGGCGTAACAGATCTCGGCCTCCCGGGCGAGTTTCGCTTCCGGCATGTTGGTCATGCCGATCACGTCACAGCCCCAGGCGCGGTACATGCGCGACTCGGCCTGGGTCGAGAATTGCGGACCTTCCATGGCGAGGTAGGTGCCACCGTCGTGGACGGTGACGCCGGTGGCTTTCGCGGCCCGCGAAACAGTGGCGGACAAGTGCGGGCAGACCGGGTGGGCAACCGAGACATGGGCGACACAGCCGGTGCCAAAGAAGCTCTTTTCCCGCGCGAACGTGCGGTCAATGAATTGATCGACAATGACAAAATCACCCGGTGCCATGTCTTCGCGGAACGAGCCGCAGGCCGAGACGGCGACGATATCGGTGACGCCAATACGTTTGAGCGCATCAATATTGGCGCGGTAAGGCACGGTGGTCGGGGAATGAACGTGGCCCCGGCCATGGCGGGGAAGGAAGGACAGGCGCAGCTCACCCGCCCACCCGGTCAGGATTGCGTCAGATGGCGCGCCGAAGGGGCTGTCGACGTTGATCCATTCGCCAGACCGCAACCCCTCGATCTGGTAAAGGCCCGAGCCACCGATGATGGCAAGATGCCTCTCCATTTACGCCTCCTTAACCATGTGGGATGCAAGGTTGCACCAACATACCGGCGATGCAACGGCGAGTACGTGATTGAGGCCCCGGTTGGGTTTTGGCAACGCCCCTGACGCGAATGTGCAGGAATACCGTGACTTACCTGACGCTGAGGCGTAGGTGGGCCGCAAACCTGTGGCCGTGCAGCGCCACCGACGTGCAAAAAACCCGAGCCTTAAGAGGTACTCCATGACCCGCATCCTAATGGCGGCGGCCAAAAGCCGTTTGTCCCCCGAGTTGAAAAATATGGGCCACGGCTGGGGACTTGGCCGCATGCGGATCGAGATCCTTGCGGGTCTGACCGTGGCTTTGGCGTTGGTGCCAGAGGCGGTGGCGTTTTCGTTTGTGGCAGGTGTTCACCCGTTGGTTGGGCTTTATGCGGCGTTCATCGTCGGTCTGATCACGGCCATTATCGGCGGGCGACCTGGCATGATTTCAGGCGCGACGGGCGCTTTGGCGGTGGTGATGGTCAGCCTGGTGGC
>JAESTV010000100.1 GCA_016763475.1 Roseicyclus sp.
GGCGGGGGCGGCACGGAGTTGGTCCAGCAACTCCTGTGTCATTCAAACAAGCTAACACGTCTGGCTTCCTGGCCCTATCCGCGTGACGCCCCGGCAAGGCTTGGCTAGTGTCCCACCATGACAACAGATCAAATCATCCTCTTCTCCCTCTTCGGCGCGGTTTTCGGGCTGCTTCTATGGGGCCGGTTTCGCTATGACATGGTGGCGTTCAGTGCCCTGCTGGTTGGC
Source organism: Roseicyclus sp. (assembly GCA_016763475.1). Classification (GTDB taxonomy): domain Bacteria; phylum Pseudomonadota; class Alphaproteobacteria; order Rhodobacterales; family Rhodobacteraceae; genus Gymnodinialimonas. The sequence continues at coordinate 229 of JAESTV010000100.1, forward strand.
ACTGTCCTCGGCGTGGTCCCTGCCTCGGAGGCTTTTGCAGGCTTCGGCCATCCGGCGACACTGGTGGTGGCGCTTGTGCTGGTTGTCTCGGCTGGCCTCGTCCGCTCAGGGGCCGTGCTCCTGATCACCCGTACAATGGTGGATGCCAGCCGGTCGCTTGGCGCACATATTGCGATCATGGGGGGGATCGGCGGCGTACTGTCGGCGTTCATGAACAACGTGGCGGCGTTGGCGCTGCTAATGCCGGTGGATATCGCCACCGCCCGCAAGGCGGGCCGCTCTCCGGGGCTGTCGCTGATGCCGCTCAGCTTCGCCACGATCCTCGGCGGCATGGTAACCCTCATTGGCACACCACCCAACATCATCATCGCCGCGATCCGGGAGGACAGCCTGGGGGAGCCGTTCCGCATGTTCGACTTCGCCCCCGTGGGCGGCGTCGCGGCGATTGCGGGCCTCACCTTTGTGGCCCTGGTCGGGTGGCGTCTGATCCCGAACCGCGACAGTGGCGTGGGGGGGGACCAACTGATTGAGCTGGCGCCATATATTGCCGAGCTGCGCCTGCCGGAAGGATCCTAACTTGCAGGCACCCGCCTGCGGGATCTTGAGAACGCGGCAGCAGAAGCTGACGTCGGCCTTCTTGGCATCATGCGGGACGGCAAACGTCGCTTTGGAACCGGCCGCAACCTGACACTCAGGGACGGCGATGTGCTGGTCCTGGAAGCCTCTCCCGAGGCGCTTGACGAATTCCGCGTCGGCCAAAATCTTGAGACGTCAGAAAGTGCCAATGCGGTGGCCGAGGCCATCGGTGATGGCGTCAGTTTTATCGAAATGGTTGTCCCCGAGAACGCGCGGATTGTAGGGAAAACGGCTGAGAGCGTTGGCCTTGCCTGGCGCCAACGCACCACCCTGATGGGCATTGCGCGGCGCGGCACCCGGATCACCAAACGCCTGCGTAAAACTGTGGTACAGCCTGGCGATATCTTGCTGCTGCTGGCCCCGTCCGACAGCGCCGACGATGTGGTCAGCTGGCTTGGCGGCCTGACCCTCGCGGATCGCGGCCTGACAGTGACCAATGACAGCAAAACCTGGGCCGCCATCGGCCTTTTCGCGGTTGCCGTCATCGCCGCATCCCTTGGGATTGTCTACCTCCCGATTGCGCTTGGAATCGTGGCTGTGGCCTACGTGCTGCTGAAAATCCTGCCGCTGTCCGAAATCTACGATCATATCGAATGGCCGGTTGTGGTCCTGCTTGGTTCGATGATCCCCCTCGGGGCAGCGTTGGATTCATCAGGCGGGACAGAGCTGATTGCAGGCGCATTGGTGAACCTCACCGAAGGCATGCCCGCCTGGGCGATCCTGACCGTGCTGATGATTGTAACGATGACGATGTCGGATGTGCTCAACAACACCGCAACTGCAATTGTCGCGGCCCCTGTTGGCATCACCATGGCGCAATCGCTTGGCGTCTCACCTGATCCGTTCCTGATGGCCGTTGCCGTCGCCGCGTCAGCTGCATTCCTCACGCCGATTGGGCACAAGAACAACACGCTGATCTTGGGCCCCGGCGGCTACAGCTTCGGTGACTACTGGCGTATGGGCTTACCCCTAGAGATCATCGTGATCGCCGTCTCCATCCCCACAATCCTCGTGGTCTGGCCCCTGTAACATGGCCTGGCCATTGTGAAATTGCAGTGCGTGGATGCGCCGCCTGACGGCACCGGTTCGCCTGAGGAATGGCGCCGCCTGACGGCGTCGGTTCGCCTGAGGGATGGCGCCGCCTGACGGCGTCGCCGGGGGCGCTCGGGCAAATGCCCTCGCGCTGGACCCGTCTTCCATTTGCCGTAAATATCCCCCTGCGGGCAGCGGGGTGCGCGCAGCGCAGGGGCAGAGCCCCTCTCTTCTAAAAAAGTAATGCAGCAAAGCTGTGCTATTTGCTTGGAAAGCCGGGTGCTGCAACCGTCGCACCAGAAGAGAATTATGCCTTCGGCGAGGATATTTTCGGCAAATGGAAGACGCAGTTTACGACTTGTTCACCACTTTGAGACACCGTGGTCACGCGGTACAGGCGGGGACGCCGATGACCGTGCAAGTGGAAGACACCCGGGAGGAATGGCACTGCTAGCCCGGGTGACTTCTCACTGTTCCCGCTTAGTCGCTTAGTCGTTAAAATTCGGCGGCGGCGGTGAGGTGAACGTCCACGTATTTCCCGCAGGCCCGTCGATCTCCACCGTCGCAACCGGGGCAAGCTCAACGCCAATTGCGCCAAACACCTCCACCAACGCACCCCGGATCGGGTTCCTGCTGGCATCCAGGGTCACGCGATACGGGTAACCGCTATCACACCCTTGCAGCACACCTGACCACCCCGCACCGGCAGACGGCGCAGGCCCAACGCAGGTTTGCCGGTTCGACATTTGCACGTCGATCCCAGTTGCCGATACGTCCACTCCGACCGGCTGTGCAGGTGCGCCGATGCACCCGGCAAGGGCAAGAGGCGCGCAGAGGCAGGTCGTAAGTACCATTAAGCGCATGGGAGTTCCTTTCGTGTGGGCCGCCTCATAACGGCCAGAACAGCGGTATCGTGAGGCACACCACAATGCCAAGCGACAGGTTCAACGGCACGCCAACGCGCAAGAAGTCGCTGAACGCATAACCTCCGGGGCCATAGACCAACATGTTGGTCTGGTACCCGATTGGCGTCGCGAAACAGGCCGACGCGGCGATCATGACGGCAATCACCAACGGGCGCGGGTCCACACCTGTGGCTTGCGCCAATGCAATGGCAATCGGGGCCATGATCACGGCGATGGCGTTGTTGGACACAAGCTCCGTCAGTATGGTTGTGGTGTAATAGACCACAAACAGCAAAACCCATGTCGGCGTGCCTTCCAGCCATGGCGCAGATACGCCCACAATCAGGTTGATCGCGCCGGTGTGGTCCAGCGCCGCACCCACGGCAAGCATGGCGAAGATCAGCGCCAGAAGGCGACCGTCAATGAAGGAAAACGCCTCGTCTGCGTCGATGCAGCCTGTCAGAAGGACAATCGCCACAGCGATGATTGCCAAGGCCAGAATCGGGGCTGTGTTGAACGCTGCGAAGATCACGATCCCGGCCATGGCGGCGATCGCTATCGGCGATTTCCTGCGCCGATAGGCGCGCTCGGACGGGTGACTGACATCAACCAGATCCATATCAGAGGCGAGCCGCTGAATATCCGCCGGATCCCCCTCCAGCAGCAGTGTGTCCCCCACCCGCACAACCAGATCGTCCAGCTGCGAGCCGATGTTCTGGTTCCGGCGATGGACCGCCAGCGGGTAAACTCCATACCGCCGCCGCAGGCGCAGATTCCCCAGGGAGCGCCCGATCATCTTGCAGCCCGGCGTGATAAGCACCTCGACTGTTGCGGTGGCAACCTGGCTCAGCTTGTCGACGGTCTTCAGCTCCCTGGATTGTTGCAGGCCCAGGACTTCGGCCATATCCGTGCGCAGGACAACCCTGTCACCCTCCTCCAACATCACCGCCTTCATGTCACGGCGCAGCGAGGCACCACCGCGCAGCACGTCGATCAGGCGCACCCCGTCGCGGCGGAACATATCCACCTCCTGGACCGCCTGCCCGATCAGGGCAGAGTCTTCAGGAACAACCACTTCGGTGAAGAACTTGGGCCGGGACCGGTTGCCGCCAAGAAGCGCCGCCATCGAGGTGCGGTCCGGCAACAAGAACCGCCCGACGAAGGTCAGGTATAACATCCCCCAGGCCACAACGACCAAGCCGATGGGCGTGACCTCAAAAATGGTGAACGGCTCCATCCCTTGCGCGCGGGCGACGCCATCGACCAGAAGATTGGTTGAGGTTCCGATCAGCGTCAGTGTGCCGCCCATGATTGCCGCATAGCTTAGCGGGATCAGGAGCTTCGAGGGTGACTGGCCCAGAATTTTCGAGATTTGCACAAACACCGGAATCATCACCACCACAATTGGCGTGTTGTTCATGAACGCCGATGCCACAGCCACAAAGGCCAGCAAGCTGACCACGGCCATCGCCGGTCGCGCCTTGGCGTTGGCCTCGGCAAATTTGATCAGCCGATCAAGTGACCCCGTGCGGACCAGCGCGCCCATGACGATGAACATCGCCGCAATTGTCCACGGTGCCGGGTTCGACAGCACATCAATTGCGCGCTCATACGGCAGCAGGCCAAGGACCAAGAGCGTCGCACAGCCGCCGATTGCCACAACTTCCGTTGGCCACCGCTCCCACAGGAACAGGGCGAACATGAGGATGAGGATGGCAAAGGTCAGGAGGCCCTCGCCGGTCTCTGTCAGGGGGAGGTCGAGCATTTGGATTCCTGTGCCGCCGGGTCACGGCCCGGCACCTTTGGGCATCATCCCCCAAGGCGCGCGGCCCCGCAAGAGGCGGTGCACTTAGTTCCGCTTAGCCCCACGGCGGGGTTGCACCAGAAATACGCCAAGCAGCATCAGGCCCAGCGCCGCCCAAACCCATGGCGAATAGCTCTCATCCAGGATCAGTTTTGCCCACAGGATGCCAAACCCGGTCACCAGATACCCGACCTGGGATGCAAAAACCGCCCCTGTCCGCCCGACCAGCCAGACATAGGTTGTGTAGGCTGACGTGTGGGCAACCGCCATGCCAACAATGGCCCAATGCGCCCCGTCCCACGGCCCAAGGGGATTGATCCATGCCCCGGTGTAGACCGCCAACGGCGCGGATATGAGTATGCCAACCAAAGACGCGCCCAGCAGCACTTGCACCGCGTCCAGCCCTGCCGTGCCCCATTTGGCGACAACATTGCCTTCAACCGCGTAAAACAGCGGGGCGATCAGGGCCACGGGCAGCCAGATTGCCATCGAGGGGTCCGGCAGGCTGCTGCCGGGTGTCACGATCAGGATTATGGCGACCAGCCCAAGGATCAGACCCAGCAAGCGCAGGACCGAAAAGCGGTCCATGCCCAGGGCCAGCGCAATAGGAAACGCCATCATCGGCACGGTTGCGATCACAATCGACAATATCCCCGAGGGCAAATGGATCGCCGCCGTGTAGCCAGCCCAATTGGGCAGGATCGCCCCGATCATCGCAATCATCAGGTAGATGCCGAGTTGAGGCCATCCAACCGGCAGGCCCTTGCCCCGGATCAGGTTCAGCGGACCCAGAAACGCCGCCCCAATTGCAAATTGCCAAAAGATGATGCCGATATCGCGGTAGCCGGCAGCCACGGCGATTTTGGACAGCGGTTGCGAAATCCCCCACAGTGCCCCCATGCCAACCAACAAGACCAGCGGCAGCAGGCGCTCTCGGGTCATGGGGTAGCGCTTGCGGGGGTGGCGCTTACGGGGGTGGTGCTCATGGTGCGGCACTCATCGGGGGCGCACTCATGGCGTGACGCTTTGCAGGAGTCCACCTTCTCTGACCGGAGTGATGATCTTGGCGTGGCCGGTCTGGTCGTCCGTCTCGATGAAAACACCGGAAAGCGTGGCCTCCCCCGTCGCAGGAGAGAACCGCTCTTTCGGCATCCCGGTGATGAAACGGCGCAGCGGCTCTGTTTTCTCCATTCCGATCACCGAGTTGTAATCGCCGCACATACCCGCATCGGTCATGTAGCCGGTGCCGCCGGACAAGATCATCGCGTCGCCAGTGGGGACATGGGTATGGGTGCCGACAACAAGAGACGCGCGGCCATTGCAGAAATGGCCCATGGCCATCTTCTCGGATGTGGCTTCCGCGTGGAAATCCACGATCCGCACAGCGGCCTGCCCGCCAAGGGTTTTCAACGCGCCATCAAGGGCCGAAAACGGATCATCAAAGGGCCGTTTCATGAACACTTGCCCCAGCGCCTGAGCCACCAGGACCTTGCGGCCTTTCACGTCGAATAGCCGCGCGCCTTTGCCCGGCGCAGATTTGGAGAAGTTCAGCGGGCGAATGATCCGCGGCTCGGTCTCGATGAATTGCAACATCTCTTTCTGATCGAAAGCATGGTCGCCAAGGGTCAGGCAATCAGCGCCCGCCTCCAGCAACGTCTTTGCATGTGCCCCCGACAGCCCGGCGCCCGAGGTCGCGTTTTCCGCGTTCACCACCACAAAGTCGAGCCGCCAATCCGCACGCAAACCCGCCAACCGCTCGGATATCGCGGCCCGGCCTGCGCGGCCCATCACATCACCTAAGAAGAGTATACGCATAGGCGGGGCTTTAGGGTGCTGCGTCGGGCGCGGCAAGAGGGGCGTTTTCTGTGGGGGCGTTTTCTGTGGGGGCGTTTTCTGTGGGCCCGCTTTCTGTGGACCCGCTTTCTGTGGGCCCGCTTTCTGTGGACCCGCTTTCTGTAAGCCCGTTTTCGGTCACCAGCGCGTCCAAAGGCTGATCCGTGGGTTCTTGCGGGATCAGCGGCAGTTCTTGTGCCCCATAGGCAAACCCAATTGCGCGGGTCGGGGCGGCTTTACGCAAACGCTCCAGGCTGCGGTCATAGAACCCGCCACCATAGCCCAGCCGGTTCAAGTGCGCGTCAAACGCCACCAGCGGCACAATCAACGTGTCGGGGACGAGCCAATCCCCCTGAGCCGGTATCTTGACGCCAAACGGCCCTTCGATCAGCGGGCAATCAGGTGTCCATTCCCGGAAGTCCAGCGGTTGCCCCGCCCCTGCCATGACCGGCACACAGACCCGGGCGCCGCTGGCGTGCAGGGCCGCCATGGCGGGCAACGGGTCAATCTCGGTTCGGATCGGCAGAAACCCCGCAATGATCCGGCCCCGGGCCGGGCCAATGGCCGCCAACAGATGCCGGTTGGCTGGCGCAGTCTTGGTCGCTGAATGGGCCGCCGAGTGGGCCGCGGAATGGGCCGTCGCGTGGGCGGCTTCACGTGCGGCTAAGGCCGCTTTGCGAGCGCTGGATTTGAGGTCTTTCATCATCCGGGCATAAGGCAGAACCGGGGGCGGGCGCGCAACGTGCTTTCCGACGCCCGGGGCATCGGATACGACTCCACCATGTTAACGTTTGATCATATCGCCGTCTCGGCCGAGGCCCTTGGCCCCGGCACCGCAGATGTGGAAACCGCTCTTGGCCAACAGCTTCTACCGGGTGGCCAGCATCCGCACATGGGGACACACAACCGTCTGCTGTCCATGGGGCCGCAGGACTATTTTGAGCTGATCGCAATTGACCCCGATGCACCCGGCCCTGACCAGCCGCGCTGGTTCAACCTGGATAACTTCAGCGGCGCAACCCGGACAACAAACTGGATTTGCAGCTGCCCCGATATCGAGGCCGCGATGGCCGCCGCACCTGAGGGCATCGGGGTGCCATGGGATCTGGAACGCGCTGATTTGCGCTGGCGGATGTCTGTGCCACGGGACGGAAAACTGCCGTTTGACGGATTGTTCCCGGCTCTGATCGAATGGAAAGGCACCGCACATCCCGCGCCCAGGCTTGCGGACACCGGCGTGCGCCTGAAGGAATTGCGCCTGCATTCACCCCAGGCGGATGCCTTGCGCGCGGCACTGACCCCACTGATCCGCGACCCCCGGATCACCATCCTCAACAGCGAAACCCCGCGGATCGAGGCGGTTCTGGAAACCCCGAAAGGGGATGTCGTCTTATGATCTCCGGGGCGACGCAAGCAGATGCGGCGCAGATCACCGACCTGTGGAACGACGTGATCCGCGAGACGACACTCACCTTCAGCTCCGCGCCAAAAACACCGAGGCCCTCACATTTCACGCCGCCATGGGTTTTGCCCAAGTGGGTCTCATCCCGGAGGCCGGTCACACATTCGGCTGCATCCTTGACCTTGCCCTGATGCAGAAGCGGTTATGAAGCGGTTGGGGACCCAAAACAATCCTGACGCCGCAGGGTATTGCTTTCCCCATGACGCCCGCAGCACTCTCGGGATAGAGTGGATTCCATGTCACTCTGGACCCGCATAACCGAGGCGCTGGCCGCCCTGACCCACGGTGAAAGCCTGTCAGCGGTGTTCGAGCGGTTGCGCACCCCGCCGGAACGCTCCGTGGCCTTCACCATTGCGGTCATCGCCCTGGCGGCCAAGATGGCCAAGGCTGATGGCGTTGTGACACGTGACGAAGTGACGGCATTCCGCAATGTGTTCCACATTCCCCCGGCTGATGAACCCGCCGCTGCGCGTGTTTTCAACATGGCGCGGGAGGACGTGGCGGGGTTTGAGCTTTATGCCGCACGTATCGCGCGGATGTTCCGGGTTGATGACAAACCCTGTGGCACGGATTCTGTGTTGTGTGACCTGATGGAGGGGTTGTTTCACATCGCCACGGCGGACGGGAAGTATCACCCCGCAGAGGACACGTTCCTGACCCGTGTCGCTGAAATTTTCGGGGTGGACGATGTCAGTTTCCGACGGTTGCGCGCCCGCCACGTGCCCAATCTTGTGCCTGATCCCTATACGGTTCTCGGCGTTGCCCCTGACACACCGCTGGACGATATCCGCGCCGCCTGGCGCGCCGAAGTGCGCCGGAGTCATCCCGACCAGATGATCGCGCGCGGGGTGCCTCAGGAGGCCATTCGTTTTGCGGAGCGCCGGATGCAGGCAATCAACGCCGCGTGGGACGAGATTCAGGCCAGCCGAAAAGCGCACGTCTGACATGCGTCTCGCCACTTACAACGTGGAATGGTTTCACAAGCTGTTTGACGATGATGATGCGCTCTTGCGGGATGACGGTTGGTCCGGGCGCTGGAACGTCACCCGGAAGAGCCAGATCGACGCGCTGGTCACAGTGTTTCAGGCGCTGGATGCGGATGCCATTCTGGTGGTCGAAGCGCCTGACACCAGCCGGGGCCACGACGGCGCGGTGGCTCTGGGTCGGTTTGCGGCCCATGCCGGATTGCGCGCCCGTGAGGTGCTGGCTGGCTTCCCGAACCACACCCAGCAAGAGATCATGCTGCTTTATGATCCCGACGTTCTGAGTGCGCGGCACGATCCGCTCGACCTCGGAGCGCCGCGGTTTGACGGCGAATTCTCAATTGATCTGGATATCGACGCAACCGAGGATCTGGTTGTTTTCTCCAAGCCACCTCTGGAAGCCGCGTTGGACACCCCTTTTGGCCCAATTCGCCTGATTGGGGTGCATGTGAAATCCAAGGCACCCCACGGTGCCCGTAATGATGCCGATGTTATGCGTCTGGCGATCGCCAACCGGCGCAAACAACTGGCCCAATGCATCTGGTTGCGCCGCCGGGTTGAGGGCCATCTGGGCGCCGGTGAGGCGGTGATTGTGGCCGGAGACCTCAATGACGGACCGGGTCTCGATGAATATGAGGCGCTGTTCGGGCGCTCGGGCATGGAGATTGTGCTGGGAACCGCGGCCGAGCCTGCGCGGCGGCTTTTTGACCCCCACGGGGCGCAGGCGCTGCAATCACGGCTATCCGCCGCGCCCACCACGTCGCGGTTTTATCTGCGCCATGAAAAGCGGTTTTTGCAGGCGCTTCTGGACTACATCATGGTCTCACCCGATTTGCGTGACCGCGCCAGACGCTGGCACATCTGGCACCCGTTTGATGACCCGGAGTGCTGGGGGCGAACTGACCTGCGTGACGCGCTGTTGACGGCGTCGGATCATTTCCCGGTGAGCCTTGATCTGGACGTGACTTGATTTGGCGGACTTGATTGTTGGGGGGGGAGGCCCCCATCTTGAGGGTATGAAACACGCAATTTCGATAGCTATTGTGGCCGGCGCGCTTGCGATTGCGGCGCCTGCGGCTGCGCAAGACGATGGATATTCAGGCGGCGGCGGTACGGGTGGCGGCAATACGGGCGGCGGCAATGTGGAAGATGGCCTTGGCCTTCTGGGCGAAGGCACACGCCTTATCCTCGAGGGTCTGATGGAAGAAATGCGCCCGATGTTTGAACAGGCAAGGCCGTATTTCGAGGATGAAGTTCTGCCGTTCCTGAACCGAATGGGTGAATTGATGGACGACATAACGTCTTATGAATTGCCGGAGCGGTTGCCCAACGGCGATATCATCATCAGACGATCCCCCGACGCGCCTCGGTTTGAGCCGGAGGTTGGCGAGGGCGGAGACGTGGAGCTTTGAGACGGCACTGAGATTTAGGTGCTGCTGCGCAAATCGGTGCGTCTGACGGGGCGGCGCTTTGCTGCGCAAATCGATGCGTTTCAGGGATTGCGCTTTGCTGCGCAAATCGA
>JAESTV010000101.1 GCA_016763475.1 Roseicyclus sp.
CAAGACCTGCATCTGGCTGATGCCGTTCCGGCGCAGATATTTGCAGGCGAAACCCAACTTTCTGCGGACATCACACGGAATGAGGCCGGGCTGGAATTGCGCGACCTGCGGCTCGAAAATGCGGAATTGAGCCTGACCGGCACCGCGTCCCTGAGTTCTGGCGATACGTCTGCGACAACTCGGTTCCAGCTGCAAAACATCGGCCTGTTCACCGATATCCTCTCTGGTCCCGTCACAATTACGGCGGACGTGGCACGAACCGGGATCGCTCCATTTGACATCGCGGCAGCCCTCACCGGCCCCAACAACATCCGCGCCGATGTGACAGGCCAGTTCGACGCGGAGACGCTTGATTTTGACCTTGGATTGGAAGCCTCCGCCCAAGGTCTCAACATCGGCAACGGCATCCCGCCGCAACTACTTGCCGGACGCACCGAGGTGTCGCTGAGGGTAGCGCGGATAGGGGATATCCTGAGCCTCAGCGATCTGTCCCTTTCCAACCCCGAGTTTCAACTGACCGGTGATGCCAGCATCGGCCCCGATACCAGCCGCGCCGGCATCAACGCGCGTTTGGCCAATGTTGGCCTGTTCACCGATGCGTTGTCCGGGGCCGTATCCGCTGACGCCACAATCACCCGCACGGGGACCGATCCCTGGCAGATCAGCGCTGATCTGGGTGGACCGGGCGGGATGAACGCGGCGGTGAATGGCCGGGTTGGCCTGCCTGATGGGTCCGTTGATCTGCGCGCCACGGGTCAAGCGCCATTGGCGCTGGCTAACCGCTTCATTCAGCCGCGCTCTATCAATGGGACGCTGGCCTTCGACCTTGCCTTGCGCGGGCAACCGGGCCTTGGGGCAGTGTCAGGCACATTCTCGACCAGCGCCACCCGCGTGGCGATTCCAACCTACTTGATCGCAGTCGAGAACGTCGGCGTGAACGGGCGCCTGTCAGGCGGGCAGCTTTCCTTTGATGCCAATGGCACGGTTACATCGGGTGGGCAGATCAGCGCCCAAGGTTCTGTTGATCTGGCAAGTGCGGGTCTGGGCGCACAAATCTCCATTGGCCTGCGGGATGCGCGGCTGGTGGACCCGACGCTGTATGAAGCGCGGATCAGTTCCGCCGACTTGAATATATCCGGGCCTCTTGCCCGCGGACCGCAAGTTACTGGAACGGTCAATTTGGGCGTATCCGAGATTCGGGTGCCAGAGGCGAGCCTGGCGGGCAGCGCTGGAATCCCAGACATTCGTCATATCGGCGAAACACCGGATGAACGGCTGACCCGTCAATTTGCGGGGCTTCTGGGGCGCAGCACTGGCGGTGCCGGAGGCAGTTCCACAACAGACCTCGACATCACAATCAACGCGCCGGGGCGCATCTTCCTGCGGGGGCGTGGCATCGACGCGGAGTTCGGCGGCTCCCTGCGGATCTTCGGCACCACTGCCAACATCATCCCCACCGGCCAGTTTGATCTGGTTCGCGGCCGCCTGTCAGTTCTTGGTACGCGGCTGGATTTCACCGAGGGGTCTGCGACCCTGCAAGGCAGTTTCGACCCGTTTCTTCGCCTCGCCGCCACGTCGCGCGCGTCCGGTTACCAAATTACGATCAGCGTCATCGGCTCAGCCTCAAGCCCTGATATCACCTTCTCGTCTGACCCGTCCTTGCCGGAGGATGAGGTTTTGGCGCAGCTTCTGTTCGGGCGCTCGGTTTCTGGCCTGTCGCCGTTGCAACTGCTGCAATTGGCCGACGCGGCCACGTCGCTGGCAGGCGGCAGTACCAATTCCGGCTTCATCGCGGGCCTGCGTGATGGCCTTGGCCTCGACGATCTGGACTTCGGCACTGACGAAAGCGGCAACGCCGCCGTCACCGCCGGGCGTTACCTGTCCGAGAATATTTACTCCGACGTAACGATCAACGCCGCAGGTGATGCGGACCTGTCGCTTAACATCGATCTGACGCCCAATATTACCGCACGCGGCAGCGTTGGATCAGGTGGTGGTTCAAGCATCGGCATCTTCTTCGAGCAGGACTATTGACGCCACCCGCAGCCAGATATATCAGCCGCGTTTACGACACCTGCCCAGGTGGCGGAATTGGTAGACGCGCTAGCTTCAGGTGCTAGTATTGGCAACGATGTGGAGGTTCGAGTCCTCTCCTGGGCACCACTTCCCCTCAACATAGCTGAACCTAACCACTAGGAAACATGGCTTTCTGCCTGTTTCCGGGGATACTACTGACCATAGTGGAACATTCGATACCCGCGGAAAACACACCGATTGGGGGCCTTGAAGGGGGCACCGCCCCGATATCCAAAGGCCGGAACCCCAATGGCGCTCTCAGAACTGAAGATTGGGAAGGCCAAGGCAGTACCGAAGCCAAGAAAGCTGATCTGATGGTGCATTGTGAAAGAGGCCTACGCGCCCGCATAACACCCGACTGACAGCGCTTTGACTGACTCCAGACGGTTCGACCACTTGGAAGGGTGTGATCCTGGTTCACTTCAGTCTGCGGTCCAGCCGCCATCTACCATCAGGGCAGTGCCGGTCATCAACGCCGCCGCGTCCGACGCAAGGAACGTCACGGCGCCCATAATGTCCTCAACCTCACCCACGCGGCCCAGTTTGATCTTTTCCGTGATCCAGGCAACCCGTTCAGGGTTTTCGAAAGTCGGTTGCGTCAGCGGCGTTCGGATAAAGGTTGGGCATATTGTGTTGATCCGGATACCAAGCGGCCCCCACTCAATCGCCATGGACTTAGTGAACCCTTCCACGGCGTGTTTCGTGGCGGAATAAACCGCGCGGTCAATGCCACCAACATGACCCATCTGGCTGGAGATGTGGATGATCGAGCCACGGATCCCCGCCGCCTTCATGCCATGGGCAGCGCCCACAGACAGGAAATAGGCGGCGCGCACGTTCAGGCCCATGACAGCATCAAAATCATCGGGCTGAGTGGCAAGCGCCGGGCTATGGCGCGCCAACCCGGCGGAGTTTACCACCACATCGAACGCCGCCTGTGCGTTCAGCGCTGCGGTGACTGCGGGCAGGTCTGACACGTCCAACACCAATGCTTCAGCCGACCAGCCTTCCGCAGTCATTGCGTCCACGGTGTCTTGCAAGCGTTCCACCCCACGCGCGGCACAAACGACATGTGCGCCCGCCTCAGCCAACGCAACGGCGCAGCCCTGTCCAATGCCCGAGGATGCGCCTGCCACCAACGCTCGTTTACCGTCGAGACGGAAAGATGGGGTTCGTGGAAGCATCATGTCACTCTCCTCAATTCAACATCGAACCTGATCCGCGCCTTGGTGAATTCACCCGTGCACGCCAATGGGATTTCGCCGTTATGCCTGTCAGTCACTCAGCAACCTCTCGATAGGGCGCACCTTCGCCATAGGGGACATTGATACCCCCATAGCGACGCACCCGGACATTACATTGTTCTGCATGGCCCACGAAGCCTTCAAGCATACATAAGCGGGACCCGTATTCGCCGATCATC
>JAESTV010000102.1 GCA_016763475.1 Roseicyclus sp.
CCATAGTTTCTGTGATCTATTGACCATAGCGGTTTGATCTATTGACCATTCACTTTCAAGTGAGCTTGTGGATTTTTGGTTGGATTTTAATTATTTTTATTTTTTAATTTCGTGCGGAATGCGGGTATTATTTTGGTCGGCGATAATATAGTTAAACAGCCTTTCATCGATCAAATTCAAAATTCAGGTATGAGCGAACGTATTTTACAACCAGGTTTTCGCAGTGATGTACCCGCTATTGCCAAAGCATGCGATATTTTAATTCTTCCCTCGTTGAGCAAAGAAGGCTTAACACGCACTGTGTTAGAGTCATTGTCTAACGGTACTCCTGTGGTGTCTTCAGCTAATGATGGTGTCGTTGAAACGATTAAGAACGGTGTAAATGGTTACTTAGTGCCCATAGGTAATGCCAGTGCTATTGCTGATAAAATACGAGAACTTTATAACAATAGAGGTTTGTTAGAAGCACTGGCTGATCAGGCACAAGATGTTATTAAAGACAAAATGTCACATCATAAAACGGTGACTCATATGGAAGCATATTTTAATAAAATAATAGCGTAATAACGGTGCTCTCACGCCAAACCTTAGCGACTATTTTTGATCAGTCTACACCTGATAAAAATTTCGATACCAATTAACAAAGTTATCAACACCTTGACTAACACTCATCGCAGGTTTATAGCCGGTTGCCTTAAATAAATCATCAACATCAGCATACGTTTGATAAACATCACCCGGTTGCATTGGCATTAAATTTTGCTTAGCTTTAATTCCGATAGAACTTTCTAAAGATCCAATAAATTCGGTGAGTTTTACGGGATTACCATTACCAATATTATAAAGCTGATAAGGCGCAGTACTTTGTGCGGCACTACCTGTTTCTACCTGCCAGTTTTTATTCCCTTGTGGAATAATATCTTGCACTCGTAAAATACCCTCAACGATGTCATCGATGTAAGTAAAGTCTCGACGCATATCACCATTATTATAAACATCAATACTATCACCATTAATTATCGCTTTAGTGAACTTAAATAACGCCATATCAGGGCGACCCCAAGGACCATAAACAGTAAAAAAACGCAAGCCCGTCGTTGGCACACCATATAAATGAGAATAAGTATGTGACATTAACTCATTAGACTTCTTAGTGTCTGCATATAAAGAAATAGGATGTTCGACACTGTCAGAAGTCGCAAAAGGTACTTTATTATTTAGGCCATAAACAGAGCTAGATGAAGCATAAACAAGATGTTCTACTTCATTATGCCGACAACCTTCTAAAATGGTTAAATGCCCCACTAAATTGCTATCGGCATAAGCCATAGGGTTATCGATAGAGTAACGTACCCCCGCTTGGGCTGCTAAATGAATAACACGCTGAAATTTTTGTTGTGCAAAAAGCGTCGACATACCCTCTCGGTCAGCAAGGTCTAATTTAACAAAACTAAATAATGGTTCAATTTCTAAGTTTTTTAAACGAGCCAATTTTAAATTTACATCGTAATAATCATTCAGGTTATCTATACCAACCACCTGGTGACCTGCCTCGCATAAACGTTTCACCACATGAAAACCAATAAAGCCTGCTGCACCTGTTACTAAATATTTCAATATATTATCCTTTACCTTGTTATGTAAGCTTATTAAAACGAATTAAAGCGACTCAAATTTAATCTGAGCCAAACAAATCACGCGTATAAACCTTATCCATCACATCCGTTAATTCATCAGCCATTCGGTTTGAAATGATAACGTCTGATTGTTCTTTAAATTCTGCTAAGCTAGTAAATACTTTTGAATGAAAAAATTCGGCCTCGCTCAGTTCAGGTTCAAAAATAACTACCTCAATACCTTTGGCCTTGATACGCTTTAAAATGCCTTGAATTGATGACGATCTAAAATTGTCTGAGCCGGTTTTCATAATTAAACGGTAAACTCCCACAATTTTAGGATTACGTTTTATTATAGCATCGGCAATATAATCTTTTCGGGTGGTATTGGCATCAACTATGGCTCTAATTAAGCTGTTTGGCACATCACGATAATTTGCCAACAACTGCTTAGTATCTTTTGGTAAACAATAACCACCATAGCCAAACGATGGGTTATTATAATGAGAGCCTATACGAGGGTCTAAACCAACCCCTTCAATAATTTGCCTTGAATTAAGTCCATGGGCTTCGGCATAACTATCAAGCTCATTAAAAAACGATACTCGCATCGCTAAATAAGTATTAGAAAACAACTTTACCGCTTCAGCTTCGGTAGAGTCGGTAAATAGCATTTCAATGTCTGTTTTGATCGCCCCTTGTTTTAATAAATTAGCAAAGGTTTGTGCTCGTGCTGACTTTTCGCCAACAATAATACGTGACGGATGTAAGTTATCATAAAGCGCTTTACCTTCGCGCAAAAATTCTGGTGAAAAAAGAATATTTTCACAAGCCAGCTCATGTTTAAGACGCTGAGTATAACCTACAGGAACAGTAGATTTAATGACAATATTCGCCTGCGGATTAATCGTAATAATCATTTTAATCACCGTTTCAACTGACGAAGTATTAAAATAATTATTCTCAACATCGTAATCCGTTGGAGTTGCAACAATAACAAAATCAGCATTTTCTAAAGCAATATTCGCATCTAAAGTGGCGCTAAAATTTAATGTTTTTGTCGTTAAAAAACTTTCTATTTCTTTATCTGCTATTGGTGATTGTTTGTTATTTAATAAAGCGATTTTTTCCTCATCAATGTCAAGCGCAACCACCTCATTGTGCTGTGCCAATAACATCGCATTAGATAAACCAACGTAACCAATTCCTACTATTGCTATTTTCAATTTATTCTCCAATAAAACACGGTTAATATTTATTTTTTACTCATTGATTTAACTGATACTACCAGCGCCAATAATTTAGCTTTTTGCGCATCTTAAACTGTCTAAAAAAGTCTACCGGTTTACGCTTTAAAGAAAGTGTTCCCGATAATACCTTATCAACTGCATCTAAAACTCTACCTGATGATTCGCCATCATTATAAGGATGAGTTTTTTTGATGAAATTTTCAATACAACTCATTAAATCAGCAGGTTTTTGCAATGCTTTTTCGATAGATTGTTCCAGTAATTCCGCATTATCAATATCGATTAAATAATTTTCAGGGGCTATATTTTTAAAAGTCACCACTGGTTTTCCTAATAACAAAAACATTAATAAAACCGAAGAGGTATCACAAACCATGACATCTGCTTTTTTTAATAAGGGGATCACATCATCTGTTTCCAC
>JAESTV010000103.1 GCA_016763475.1 Roseicyclus sp.
AACGTGCAATCAGGCCACGGTCAGCAACTTGTGGATGGGTCAGGATTTGCGGAACACTCAGGACCGGGCCTGCGGGAATGCCATTTGCATTGAGGGTCTCAACCCAATGGGCCGCGGGTTTGGTGCCCAGCACAATTTCCAGCTCAGCCCGCAAAACGTGGCGGTTTGCCTTGCGGCCTTCGCGGGTGGTGAAGCGGCTATCTTGCAAAAGATCCCCGCGGTTAAGGAGGTTCGCCAACGCCTCCCACTGCTGATCTTTGTTGGCGGCGATATTCAGCGGCGCATCTAGCGCCTGGAAGGTGCCCGAGGGCGCGGACGTGGGGTTTTCGTTGCCGTGGGCCTGGGGTGTAGCGCCGCCAATCAGGTGGTCAGAGACAACCCAGCCCATGGTCGCCAGCGTCGCCTCCAGCATCGAAACGTCGATAAAGGTGCCGCGTGGGTTGGCGTTCAGGGCGGCGGTGATTGCCATGGCGGCGGTAAGGCCGCCGACGCTGTCGGACAGCGGAAAGCCAACGCGGGTTGGTGTGTCGCCATCCCCGGTGATCGACATCACCCCGGACGTGCCCTGGATGATCTGATCGTAAGCCGGGTTGCCTGCCCACGGGCCATCCTGCCCGAAGCCGGAGATGGCGCAATAGATCAGCGCCGGGTTCACGGCCCTCAGGGTGTCATAGCTGAGGCCAAGGCGCGCCATCACACCGGGGCGGAAGTTCTCGACCAACACGTCAGAGGTTTTCACCAGCCGCTTGAGCGCGTCTTTTCCGGCCTCATGTTTGAGGTTCAGGGTCAGGCTTCGCTTGCCCGCGTTCTGTGCAAGAAAACTGATGCCCATGGCGCGCTGGCTCAACTCAGGGGACGACCCCAGGGACCGCGCCAGATCACCCCGCCCCACAGCCTCCACCTTGATGACATCAGCGCCCATGTGCGCAAGCTGGTGGCAGGCGAACGGGCCCGCCAACACATTTGTCAGGTCCGCCACCCGCACCCCGGTCAGGGGTGCGGCATTCGGATCAATCGCCATCAGCGACACCTTTGGCGCGGCTTCGCGCACGGGCGGCACGGTAGGTTGGCAACACCACCAGGATCGCCGCCAACACCAGCAATCCAAGGGTCATCGGGCGCTCCAGGATGAAGCCCAAACCTTGATACAGTTGCATCGAGCGCGAGAAATTATCCTCCAACATCGTGCCAAGGATGAACCCGATCAGCAGCGGCGCCAGGGGGTAATCCGCGAACCGCAGGATTGTGGCAATCACGCCGAAACCCACCAGGATCAGCAACTCTGTCGCGTTGTTCTGGCCAATATATGCGCCCATCAGGGTAAAGAAGAAAATGAACGGGATCAGATAGTTGCGCGGGATAGAGAGGATTTTTGCGATGTAGGGGATCAATGGCAGGTTCAGCACCAGAAGCACCAGATTGCCAATATACATCGAGATGATCACAGCCCAGAAAACCTCCGGCTGGTCCACCATAAGGCGCGGACCGGGGGTGACGTTTAATGCAAGCAATGCACCCAGAAGGATTGCCGTGGTGCCTGATCCGGGGATGCCCAGCGTCAAGAGCGGCACAAACGATCCGGTACAGGCGGCGTTATTGGCGGCTTCCGGTGCAGCAAGGCCTTTGATCGAGCCTTTGCCGAATTCCGCCTGCTCCTCTTTGGTGGCGAGGTTACGTTCCACGGCGTACCCAAGAAACGATGCAATCGTTGCGCCCGCACCCGGCAAGACGCCGATGAAGAAACCCTGGATCGACTGGCGGCCAATGACCGGAGCAATCGCCCGCGCTTCGGCCCTTGTGATCCGCAGGTTTTCGATCTTGCCCGATTGGTTTCCGCCGCTTCCCTGCGCTGCCCGCATCGGGTTCATCACCAGGAACAAGGCTTCGGGCAAGGCAAACATCGCCATCGCCAGCGTGATGAACGAAAAGCCGGATTGCAGGTCAAGGATACCTGCCGTGAAGCGCGGCATGGCGGCCAAAGCGCCTTCGCCAACCGTCGCCATCATCAGGCCCAAAAGCGTCATCATGACCGCTTTGCCGACTTGCCCCGTACCCGCGAAGGCCGCGATGGCGGACAGCCCGACAACCATCAGCGCGAAGTATTCGGCGGAGTGGAACAGCAACGCCACCGACGACAACATCGGTGCAAATACCATCAGAAGGATGGCGCCAATTGTGCCGCCCACAAAGCTGGAGATCGCGGCGATGGTCAGCGCTTTGCCCGCTTGGCCTTTTCGCGCCATGGGATAGCCATCAAACGCGGTGGCAACAGTGCCCGCGACCCCCGGCGCGTTCAGCAGGATCGAGGACGTGGAGCCGCCGAAAATGGCGCCATAATAAACCCCCGCCAGCAAGATCAGCGCAGCGGTGGGATCACCAAGCGTGATCGCGACGGGGATCATGATGGCGATGATCGACATCGGGCCAAGGCCCGGAAGCATCCCGATGAATGTGCCGATGACACAGCCAAAAACGACCATACCAAGGTTAAACGGGTTAATCGCCGTTTGCAGGCCAATCATAAGTCCTTCAAGCATGTCGTAGGTCCCCTTACGCCAGGAAGAACGGCCAAGGCCGCAGGAAAATGCCAAGAACCTGTTGCACAAGGTACCAGACGATGAAGGTGGCCGATGCGGCCACAGGGATCAGGATATGGAACTTGCGTTCCCCCAGGATCGTTGCACCCAGGGTCAGGAATAGAATTGTCGCGGCGACAAACCCGATGGGGCGCAGGGCCAGCGCATAGGCAACCATCAGGACCAGCAGACCAACAGCCGCCCAGGTGTTGTACTGGCCGAGGCGGCGGTAATTGATGTCGGTGGCGGAGGGCTCTTTTTCGCCGTCCTGCTTCTCCAGACCCAGCAAGACAATCAGTCCGACAATGATGCCGGCGATGCTGAGGATCTTCGGGAAGGTTGAGGGCCAAACCGGGTTACGCTGCATAAACGGCGGCAGAAGCTGGTCCATCGTGAAAAATGCCGCGTAGCCGTAGATGCAGCACATAGCCACAAAAATCAGCGCGATCCAACGATCAAGCGCCATGGCGTCCCCTCCCCTGAAATGTCGTGTTTGGTGTTTTTGTGGGCTGGCCCCGGAGTGTCGGGACCAGCCAGGTTTGCGCCCGAGTGCGTCTTATGGAAACCTGCGGTTTGACGACCGCAGGCTCCAACTGTCAGCACAGGTTGGCAAATCTCTCAGGTTTTCAGAGGAACCCAAGCGTCCGCATCAGATCACCGATGACCTGCTCCTGGTTCTCCAGGAAGGTCTGGAAATCGTCACCCTCGTTGTGGATGTTGACCCAACCGTTGCGCGCACGTACGGCTTCCCATTCTTCGGTCTCATACATCGCCGCAAGTGCGCCGCGCATGGCGGCGACTGTGTCATCGTCCAGACCCGGAGCTGCGAAGAAGCCGCGCCAGTTGACAAATTCCACGTCGATACCCTGCTCACCCATTGTCGGCGCGTCAGAGCCTTCGATACGGGCAGGTGCGGTCACGCCAAGAATGCGGACTTCACCTTGATCGGCCAGAACCACAGCTTCGGAGAAGCCGGTGGACAACGCCTGAATCTCACCCGACAGCAGCGCCGCCATGGCCGCGCCACCTGCGTCGTAAGGGATGTAGTTGAAGCCAGTGGGATCTTCACCCGCCGCCTGCATCACCATCGCCGCAACCAGGTGGTCAAGACCACCGGGAACCGAGCCGCCGCCAACAGCGAAAGATGTGGCGTCAGTCTGATACGCGGCGATAAGGCCGGGCATATCGGCAATCTCGCTATCGGCAGGCACAACAAATGCAGCGTAGTCACCAATGGTGCCCGCAACCAGTGTCAGGTCCCGGAAGCTCTGCGGGAAAACACCGGTGAGCGAGCGGATCACAATGGGGGTGGAATTCACCATCATCGTGGTGCCCAGGCTCTCGGCATTTTCGATCATGTGGGCAATCGCCACACCACCGCCACCACCGGACATGTTCTCATAAGACGCAGTGCCCACAAGGCCTGCTTCTGTCAGCGCCTCTCCGGTACCACGTGCGGTTCCGTCCCAACCACCACCGGCACCGCCGGGGATCAGGAAATGCAATTCGTCCAGCATCTGGTGGCCATCGGCCTGCGCTGTACCCGAAAATGCTACCATTGCGGCAGCTGCGGTCATCATAACCCGGCGGGTCAGTTTCATCGGTCGTTCCTCCCATTTGACAGGCGATCGTCCGCCGCCCATGTTCACATGCTTACATTTGAAGCTGACAGAAGCCTGACACGTGTAGGAGTTTGGACGCGATGCGGTTCTTACTTGTTGAAGACAATGTAGAATTAGCCGATGCCGTGGTGCAGCGGTTGGGACTGGATGGCCACGCTGTGGACCATGCGGGCACGTTGGCGGCGGCTGAGGATTGGCTGGCCGTGGCCGAATATGACCTGATTCTTCTGGACGTCATGTTGCCTGACGGCGACGGGCGCGACTTCCTGGCCCGCAAGCGCGATCATCTGGAGACGCCGGTTATTGTTTTGACCGCCCGTTCGCAAATTTCCGACCGTGTTGGCGCGTTGGATCAGGGGGCCGATGATTACATCACAAAACCCTTCGATTTCAGTGAACTGGAAGCCCGTTGCCGCGCGGTTCTGCGCCGCCGGGGTGGGGCCGCCAAGAATGAAGTGGCATTGGGGGACGCCGTGTTTGACCCAACCGCAGGCACATTGCGCTACGGCGACGAGGTCCTGATGTTGCGCAACCGCGAAATCCGGCTGCTGGAGGTGTTCGCACGTAACCCCGGCCATATCCTGTCGAAATCCCAACTGATGGACCGGCTGTTTAGCCGCGACGCCGACGTCACGGAGAACGCAATTGAGGTGTATGTGGGCCGGTTGCGCAAGAAACTCGACGGGGTTGGTGTGCGGATCGAGACCGTACGCGGCCTGGGTTACCGGATGAGCACATGAGTGTTCTCGAGACCTGGCCCATAGCGCGCAAACTGACGTTGTTCCTTGCCGCCATCGTGGCGCTTCTGGCGCTGGTCAGTTGGGGTATGGTCACCAGTTTCGCCCGGGAAGCGGCGGGGCGCACGCAGGACAATATCCTTGCGGCCTCAGCCACATCGATTGCGGAAACCCTGCGATCTGAGGGCGGACAGGTGCGGCTGGAACTGCCCTACGCCGCGTTCTCGATGCTTGGGGCAATCAGCGAAGATCGGGTGTTCCACCGGGTGGCGGCGGGTGATGAGGTGCTGACCGGATACGCCGATCTGCAAGGGCCGGAGGTCTCCCCCGGTGAGGTGCGCTTCGCCACCCTGCCCTACCGCGACACCTCGGTTCGGGTGGTGAGTGTGATGCGGGTGATCCTCAGTGACGGCGAGGCCGTGCCGATCACCGTAACCCTCGCGCAAACCCGCGACGGCGTTTTGGGCATCGCGGCGGGCCTGTCGCGGCAGGCGGCAGTGTTGTCGGTGGGTGTATTTTTGTTGGCGGTCGGCCTGTCAGCCGTCGCGGTGCGCGCCTCTTTGCGGCCCCTCAACACCATGGCACAGTTTGTGGCGGCTCGGGGCCCGTCGGACTTGCGCCCGTTTCGCCGTCGCGGGCCGCCGGAACTGATGCCGTTGGTCAGCGCTTTGAACCGCCTGATGGACCGCCTCGGCGCCTCGATCCGCAGATCAGAGGATTTCATCGCCGAAGCCGCGCACCGGGTCCGCACACCTTTGGCTGTGGTCCGCGCCCAGGCCGAGATTGCGCTGCACTCGGTGGAGGAGGAGACCCAGAAGCAGACACTGCGCCGGGTGACCCGGGCCGTGGATGATAGCTCACGTTCAGCGTCGCAATTGCTGGATCATGCCATGGTTGCGTTCCGGGCTGACAATCTGGCGCGTGCGCGGGTGGACCTGCCCGCGCTGGCTGCATCGGTGGTGGAGGCCCTGCGCCCCACGGCTGAGATGAAGGACATCGACATTGCGTTGTCCCTGTCAGATGCAGACGTCGAAGGTGACGCGATCCTGCTGCAAAATGCCCTGCGCAACGTGTTGGACAACGCGATCAAATATTCCCCCGCTGAAACCACCGTGCGCCTGTCCGTCAGCAATGGCGGCGGCGAGGCGCGAATGATTGTGCGGGACGAGGGGCCGGGGTTCGGCGACGGCCCTGCCGCGCACCTGACCGAACGGTTTCGCCGTGGGGAAAAGGTGGAAGGGATTGTCGGCTCGGGCCTTGGGCTGACCATCGCCGAGGAGGCCCTGCGCGCCCATGGCGGGCGGCTTGAACTGGGCCAGTCAACAGAAGGAAGCGGCGCATGCGTTTGGCTTATCTTGCCTGCGGCCTGATCCTGTCGGCTTTGGCCAGCATGGCCACTGCGCAGGACTATGAGATCGAAGACCGCCGTGCCTATCCCGGCACGGGCGCCGCGATCCTGCGGGTGATTTCCACCGCTGATCTGGACGTGTTTGAGCCGTTCTTGCTACGTTTTCAGGCAGATAACCCAGAGGTTGGGATTGATTATGTCACTGCCTCTTCCGCTGAGGTGAACCGTGCCATTCGCGGTGGGGCGGTGTTTGATCTGGCGCTCTCATCCGCGATGGATCTGCAATTCACGCTTGCCAATGACGGCTATGCTCAAAGCTATCGCAGCGGCGTCACAGATACCCTTCCCGATTGGGCGCGATGGAACGACCAACTGTTTGCCTTCACCGCAGAGCCCGCCGTTATCGTGATTAATCAGGCACATTTTGTGGGCCTTGTGTTACCCCACACCCGCGCCGAACTGGTGACGCTGCTGCGTGACAACCCGGATCGGTTTTCGGGGCGACTTGGCACCTACGATCTGCGTGCCTCTGGCCTCGGCTACCTGTTCGCCACCCAAGAGGCGCGATCATCGGATGCTTATTGGCGGCTGACGGAAGTCATGGGGCGCCTCGACGCGCGGCTTTATTGCTGCTCTTCGCAGATGATTGATGATGTGGCGGCGGGGGAATTGGCGTTGGCCTACAATGTCCTCGGCTCTTACGCCCAACAGCGGCTGGATCGCGATGAGGGCCTCACCATCCTGCCGCTTGAGGATTTCGCCAACGTCATGTTGCGCACGGCGCTGATCCCCGCAACAGCGGTTGAGGTTGATGCCGCCGGTGCAATGCTGGACGCGCTGTTGCGGGAAGGGATGGGCCAGGGCACGGCAGAGCCGGTGCTGCCGCCCCTGCAATCACGAGGCGAGGCGGATCAATCCCCCTTCGGTCCAATCCGCCTTGGTCCGGCACTGATGGTTTATCTGGACCGCCTGAACCGCGAGAGTTTTCTGGAGGCGTGGGACGCCGCGATGGTCCAGCAGTAACCCGCCCTTCGGCGTGATGGTCCAGCAGTAACCCGCCCTTCGGCGTGATGGTCCAGCAGTAACCCGCCCTTCGGCGTGAGGGCTCAACAGTGACGCGCCCTACGGCCCTTCCATACAGGAACCCGCCCTTCCCCCCCTATGCGACTGCCGCCAGCAAAGCCGCGTTGCCCCCGGCCGCCGTTGTATCGATACATGTGTGCCGCTCCAGAACCAATCGCGGGCACGGATCAGCCTCGGTAATCAGCGGCAGGATCGGGCCACTCATCGCGGAAAGCGCAATGCAATAGGCGCGCGCCTCGGTTGGGTTGCCCCAAAAGATCAACGCATCAAACGGCGGCAACTCAGCCAATAGATCAGCCGCGAGGTCCGGGGCCAGAACCGGCGTGCAGCCGGTGGATAAGGCCGCTTTGGCCTGCACACGTGCGGCGTCCATTCCCGGCCCGGCACACAACACGCGGCCCCTTGGGTGAGTGGTCAGACGGTTGGTCTCTCCGGTTGGTCCCGGCAGGTCAATTGTGCTGAGGACGTGGTCATCTGCCACAGCCGCGCGCAAATTATGGGCAACGGCGGCGGCAGTGTTGATGGCGATATCGGACCCTGTGCCAGACATCCCCGCCGCCACACCTTCCCCGTGTCGCGTGCCTTCCCCTTGTGGCATGCGGCAGAAGCGCGGCACATAGGACGGCCCGCCCGCTTTCGGACCGGTGCCGGAAAGCCCCTGCCCGCCAAAGGGTTGGCTCCCCACAATTGCACCAATCTGGTTGCGGTTTACGTAAAGGTTTCCGGCCTTGATGCGCCCGGTCACATCCGCGATCCGGTCGTCGATGCGGCTGTGGATGCCAAAGGTCAGCCCGTACCCCGTGGCGTTGATCTGGTTGATCACGGCATCCAACTCATCAGCCTTGAAGGTTGCGATATGCAGGACCGGACCAAACACCTCTTCCGCGATATCGGTGATCGCCCCAACCCGGATCGCGGTGGGGGGGATGAAGGTGCCCAATGCGGGTGCTTTCCCCTCGTGCATGATGCGGCCATCCCCACGCGCAGCCTCAATATGGGCGGCGATGCCGCCTTGGGCGCTGACGTCGATCACCGGCCCGATATCGGTGTCCAGCGCCCATGGGTTGCCCAGAGACATCTCATCCATCGCGCCGTAAAGCGCGGTCAGGAAGGCGTCTGCAATGTCCTCCTGAACATAAAGGCAACGCAGTGCTGAACAGCGCTGCCCGGCCGAGCTGAAGGCGGACATGACAACGTCTTTCACCGCCTGTTCCGGCAACGCAGTGCTATCCACGATCATCGCGTTCAAGCCGCCGGTTTCTGCGATCAACGGGGCCGAAGGCGTAAGGTTTGCGGCCATGGCGCGGTGGATGGCCTGGGCCGTGGCGGTGGACCCGGTGAAGGCCACGCCATCAATACGAGGGTCCGAGGTCAGGGCTGCGCCAACCTCTGATCCCTCACCGGGAAGCAGGTGAAGGGCCATCAGCGGCACCCCCGCCTGATGCATCAAACCAACCACGCGGGCGGCGATAAGCGGCGTGGCCTCTGCCGGTTTGGCAAGCACAGCGTTCCCCGCGGCAAGGGCCGCCGCGATCTGGCCGGTGAAAATCGCCAGCGGGAAGTTCCACGGCGAGATGCAGGTAACACGGCCCAACGCGGGGCCTGGCAGGTCCGCTATCCGCGCCCCATAGTAGCGCAGGAAATCGACGGCTTCGCGCAGCTCGGCCTCACAATCGGAAAGGGTTTTCCCGGCCTCTCGGGCAAGAAGCGCAAATAACTCGGGCGCATGCTCCTCGTAGAGGTCCGCGGCGCGGTTGAGGATCGCTGCGCGATCTGGCGCGTCCCACGGTGTTGCGGCTGCGATGGCGGCTTTGGCATCTTCCGCCGTCGCCAGTTGCACCTGCCCCACAATGTCGGATGGATCAGCCGGGTTCACAATATCAAGGGTTGGACCATGGGCTTCAATCCCGGTGGGCGCGGCCTGCCATTGCGCCGTGTGGAACGGCGCGCGGGCGATGTCGAGGCTGCGCAATGCGTCCGGATTCGACAGGTCATACCCAAGCGAATTTGGCCGCTCTGGCGCATAGAGGGCGGCGGGTTTTGTGACCGGAGTGGTGGGCTCTTCCAGGGTCAGAAACGGGTCAGCGGCAACCTCCTCAGGCAAGGTGGCCTCGTCCATGATCTTATGCACAAACGAAGAATTTGCGCCGTTTTCCAAAAGCCTCCGAACCAGATAGGCCAGAAGATCGCGGTGCGCGCCAACCGGCGCATAGATCCGGCACCGGGTCATGTCTCCACGACGAACCTGCTCGTGCAGCGCCTCACCCATGCCATGTAAACGCTGAAACTCGAAGGCCTGAGGGTCATCTGCCATCTCCAGCACCGCGGCGACGGTATGGGCGTTGTGGGTCGCGAACTGCGGGTAAATGCGGTCGGTGCGGTCCAGCAGTTGCCGCGCGCAGCTAAGGTAGCTGACGTCAGTGGCGGCTTTTGCGGTGAACACCGGGAAACCGGGCAGACCTGCCACTTGGGCGCGCTTGATCTCGGTATCCCAATAAGCGCCTTTCACCAACCGCACCGTGATCCGGCGATCAAGGGCCTCGGCAAGCGCATAAAGCCAGTTGATCACCGGCGCGCTCTGTTTGCCGTAGGCTTGCACCACAACGCCAAAACCGTCCCAGCCAGACAGGCTTTCGTCGCGCAGAACCGCTTCGATCACGTCCAGCGACAGCTCAAGCCTGTCCGCTTCTTCGGCGTCGATGCTGAACCCCATCTGCGCGGCTTTGGCAGATTGCGCCAATTCCAACACACGCGGCACCAACTCGGCCAGCACCCGGTCACGTTGCGCTTCCTCGTAACGGGGAAACAGCGCCGAGAGTTTGACGGAGATGCCGGGGTTCTGGTGGATATCCCTAGTGGTGCAATGGTTCGCCAGATGGGCGATGGAACTGGCATAGGAGGTGTGGAACTGGCGGGCTTCCTCAGCCGTTACTGCGGCCTCCCCCAACATGTCGTAGCTGTAAGTATACCCTTGCGCCGCACGATCCGCGCCACGTTTCACGGCCTGCTGGATCGTTTCACCCAATACAAACTGATTGCCCATCTCCTTCATGGCGCGACGGGTGGCGGCGCGGATTACCGGCTCACCCAACCGCTTCACAGCCCCCTTCAGGGTGCCCGCAATCCCGGCGCCATCCTCATTCGACAACACACGCCCCGTCAGCATCAGCGCAAGCGTTGATGCGTTCACCAGACCGGATTTCGACTTGCCCCGGTGGCCGGACCATTGCGCAGGCACGATCTTATCCTCAATCAACGCATCAACCGTGGCATCATCAGGCACCCGCAACAGCGCTTCGGCCAATCGCATCAGTGCCAACCCCTCCGCGCTGGACAGGCCGTATTCGGCCAAAAACACCTCCATCAACCCACCGCGATCCTCTGCCCGGATCTCCGCCACCATTCGGGTGGCGCGACGGGAGGCAATCTGCCGGGTATCCACGTCGATCGGGTGCGCCGCGCGCAGGCGAGCCAGCGCCGCGCTGTCCTCTTCAAGATACGCGGCAGCGATGGATTGGCGGAATGTGATGAGATCAGACATGGCGTGGCAGCCTCCTGCACGGGGGTAATGGCGCTGCATAGCACACCAACAAAAGACGATTTGCCCAATGAGAGCCGCCTGGTTAGATGTTCACACTGAAATTTGTGCAAGGATCGGCCATAATGTTAAAAAAAGCACCTCGAATCAGTTCACTTGACGCCGCTGATATGCGAATCCTCAGCGTTCTGGCGCGTAACGGGCGCATTTCGGTGACCGAGCTTGCAAGCTCGGTCGGGTTGTCAAAAACCCCTTGTCAGACCCGGATGAAACGCTTGCAGGAGCAGGGGTATATTCAGGGCTTTCGCGCTGTGCTGGACCCGGCCCGCCTTGGTCTGGCCCATGTCGCCTTTGTGGAGGTCCGCCTGTCAGACACCCGCGAGCCGGCGCTGCGCGCATTTAACGAGGCCGCCCGCGCGGTGCCCGAGATCGAGCAATGCCACATGATCGCAGGTGCGTTTGATTATCTGCTCAAGGTGCGGTCCACCGATATCACCGATTATCGCCGGGTTTTGGGTGAGGTGATCAGCCGCCTGCCCCATGTGGCGGCAACATCCACCCATGTCTCGATGGAGGCGGTGAAGGACGAGAACGGATTGTCCTGAGGCGTCATGGGGCAAATCGGAGCCACGGATCTGATGCAAAACGCAGGCAAGTTGGAAGGGGGCGGCCTTCTCCACATTTCCCAATTCAGGAAGGGCGCAAAAGGCTTCTGATCACAAGACTTGCCAACGCCGCGCGGACACGCAACTTAATTGCCCTAACTGCGGGGGAACAATGATGGTCAAAGCAACATTTGAGGCAGTGCCCGCGCGGGCGAGTTATGACGTGGTGATTGTGGGCGGCGCGATCATGGGATCGTCAACGGCGTGGTTCCTGAGCGACAATCCGGATTTCAACGGCTCGGTTTTGGTGGTGGAGCGTGACCCGTCGTATGAGTGGTGTTCGACCGCACACAGCAATTCTTGCATGCGACAGCAATTCTCGACCGAGTTGAATATCCGCATCAGCCAATTCGCCGCCGATTTCGTGAACAACTTACGCGAGAATATGGGCGGGGATGAGCGAATTCCTGATCTGGCGATCCAGTCTTTCGGCTACCTGTATCTGGCCGATACCAATGACTTTGCGGACACCCTGCGGTCCAACCAGAAGATACAGAAGGCAGCCGGTGTCGCCACACAATTGATGACCCCTGACCAGATCCTTGAGGCGTATCCATTTTATAACGTCGATGATGTCGTGCTGGGGTCGATCAACAAGGTGAACGAGGGCTATTGGGACGGCGCGACAGTTTTTGACTGGTGGAAACGGCAGGCCCGTGAGCGCGGCGTGGAATACGTCGCCAACGAGGTGGTTACGATGACACGTTCTGCCAATCGGATCGACTCAGTAACGCTGAAAACCGGCGAGACCATCACCTGCGGGCAGGTTGTGAACGCCTCTGGCCCCCGTGCGGCAGCAACCGCTGCGATGGCTGGGGTCACCCTGCCGGTGGAACCGCGCAAGCGCTATTCCTACATCTTCAAGGCTGAACAACCGCTGGACCGGGTTCTGCCCCTGACCATTGACCCCTCAGGTGTCCATATGCGTGAAATCGGCGGCGGCACCTATTTGGCCGGTGGCCATCCGGGCCATGACCCGGCAGTGGCCTTCGACGATTTCACCATGGATCATGGATTCTGGCTCGATCATGTCTGGCCGATCATCGCCACCCGCATCCCGGCGTTTGAGGCGGTGAAAGTGCAGTCCGAATGGGCCGGGCACTACGCCTTCAACACCTTCGATCAGAACGCCATCATCGGGCCGCACCCGGAGGTGCCAAATTTCTTGCTGCTCAACGGCTTTTCCGGCCATGGCTTGCAGCAATCCCCCGCCATGGGGCGCGGCATGGCGGAGGTGCTGACCTACGGCGAATTCCGCAGCCTTGACCTTGGCCCGTTTTCCTATGACCGGATTACGAAATCCGATCCCATCCCAGAGACCGCAATAATCTGAAAGAGGCCCACACATGTTGAAGAAAATTGTCCTGACAGGGGCCGCCGGCCGCCTTGGCACCATTCTGCGCCCGGCGCTTGCTGCCATGTGCGACACGCTGGTGAGCATGGATATTGTGGAGAGCGTCGAAGGCGTGGCCGCAAATGAAACATACGTGAAAGCTGATGTGGCTGATTACGCCGCCGTTGCCGCCCTGATGGACGGAGTCGAGATGGTCTGCCATTTTGGCGCGATTGTGGACGAAGGCCCGTTTGAGGAACTGCTCGGGCCAAACTTCATTGGCTCGTACAACGTCTGGGAAAGCGCCTTCAAAGCGGGTGCGCGGCGGATCATCCATGCGTCTTCGATCCACGTCGTTGGTATGCACCCGCGCCAATCCCGTATCGGGATCGACGCCGAACACCGCCCAGACAGCTTCTATGGCCTCGCCAAGTGCTTCACCGAAGATCTGGGCCGGATGTATTGGGACAAACGCGGGCTGGAATCGGTGCATTTGCGGATTCTGTCCTGCGCCCCGGCCAAGAATTCCCGCGCATTGGGCACCTGGTTAAGTGATGGCGACATGGTGCAATTGGTCCAGCGCTCTATCGACACACCGACAACGGGCTTCGCTGTGATCTATGGGGTGTCCGACAACGACCGCAGCCCGGTGGATAACTCAAAGGCGGCGTTCCTTGGCTATCGCCCCAAGGACAACGCCGAACAGTTTGCGGCAGATATCCTTGCGTCTGAGGGGGCCGGTGATCCCACCGACGTCTCGCAAATGGTCCACGGCGGGCCGTTTGGCACCGTGCCCCTTGGCCAGAGTGGCGCCGCCGCTGCCGCGAAGGGCAACGATGACTGAACCCGCCTCTGGCGTGATGACTGAACACGCCTCTGGCGTGATGACTGATCTCATCCCGTCGTTCGGGGCCTATTCGTTGGCCTCGGGCGGCAGGAAATCCACATCATGGTCAGCCGAGACTTTCACAATCGCCTCCACATCCGTCATGTTGTGCAATTCCTCAAACAGGTCTTTCAACTTGCCCATGGGTGAGACCCAGAACAGCGCGCGGCACGGGGCATCGGACTTGTTGAAATAGCCGTGGGGGATGCCGCGCGGCATGCGCACGAGGTCACCGGCGCGGGCCTTGGTCCAGACACCGTCCAGCTTCAGGTCCAATTCACCTTCTTGCACAAGAATGAACTCATCCTGGGTGGGATGAACGTGGACCGGCACAAAGTCGCCGGGGTTTGAGTTGGTCTCAAACGCGAAGGTGCTTTCGCAGACGGCTTTGGGGAAATAGGTCTGACCCAGAATGTTCCAGGTTGTTTCCTTATAGCCCAGTCCGTTTTGTGTGATGCCCTTTTCGAGGTCTTTCATGGCATGTCCTCCTTGGATCCAATGAGCGATTTTGTGATCGGGCTAGTTGGGTCTTTCAGCCCTTCGATCACAGTGAAATGGTTGTGACTGCCGTCGATCCGGCATCTGGTTCGCGCGCCCAACCCGTCCCACATCATCGCCAATAGCCGCGCTTGCCGGATGAACTCCGGCAATTCACCGCCACCAGCCCAGGTTGTCAGGTTGGTGCGGGGCCGGGGCATATGCAGGACCGCGCTTTCGCGTGCGGCCTCAACAGTGTCCAGATGCAGGGTTTCGTTCATCTTGGTCTGCAACAGCGGGCGCAGATCGTGCAGGCCCGAGATCGACAACGTGTGGCTGATCCGCGCCAGTGTGGCCTCGTCCAGGGGGCTGTCATCGCAGAGCATCCTGCTGACCAGATGCCCACCTGCCGAATGGCCTGACAGCCGGATCGGGCCATCAACCCGCCCGGCGGCCACCATCACAGCCCGCGCAATCTGCCCGGTCATAACGCCAATCCGCGCCTCGGGCGCCAAGGTGTAACTTGGCAGGCACACCGCCCAGCCCTGCACCCGTGCGCCCTCCGCAAAATCGGTCCAGAACGACTTGTCGAGCCGCATCCAGTACCCGCCATGGACAAACACCGCGAGGCCCTTGGGTGGGCCCTCGGGCCAGACCAGATCGAAGCGTTCGCGCGGGTGGTCCCCGTAGGGGATGTCCTCCTCTACCGGCGCGGTGGCGCGATACTCCGCCGCCCGCGCCGCCCAAAACGCGGGCAACGCGCCAGAGCCTTCAACATGGGCCATATTGTTAAACGCCGCGTCCCAATCCCGCATCAGCTACCCCGCCTGATATTGCGGCGCGGATGCCAGAAATGTCCCATAAGCTGCCGCATTCGGATAGCGGAACTGTTCTGCCAATGGGTTGGCGCGTTTGCGTTTGGATGCCCCCATATCTGCCAACAACTCATCAAAATGTTTGAAGTGGAACGGGGCTGAACACAGGCCACC
The DNA here is from genome assembly GCA_016763475.1 of Roseicyclus sp. Classification (GTDB taxonomy): domain Bacteria; phylum Pseudomonadota; class Alphaproteobacteria; order Rhodobacterales; family Rhodobacteraceae; genus Gymnodinialimonas. The sequence continues at coordinate 15,255 of JAESTV010000103.1, forward strand.
ATAGACTTGCGCCGCGGGCCTTTCGTTGCGTTTCCAATCCAGCATCATGTCGATGTTGGCGTTGACCTCCGCCTCTGTCGGCATCTGCGGAAATTGCCGATCCGCATATCGCACCAGCCAATTGGCGATCAATTCAGCTGACAGGACAGTGGCGAAGTTGGAGTTGAAGCCGACAAATCCCATATCGGGCAGGTCCGGGTTCACGGACAGTCGGTAGACCCGGTACTGGCCGTCTTCCTCGATCAACTTGTTCTGGAACTGTTCCGGCAGGAACGGCACGCCAAGCGTCCAACCCACCGCAAGCACTGCGATATCACACGGCACAACCTCACCCGAGCTCAGCCGCAAACCATCGTCACCGTAGCTGTCAAAGGTGCCCCGCGCGGTTGTGATCGTTCCGTCATTCAGACATTCAAAGAACCCCGGCGTCACCAGGGGAAGCGAACACGACACCGCCTTTTCGATCGGCTGATCGGGCAGCATCCCATGTTTCTTCAGACCCAGTTGCAGCTTCAGTATCGTCTCCAGGCCGCGGAAGTTCACCCACACCATTGGCTTCAGCACCGCCGCAATCACCCGCTGCAATGGCGACTTGCCCCATTGGTTAAACTGCTGCTCCTGCGCCCGCATGTAGAGCAGGTTCTTGAAGTTGATCCCGCCCACATAATACGGCACCCGCCAGACGTTTTCGCGGTACACCATCCGCACCGATTTCGCGCCGTTCTGCGCTGCATTCACCGCGATGTCGGTGGCGGATTTGGAGCCGCCAAGCACAACCACATCTTTGCCCTCAACAATCAAGGGATCGGTGTAGTCAGACGAATGCATCACCTGCCCGCCACGGGCTTCAAACGCCGCCTGCCCCGGATGGGTGATGATGGTCTTTTCCGAAAACTGGCCCGTGCAGACCGAAACAAAATCGAAATCCTCGGTCCGGGAATGCCCCCCGGCCTCAATTGTCAGGGTCCATCCGGGCGCGCCGTCGGCACGGCGATCCATCGAGGTAACGGATGTGTTCAACCGGAACAGCCGTGCAAGGTTATGTTTGTCGGCGTAAGAATGCAGATAGGCGTGGACCTGCGGACCTTTGGGCCATTCCGGGTATTCGGAGGGCATCGGGTGATCGGTGTAACAATAGAGGTCCTTGGGTGATTGGGTCTGCACATCGGGATAGCTGCGCGACAACTCCCACACGCCGCCAAAATCATGGCTGCGCTCAAACCCGACAACCCGGTGGCCACGTTCGTCAAACGCCTTGGCCGCCGCCAATCCGCTGACCCCGCCGCCAATTACGGCGACCTTTTTGCGTGATGCCATGTTCATGCCTCCGCCGCGGGTGGGGGTGGGGGTGGCAGAAAATCAACCTCATGGGCGGCGGACAGACGCACCAGTTCTTCCGGGTCGCTCACGCCATCGAGCAAAATGAACAGATCGAACAGTTTGCGCGCCGGGGCGACACCGAAGACAACCTTCGCCTCAGCGCCTGAGCGGTTGAATATCCCATGGGCCTCTCCCATGGGCATCCGCACGGTATCGCCGGGGCCGGCCTTGTGGACATCGCCCAGAAACTCAACCTCCAGACCCCCCTCCAGCACAAAGATCCACTCGTCCTGTGTTGGGTGGATGTGGGGCGGCACGAAGGTTTCGGCGGGCAGCGTCGCGTGCCACACAAACGCATCATGGCTAAGCAATTTGGGCACATAGGTCTGCCCCACAACATTCCACGACATCCCTTGAATGCCATCGCTGGCTTTGGTGATACCTTTTTCCATCGTCTCTCGCGCTCCCCTGTTTGTTCGCGCCACTCTGCCCCAATCGGCGCAAAGGGTTTATCCAGAAAACGAACCTTTGTTATGGGGCTGAATGTTCATGCTTGAACCAATGGCCCGCACGGCCCAAGCTGACGCGTCAATTCAGGGAGCCAACATGACCGCCACCCCGGCCCGCAGCCAATACCTGTCCAGTCACCCGCTGTTACGCACAGGTGATCTGGATGAGGCGCGTCATTGCGTGGCCCAGAAGTTCTGCGATCACCGGCTGGAGGTTACGCACCGCGACACCGCGTTGTCGGTGCAACACAACCACGTGGCGGGCAAGAATGTCTCGGTGAATTACATGCAGTACGGGGCTGATGTGACAATTGATCCGGGCATGTTGGGTTCGTTCTACCTGTTGCAGATCCCGCTGTCCGGCCACGCCCTGATCCGCCATCGCGGCGAAGAGGTTGCGGCATCAGCCTGTACGGCAACCCTGCTTAACCCGGACCGTGAAACGTTGATGCACTGGCAAGGCAATTGCCGAAAGCTGCTGTTGCAGATCAACACCAGCCACTTGACCCAGATCGCCACCGGCCTGATCGGCGCCCCGCCGCCCGGCCCGATCCGGTTTGAGACGGCGGTAGACCTGACCACACAGAAAGGCCGCGCCTTGCGGCAGATGGTGGTGTCTTGCGCCCGCGCCGCAGAGGCCGGCGCGCTGTTTGGCGGGTCGCGCCGAGGCGCTGATCTGCGGGTGGAAAATGACCTCGCCCACGCGCTTTTGACCCTTCAGGACAGCAATATCTCCCACATCATAGAGCGCGCTGATGCCGGTGCCACGCCCAGTGGGTTGCGCCAGGCGGTGGATTACATCCACGCCAATCTGACCGAGCCGCTATCCCTGTGTGACATCGCCCGCGCGGCGCAGATGAACGTGCGCACCTTGCAGAAGGGGTTCAAACGCCGCTTCGGGTTGACGCCGATGCAATTCCTGCGCAACACCCGTCTGGACGCCGCCCATTACCAGCTGACCGCCCGGCGCGACCCGCCCAGCGTCACCAGTGCCGCCTTTGAGAACGGGTTCTCACACCTCGGGCGGTTTTCACGGGACTACAAAGGTCGCTTCGGCCATTCGCCAAGCGGGTTACACTGATCAGGCGTAGCCGCGCCTAATCCCCCTTCACAAGCGCGCGGGCAGCCAACGCTTTACTCAAAGCCACGCCGCTTTGTCCGGTATCTCCCATTGCGAGGATCAGCGTGAGCGCCTGCGCGGCGGCCTCATCAACGCTTAGCCCGGCGGCGCGGATGTTGGACAGGCAATTACGGGTGCTGTCAGGTGTGGTCTGGCCGGGCTGGCAGGACCCCTGATGGGTAATATAGACACCCAGCGAATCCGCGGCTGACAGGCCGGGCCGCTCTCCCAGCGCCATCACAACAATGTCTGCCTGCAGCGCCTGGGCGATCCCGTCCCCCAACGCCACGCGCGCCTGCCGTGCCAGGATCACCGGGCCGTGGCTCAGGCCGCAGTTGCGCAGCCGCGTCGCAAGGGCAGTCATAAACGCCGCCCCGTTCAGCGCCGCAGCAATTGCCGACAACCCGTCGCCAAGCACAAGCGCCACATCAACAGGGCCGCCGTCACCACGAAGGCTTTCGGCGGCACCCTCTGGCAGCATTCGCCCCAGATCAGGGCGCCTCACGAAGCTATCTCGGGTGTCCGCAGCGCTGGTGACAATGTGATGGGCAAGACCCGCTTGCCCAAGGTTTGCGGCGATACGAGGCACGTCAAGTTCCGACAAAACAGCCGCCCGCGCCTGCGCGTGATCAAGGGCAAAGCGCAGCGTGGTGGCGGTGTCAGCTGAGCGCCCGCGCGAACCGAGGGTCAGGCGCGCCTGGGTCAGGGAGCGGATTTGTGCCAGCGCCTCAGGTGTCGTCATCACGTCGGAAGCCTGAGGCGCGACAGGGCAGTCTCCAGACCTGGCAACGTCACATCCCCGGTGCCGATCCCGGTGGCCGCCATCCACCGTGCAAATTCAGGGGCCGGAGGGCGGCCAAGCGTGTCGCGGATGAACTGTGCATCATGAAACGCAAGGGATTGGTAATTCAACATAATGTCGTCCGCTCCGGGCACCGTAATCACAAAACTCACCCCCGCCGAGGCCAAGGCCACCAGCAAGACCTCCATATCATCCTGATCCGCAAAGGAATGGTTGGTGTAACAAACGTCCACCCCCATTGGCAGGCCGAGAAGTTTGCCACAGAAATGGTCCTCCAGCGCTGCACGGGTGATCTGTTTGCCGTCCGCCAAATATTCCGGGCCGATAAACCCCACCACCGTGTTGACCAGAAGGGGTTGATACCGCCGCGCCACCGCATAGGCGCGCACCTCCATGGTTTGTTGATCCATCCCGTGATGGGCGTCCGCCGACAAAGCCGCACCCTGCCCGGTTTCAAAATACATCAGGTTGGCGTCTTTGGGGGCGCGCCCAAGGCCGCGCACGGCGTCGTGGGCCTCATCCAACATCGCCAATGTCACGCCAAAACCGTCGTTGGCCTTTTGGGACCCCGCAACCGACTGGAACACCAGATCCACCGGCGCGCCGGCCTCGATCGCTGCAATAGCGGTGCTGACATGGCCAAGGCAGCAATGTTGGGTGGGGATCGATAGCTGGGTTCGGATCGCCTCCAGCACCTCGCAGATGCGAATGTAATCGGGCAGCGCATCAGTAGCGGGGTTAACGCCGATCACCGCATCCCCCGCCCCCATCAGTAACCCGTCAAGAGCAGACACTGCGATGCCACGGCTGTCATCGGTGGGGTGGTTGGGTTGATTGCGCGTGGACAGGTGCCCGCGCAGCCCGATGGTAGAGCGGAAGCGCGTCACCACCTCAATCTTGGCCGCCACCGCGATCAAATCCTGCGCCCGCATGATCTTGCTGACTGCTGCCGCCATTTCGGGCGTAAGGCCGTCGGCCAGTGCCGCAAGCTCGATGCCCGTGTTCCGGGGGTCCAACAGCCAGTCCCGCAATGCTCCGACAGTGAGGGAGGATACCGGCGCGAAGGCGAGTGGGTTGTGTTGTTCTGCGATAAGGGCGCTGACGGCGTCGCCGTCGACCTCCATCACATCCTCCAGAAACCCGGCAAGCGGCACGTCCGCCAAACAATGCTGCGCCGCCAGGCGTTCAACCGGGCCGTCAGCGGCAAGCCCGGCCAGCGTATCACCTGACCGTTCAGGCGAGGCTTTCGCCAACAGCACCTTAAGCGATGCAAAGTGGTGGCGAGTCCCGCCGATATCGTAGTGAAACCTCATGGCGGACAGGTTGGCACCACTGGGCTTGTGAGGTCAAACACCGCGTTGCGGATAGCGGGAATGACTCACCTCCATCAGGGCATCAACTCTTGCGCCGTCAGCATCGCACGCATCGCAGGCGCCTTCAGCACGTCATGACACTCCCGCACCCGCGCAGGTGTGAAATGGCCCTCGACATCCAGCATGTTCACAGTTGCCACAAGCGCCCCGGCGTGGATCACCGGCAGGTTCAGGACCGATCCGCAGCCCAGCTCTGCGATCAACTGATGATCCGGGAACACGGCGGCGATCTCAGCCAAGGTGTTGGCCACAAAACTCCGGCGTTGGACCTGCACCACCTCAAACCAATCGTTGTGGACAACCGGCTTGGTGCCGGACGTGGGGTAGGCCTCGGGCATGTTGGAAAAGGCGCGCCGCGCGAGGCCCGCGTTCATATCAACACTCATCACGGTCCATAATCGCACGGGCACCAGGTGATCACTCAACCGGAACAACGCCGCGTAGGCGGCTTCTTCAGATGTGGCGGCGGCCAGCTCAGCTTTGAAGCGGGCCTCCGTGGCCCCGGCGGTATTGGGATCAGGGATCATGGGGTGTCCTTTTTCGGTCAAGCGCCGCCGCTGGCGGCATAGAGCGCTTGCGAGTAGGGGTGCGTGAAACTGCCATCGTGAAGCGCGGTTGACGACGCAATTTCCACGACCCGGCCTTTGCTCATCACCGCCATACGATCACACAGGAAACTGACAATCGGCAGATTGTGGGTGACCAACAGGTAGGTCAGCCCCCGTTCCGCCCGCAGGCGTTTGAGCAGGTTCAGGATCTCGGCCTGCACGCTCACATCCAGCGCGCTTGTCGGTTCGTCCAGCAGCATAACCTCAGGCTCCAGCATCAGGGCGCGGGCGATGGCAACGCGCTGGCGCTGGCCACCCGACATCTGGTGTGGGTAACGGAAGCGGAACCGGCGATCGAGGCCGACATCCGCCAGCGCCTGTTCGACCCGTTCATCCTGCCCGCCAATGCCGTGGATCGCCAACGGCTCGGACAAAACCGCATCCACGGTTTTGCGCGGATGCAGCGAGCCGTAGGGGTCCTGGAACACCATCTGGCAGCGTCTGGCGAGGCTGAGATTAGGGCGATGACTGCCGGGTTCTCCTAAAAGAAATATCTCCCCCGTCCACTCAGGGGCGAGGCCACAAATGGCCTTCAGCACCGTTGATTTACCGGACCCGCTTTCGCCAACCAGCGCAAAACTTTCGCCACGCGCGACGTTGAAGGTGATGCCTTCGACCACCCGCACGCCGTCATAGGCGACATCAACGTTGTTCAGGGAAATTGCGCTCATGTACCTGCCCATAGAGTGCGGTCCATCACTGGCAATTCTTCACGTGTCTCATGCATCTGCGGCACAGCGGCCAGAAGGCCTTTGGTGTAGGGATGGGTGGCGTTGTGCAGCTCCGAGGCATCACAGCTTTCCACCACCCGGCCCGCGTTCATCACCAGAATGCGGTCGCAATACCGCGCCACCAGCGGCAAATCATGACTTATCAGGATCAGGCCCATACCATGATCCCGCACCAGATCGTCGATCAGGCGCAGCACGTCACCCTGCACGCTGACATCCAATGCGCTGGTCGGCTCATCCGCAATCAACAGCTTCGGGCGTGGGATCAGCATCATCGCGATCATCACCCGCTGGCCCATGCCGCCGGATACCTCGTGGGCATAAAGCTGCGCCACACGGTCGGGGTCGTTGATCCGAACCGCCTCCAACATCTCACGCACACGGGCTTTCATCGCGCGCTTTGGCAAGCGTTCGTGGACCCGCAGGGCCTCTTCAATCTGCGTCCCCACAGTCATCACCGGGTTCAGGGAGTACCGCGGGTCTTGCATGATCATCGAGATCCGGGCGCCGCGATACGTCCGCATCTGACGCTCACTCAGGCTGAAAAGATCCACACCTTCAAAATTCACCCGCCCCTCAACCTGTCCCGGCGGGCGGATCAGGCGCAGGATCGCGCGCCCTGTCATGGATTTTCCGGAGCCGCTCTCCCCCACAATCCCAAGGCGTTCCTGCCCCAGATCAAAGGACAATCCATCAACCACGTTCACCCGACCTTGAGGGGTGGGAAAGCTGACACAAAGGTTCTCAACCGACAGAAGATTCATGATTTACCCTCCGATTTCGGGTCCAACACGTCACGCAGGCCATCGCCGAGGAAACAGAAGCCAAGTGACACCAGGATGATCGCAAAACCCGGCATCGTGGCGACCCACCATTGGTCAAAGATATACGACCGCCCCCCTGAAATCATTGCACCCCATTCCGGCGACGGCGGCTGGGCGCCGAGGCCAAGGAAGCCGAGGCCCGCTGCGGTCAGGATGATCCCCGCCATATCAAGCGTGACCCGGATGATCATCGACGAGGTACACAACGGCAAGACATGGCGGGTGATGATCCGGGTGTGCGACGCGCCCAGAAGCCGCGCAGCCGCCACAAATTCGGAGTTGCGGATGGTCAGAGTTTCGGCCCGTGCGATGCGGGCATACGCGGGCCATGTGGTGATTGCGATGGCGATGATCGCGTTCTCGATGCCGGGGCCGAGGGCGGCGGCGAAAGCCAGCGCCAGCACCAGCTTGGGCATCGACAGGAACACATCCGTGACCCCCATCAAAACGCTGTCTACCCAGCCGCCGAAATACCCCGACACAGCGCCGATCAGCAGGCCCACCGGGGCCGAGATCACTGCAACCAGCGCCACAATCATCAACGTGATGCGCGCGCCGTATACGACCCGCGAAAAGATATCACGGCCCAATTGGTCGGTGCCCATCCAATGATCACCCGATGGCGGCAACAGACGCCGCTCCAGATATTGGCCGTGAGGGCCTTCCAATGCGATCAAGGGGGCAAAAATTGCGGTGAGGATCAGGATCGAGATGATCACAATACCCGCCACCGCCAGCGGGTTGCGCGGCAGGTCCAGCGATACGCGGTAGGCCCGCCCGGCAGCCGCCTGCCCACGGGACGCGGGGCTGTCATCCAGCAGCCATTCGCGCGTCAGCATTTGCCGGCTCCCATTGCAGCGGTTCCCATTACGGCGGTTCCCATTTCAGCGGCTCCGGGGATCAAGAATCCGGTACAACACGTCCGAGATCTTGTTGATCATGATGAACACCGCACCAATCACCAGCGTCGCACCAAGCACCGCGTTCATGTCAGCGTTAAACAGGGCTGTGGTCAGGTAATTGCCAATGCCGGGCCACGAAAACACCGTCTCGATCATCACCGAGCCTTCAAGCAGGCCCGCATAGCTCAAGCCAATCACCGTAATCAGCGGCACCCGGATCGCGCCAAAGCCGTGGACCCAGATCACCCGCCATCCCGGCACACCTTTGACACGGGCGGTGGTGATGTATTCCTGGCTCAGTTGGTCGAGCATGAACGACCGTGTCATGCGCGCGATGTAGGCGAGGGAAAATACGCCCAGGATCGTGGCGGGCAGGATGATGTGGGACAACGCGCTTTTGAACACGGTCCAATCGCCATCGAGCAGGCTGTCCACGGTCAAAAGGCCGGTCACCACCGGCGTGATGCCATCATAGAAAATCTCCACCCGACCCGGCCCGGAGACCCATCCAAGGCCCGCATAGAAGATCGCCAGCCCCACAAGGCCAAGCCAGAATGCAGGCACCGAATAGCCCAAAAGCGCGAAGACGCGGATCACCTGGTCAACCCAGCGTCCCTGATGTGCGGCCGCCAGAACACCCGCAGGAATACCCAGACCAACGCCGATCAGGATGCCAATAGTGGCCATCTCCAACGTCGCCGGGAACACCCGCGCGAGGTCTTCGGCGACAGGTCGGTTGGTGGATACCGACATACCCAGATCAAAACGCAGCACATCCAGCACATAGCTGGCGAATTGCACCACCACGTGCCGGTCAAGGCCCATGGCAACCCGCGCCACCTCATATTGCTCGTTTGTGGCCCGGTCTCCGACAACGGCCAGAACAGGGTCAATCGGGATCACACGACCGATGAAAAACGTCAACGCCAGCAGGCCCAGAAAGGTCAGCGCGACAACGATCACAAACCGCGCCAGAGCGACCAAAGTGCCGGCGAATGCAGAGTGTCTGATGTCTCGTGCAATCATCACGAAGCAGGCCTTTCCAGCGGCTCAATTGCAGTCTCTCTCCCTCGGGGTGCCACAATTTGCTTGGATTTGGCAAATAGTTTTGCTTAAATCAAAAAAATTATGATGGATGGGTTTGGGACTGGGGGAGGAACCATGCCGCGACCAAAGTCAAAAAGTGACCCGAACCTTGGCGCGCTGATCCGCAAACGGCGCAAGCAAATGGGCCTGACGCTTCAGGCGCTTTGTGATGATGCCGGGTTGTCCGTGGGCTACCTTAGCCAGGTGGAGCGTGGGCAAGCGACGCCGTCACTTGGAACCCTGGCGCAGATCGCACAGGGGCTGGAGGTGGGGTTGGGATACTTCATCGCCACCCCCCAACCCGCCGACAGCCTGACCCGCGCAGGGGCGCGGCCTCAATTTTCGCTGGATGGCTCCTCGATCCTCTACGAATCGATTGGCGCTGAATTTCCGGGGGCTGAGTTGTCATGTTATCTTCTGCATGTCCCGCCCGGTTACGCATCCGAGACTGTCCACCACGAGGGCGAAGAGATCATCTTCATTCTGGAGGGCAAGATCACCCAGACCCTCGGCGGCCAAGTCTTCATTCTTCAACGGGGGGACAGCCTGCACTATTCCGGCTCAAACCCCCATTCGTGGTCGAACCAGACCAAAACCACCGCGCAAATTCTGTGGACCGGCACGTTGTCTGTCCTGCAACGGAAAGGTGCGGTGAAACTGCCCGAAATGACACCGGCCAATACCAATGGCCAATGACAATCAACGGAGGTTTACCCCAATGAAACTGCTCAAACCCGCCATGTTGGCGGCGGTGCTGGCCTTGCCGCTGGCCGCCCCCGCCGCCTATGCCGAGACGCCGCCCGACCTGCTGGTTGTGGCGCAAAACATCGACGATATCGTCGCCATCGACCCGGCCCAGGCCTATGAGTTTACATCCGGCGAACTGGTCACAAACACCTATGATCGCCTGGTGCAATACGGTGCCGAAGATACCACTTTGCTGGCCCCCGGCCTTGCAACGTCGTGGGAGATCGACGCCGAAGCCAAGACCATCGTCTTCACCCTGCGTGAGGGTGTGACGTTCCACTCCGGCAACCCGCTGCGCGTGGAAGACGTGGTGTTCTCGTTCAGCCGCGTGGTTCAGCTGGACCTGACGCCTGCGTTCATCCTGACCCAGCTGGGTTGGACACCCGAGAATGTGGGGGAGATGGTGACAGCTGACGGCAACACCGTGACCGTGCGGTATGCGGGTGACTACTCACCTGCGTTTGTGATGAACATTCTGGCGTCGCGCCCTGCGTCTATTGTTGATGAGTTGACCGTCATGGCCAACGAAGTTGACGGCGATATGGGCAACACCTGGCTCAACGCCAACACCGCAGGCACCGGGCCTTTTGCCCTGACCGCCTTCCGCCCGGCAGAGTTGATCCGCATGGAAGCCAACCCCGATTACTTCAACGGTGGTCCGGCCATTGAGGGCATCATCATCCGCCATGTTGCAGAAAGCGCCACCCAGCAGTTGCTGCTGGAATCCGGTGACGTGGACATCGCGCGAAACCTGACGCCTGATCAGATTGCGTCGCTGGATGGGGACAACCTGACAGTTGAGACATTCCCACAGGAGGCCGTCCACTTCCTGTCGTTTAACCAGGCCGTCGAGTCGTTGACCCCCCCCGCCGTGTGGGAGGCCGCGCGTTATCTGGTGGATTATGAGGGCATGACCAACTCGATCATCGCCGGTCAAATGGAAACCCATCAGGCGTTCTGGCCCGAAGGTTTCCCCGGTGCGCTGACTGACACACCGTTCAGCTACGACCCTGAGCGGGCCGCACAGATCCTGGCGGATGCCGGTATAGACCTGCCGATCACTGTCACGCTTGACGTGATCAACGCAGCACCCTTCACCGATATGGCGCAATCGTTGCAGGCCTCCTTCGCCGAAGCAGGTATCATGTTCGAGATCCTGCCCGGCACCGGTAGCCAGGTGATTACGCGCTACCGTGAGCGCAGCCATGAGGCGATGCTGCTGTATTGGGGCCCGGACTTCATGGACCCCCATTCCAACGCCAAAGCCTTCGCCTACAATTCCGACAACTCGCAGGAAGCTTACGCAGCCACCACCACATGGCGGAATTCCTGGGCGGTTCCGGAAGATATGAACGCAATGACCACGGCGGCGTTGACCGAAGCTGATCCTGGCGTGCGCGAAGAGATGTACCTTGAGCTGCAACGTCGGGTTCAGGCCTCCTCACCGATCGTGATCATGTTCCAGGCGTCTTATCAGGTGGCCATGGCTGGAAACGTCACGGGGTACGTGAACGGGGCAACCTCGGACTTCGTGTTCTACCGGCTTGTCGACAAAAGCTGATCTGATGTGATCCTTTCGCCGGCCTCTCGGGGCCGGCGATTTCCGTTTTGCAAAGGGCCTCCCCGTGAATATCTATCAAGACCGCCTAATTCGCCTGCGCGCCCGTATGACCGAGACGGACACTGATCTGGTGGCCCTTGGCCCCACCAGCCATATGGCGTGGCTGTCTGGCGCTGATCCCCACGGTGATGAACGCCCGGTGATGTTGCTGGTGGCCCAGGGTTTTGCCGGTTTCCTGATGCCCGCACTTAACGCCAGTTCCGTGCGCCAGGTGACCGATCTGCCGTTTGAAAGATGGACCGATGAAGACGGTCCAAACGCCGCCCTGGCCCAATTGCTGGAGCGCTGTGGCGCGGCGGGGTCAGGCCATTCTGTTGCCCTTGATGAGGCCATGCGTGCCGATTTCGCGTTTCTGTTGGTCGACGCGATGGACACCTCCAACCGCCGCTTTTCCGCCGACACTCTTGGCCACCTGCGCGCCATGAAAGACCGGGCCGAACTGGAGGCCCTGCGGGTTTGCGCCCACCTCAACGATACGGCCATCTCTGCCGGGTTTGCCGCCCTCAGGCCCGGCATGTCTGAGCGTGACGTGGCGCGGGTGATCCACGATCACTACAAATCCCACGGTGCCAAACCCGAGTTCACCATTGTCGCCTTTGGTGAAAACGGGGCGTTCCCGCACCATCACACTGGTGACACCGTGCTGCAAAACAACATGGCTGTCCTGATTGATACTGGTTGCCGGATTGGCGGGTATCCCAGCGATATGACCCGCTGCGGTTGGTTCGGCGACCCTCCCCCCGCAGAGTTCGTGCAAGTTGCAAACGTGGTCGAGCAGGCGGTGCAAGCCGGCCTCGCCGCCGTCCGTCCAGGTGCATGTGCCCGCGAGGTTGATAAGGCCGCCCGTGACGTGATCGAGGCCGCCGGGTATGGCGAGTTTTTTGTCCACCGCACTGGCCATGGCCTTGGCATCGACATCCACGAACCGCCTTATATCACCGCCACATCTGATGCTGTGTTGCAGGAAGGGAACGTCTTTTCGATCGAGCCGGGGATCTATCTGCCCGGCCAGTTTGGCATCCGATTGGAAGACATCGTTACCGTGACCGATAGCGGAGCAGAGATCTTGTCAGCCCTGCCGCGCTCCATCTGGGTGCCATAACACAAGGAAGGCACCGCCACAGATACCCCTCCCAAAGCCAGGGCACAGGCCCTTGCCTTGACCAGAGGCAGGTTCGCAAACGGCTTTTAGATCGTGGCCGTTGGCGGCACCTTCCGGTTCAACACACCAGTTCAACACGCCGGTTCAACACCGTTGATCCTTCGTGCCCTCATTGCGACACCGGGTGATTTGTTCAAATTTTCGGGCGGGGACGGCGGGGGCGGCGGGCGGCAGGCGGCGGCAGGCCTCAGTCGACCCGTCAGGCAAATGCGATGTCAACGTCACCGAACGCACCGAAATCGGCGTGGATAGTGCTGCCGGGTGGGCATTCAATCGGGCGGATGAAACTTCCCGAAAGGATAATCTGCCCCGGCTCGATGGCCTGGCCGTAATGCGCCATACGTCGCGCCAACCAAACCACGCTTTCGACCGGATCGTTCAGCACACCGGCGCCAAGACCGGTTTCCTCAACCTGCCCATCGCGGGATGTGATGGCACCAACCCAACGCAGATCAAAGGCCTCCACGCCATGACGCTTGCGCCCCAGCACAACACCCGCATTGGCCGCGTTGTCGCTGATCGTGTCGAATACCTTGCGGGTCTGGCCGGTGGCTGGATCAACCCGTTGGATCCGGGTGTCGAGGATTTCGATCGACGGCGCGACGTAATCCGTGGCCGCCAGAACATCCGCGCGCGTGACCTCACCCCCGGCCAGGGAATGTTTCATCACGAAGGCAATCTCTGCCTCAACCCGCGGCTGGATGAAGCGACCGGCAGGCACCCTCGCCCCATGGGCAAAGAGCATGTTGTCAAACAGGATACCGCTGTCGGGAATGTCGATATTCAGCGCATATTGCATCGCTTTTGAGGTCAGGCCGATCTTCCAGCCAATCACCTTGCGCCCGCCAGCCACCTTTGCGCGATAGATCGCGTTTTGGATTCCATAGGCATCATCCATATCCATCTCTGGATGGCGCAGGGTCAAAAGGCTGATCTGCTGACCGGTCGCTTCGGCGCGCAACAGGTCAGCGGCGGCGGTTAAGTGGTCTTCGGGGTTCATACCACCTCGTCCTCCACACCGTTACGCAAGATGCCGATGCCCTCAACCTCAACTTCCACGATATCGCCGGGCACCAGATATTTCGGCGGATCAAGCCGCGCCCCGGCACCCGTTGGTGTGCCGGTCACGATGATATCGCCGGGCTGAAGGGTCATGAAGGTTGAGATATATTCGATCTGGCGCCGGACCGGGTGCGTCATGCGGTCAAGGGTGTCGTCCTGACGGACCTCGCCATTGACGCGGGTGATGATACGCGCATCGTCAAGCTGCGCCGCATCGCTAAACGGCACCAGCCACGGCCCGATTGCGCCGGATCGATCCCAGTTTTTCCCCTGGGTGACGTTGAATTTCGCGTGCCGGACCCAATCGCGGATTGTCCCCTCATTACACAACGTCAGGGCGGCGATGTGGTCATAGGCGTCGTCCTGGCTGATCCGCCGCCCCGCCTTGCCAATCACAATCGCCACCTCACCCTCATAATCGAGGCTGTGGTTCTCGGGTGGCCGGATCAGAGGTTGCCCGTGCCCGGTGAACCCGCTGGCAAAACGCGGGAACAGGGACATGTATTTCGGCTGCTCGCTGCCGTCCTTGTATTCTGCGTTGCGGTCCGGAAAGTTGACCCCAACACACAGGATGCGCCGGGCGTTCGGCAGCACCATGTCATAGCGAAACTCGGTGTGGGTGACGGGTTTGCCTTCCGCCGCGGTGGCAAGCTGATCCAGCGCCCCGGCCCGCAGCACATCCAGCAAGCTTGGCCATTGGGGGAAGTCCGGGCTGAGCGCGATCATGCCTTGATCAGTCGCCGCGCCAAAATAGGGTTTTCCACCCGCTGTGTAGGTTGCGTATTTCATCCCATCTGCCCCCAAACCTCTTCGATGACATGGCGCGCCATCATCACATCTTCCCGTGTGGTATCGAATTGGCCAACCGAAAACCGGATAATCTTGCGCCCTCCAAACGTGCCCTGTGTCAGATAAATCCGCCCGTCATTGTTGAGGGCGTCAACGAGGCGTTGCTGGTCTTCATCACTGCCGGGGCACCGGAACGAAAACAGGCTCAGGATCGGCTCAGTCACAATCTCGAACCCCGCAAGCGCGCGGATTTCTTCGCACACCTCAGCCGCCCACAGCACGTGGTTTCGAATCCGGCTGCGCAACCCGTCCAATCCATACGACCGGATCAGGAACCAGATTTTCAGGGCACGAAACCGACGCCCCAGCGGGATGGTCCATTCCGAGTAATTTGTGACCGCCGCCCCCGTGGTCTTTAGATATTCCGGCTCAATCTTGAGGGTATTGAGCTGCGGGGCCGCATCTTTCAGGAACTGCACGGAACAATCAAACTGCGCCCCAAGCCATTTATGCGGGTTGAAGACAATGCTGTCATAGCCCTCCACACCGGCCCAGAAATCTTCGCGAAACTCCGGACAGATCATCGCCGACCCAGCCCACGCTGCATCCAGATGGGTGTAGAGGTCCTCAGCCGCTGCAACCTGCAAAATCGGCCCCAGCGTATCGCAGGCCCCGATTCCGGTGCCGCCGGTGATTGCGATGATGCCCGCAGGGGTATGACCAGCGGCGCGGTCATCTGCGATGGCGGTTTTCAGCGCCGCCACATCCATTCCAAAACGCGGGCCATGGGTTGCGATCTTCACCAGATTGTCCTGCCCGATCCCCGCGACCCAGCAGGCGCGATCAATTGAGGAATGCACCTGATCCGAGCAGTAGATCCGCAGATGGCCTTTCCCCGACAAGCCCTGGCGATTGCCGCTGTAACCCGTGGCCCGCTCCCGCATGGTCAGCACCGCAGACAGGGTCGCTGAAGAGGCCGAATCCTGAATGACGCCGGTATATTTTGCAGGCAAATCAAGTGCTTGGCGCAACCAATCCACCATCACACCCTCCACCTCCGTAGCGGCGGGTGAGGTCTGCCAAAGCATACATTGCGCAGCGATTGTGGTGACCAGCATCTCAGCCAGCATAGAGGGCGGGGCCGCGTTGGCCGGGAAATAGGCGAAGAAGCGGGGATGTTGCCAATGGGTGATTCCGGGCATCACGATGGACTCGAAATCTGCCAGGATGGCGTCCATCATCTCAGGTCCGTCAGGGGGCGACAGCGGCAATTTCGCAGCCACTTCGCCTTGTGCCGTCTGGGCGCGAACCGGGCGGTCGCGCAGGGACTTGTGGTAATCCGCGCCCCAATCGGCAATGTGCTTTCCCCAATGGGCGTACTCATCCCAATTCATGGCGCAACAATCGGGCTTGCGGCGATCTGGCTGTCACGGGTGTCCACGCCGACAAATCGGGTGCCATGTTCAAACCAGCTTTTGGGCGCAGGCGCCCCCCAAAGTGTCTGGCGTTGCGGGTCCTGCAGGTCCCATTTGATTGGCTCCATATCCGGGTCCACAGTCTGATAGTCCGAGCAATAGATCTCAATCCGATGGCCATCGGGGTCCAGAATATACAGGAAAAATGCATTGGAAATGCCATGGCGCCCCGGGCCGCGTTCGATATTGCCGACGTGGCCGGTGGTGGCCATCAGATCAAGCAGATCAATGATGTTGAGCGGTGACGGCACCCAGAACGCAACGTGGTGCATTCGCGGGCCGGTGCCATTTGTGAAGGCCATGTCATGGACTCCGCCTTTGCGGTGCATCCACGCCGCCCATAGTTTCTTGCTGTCTTCATCCTCGGTGTATTCCGTCACCCGGAACCCGAAATCGCTGTAGAATTCCACCGAGGCATCCACATCCGGTGAGAAGCAGTTGAAATGGTCGATCCGAAGCGGCTTTGCCCCGCGATAAAGCGCGTATTTCTGGTGGATCGGCTCCAGCCGGTCCATCTTGTGGTAGAATTCCAGCGGAATGCCCATGTTGTCGGACGTCAAAAGTGTGCGGCCCTGATAAGGGCGCTCGACCCACGAGGTTGGATGACCCTTGGCCTTGAAATAGACGTCCGCTTTGTCGAGGTCCGCCTCGTCAAAGGTCTTGAACCCCATGACCTCAACCGTGCCGGGCAGGTCTGATTTTTGCAGGATTACACTATGATGCCCCCGTTCCTCCATGGCGCGCAGGTAGACGTGGCCCTCGGTTGCATCGGTGATCTGCAGGCCGAGGAGGTCGGTGTAGAACGCCTTTGATGCGGCCAGATCACCCACGTTCAGGCAGATATGGGACAGGCGGATCGTGTTGAAATCCGGGTAAAGATTGGGGGCGGGAACGGGCATTGTGGTGGCTCCTTTTGCACCAGCGGCGCATCATCTGAATTCAGAGCGCGCCGAGGCGGGTGATCTTGTGGGCACCGGTCGCGAAACCGATGTGCTTTTGCTCCATATAGAATTCAAACGACCAATCGCCGCCGTCACGCCCGATTCCGCTGGCTTTGACGCCGCCAAAAGGTGTCGGCAGGTGGCGCACGTTTTCCGAATTCACCCAGATCATCCCGGCCTCCAGCTTGTCGGTAAACCGCAAAGCGCGGGTCAGGTCACTGGTCCAGACGTATCCCGTCAAACCATATGGCGTATCATTGGCGATTTGCAGGGCCTGTTCCTCGGATGAGAACGGGATCGAGGTCAGCACCGGGCCAAAGATCTCCTCCTGCGCAATCCGCATTGTTGTGTTGGCATCGGTGAACAGGGTTGGGCGGACAAAATAACCCTCATCGCCAATGCTTACCCCCCCCGCCGCGATGGTCGCCCCGTCCTGCCTGGCGATATCGAAATAGCTCGTGACCTTGCTGAAATGTTCCTCGGTGACCAGCGGTCCAATCTCGGTTGTCGGATCAAGAGGGTGGCCAACCTTGATCGCGTTCACTCGCGCCACCAGCCTGGCCTCAAATTCGGTCCGGATCGTATCTTGCACAAGAAGACGGGAAGACGACGTACAACGTTCCCCGTTGATCGAATAGATCATGAAGATCACCGCATC
This sequence comes from Roseicyclus sp., assembly GCA_016763475.1. Taxonomy (GTDB): domain Bacteria; phylum Pseudomonadota; class Alphaproteobacteria; order Rhodobacterales; family Rhodobacteraceae; genus Gymnodinialimonas. The sequence continues at coordinate 32,985 of JAESTV010000103.1, forward strand.
GAGCGCGCGATCAAGGTCGGCGTCGTCAAACACAATCACCGGGTTCTTGCCGCCCAACTCCAGATGGTTGCGTTTCAGCGTATCGGCGCCCTGTTTGGTGATCAGGCTGCCGGTGCGGCTTTCGCCCACAAAGGCGATGGCCTTGATCTTGGGGTGCTCACACAGCGCCTTGCCCGCCCCATCGCCAAACCCGTTCACGGTGTTCAGAACCCCCGGCGGCAGGCCCGCCGCTTCGGCGATTTCCACCAACAGACGGGCAGAAAGCGGCGACGCCTCGGCAGGTTTGTGAACCACGGTGCAGCCCGCGGCCAAGGCAGGGGCGATCTTCCAGGTCGACAGCATGAACGGCGTGTTCCACGGCGTAATCACCCCCACAGGCCCAATCGGCACCCGGGTCGTGATATTCATCAACGTCGGTGATTTCAGGTGCTGGCCGTCGCGGGCCTGCACCACTTGATCCGCGAAATAGCGGAAGTTTTCTGCGCCACGCAGGGCGGCTTTGGACATGAACCTGATTGTCTGGCCCGTGTCCCAACACTCACACAGGGCGATCTCTTCAGCGCGGGCCTCGATCCCTTCGGCGATACGGATCAGGATGCGTTTGCGCTCCAGTGCGGGCATGTCGCGCCAGTCCTGAAACGCTGCAGAG
>JAESTV010000104.1 GCA_016763475.1 Roseicyclus sp.
CGGTCTCCGTGCCCGCCCCGGCCCCCGCCTCAGGCCCTGGCTCCAACACCCGGTTCGGGTCAGGAAACGAAACGCCGATCTGCTTGGCGAGCGCCCTGGACACACCTGCGGCTTTGCCTTTCGCGGGTGTAATCCAGGTAATCGCGTCGTACACAGTTTCAGACAAAATCACGTTGCCCGCGCTGATCGGCAGGGCACCGTCGAAGGCGGTTTTTGCGGTAAGACTAGCCACGGGCGCGCCCTCCTTCCGGGTCAAAGAAGACAGGGTCGCAGATCTCAACCTCTGTGGTGACGCCACGCAGGTGATCGACAATCTTCATATGATGTCCCACCCGGTTTGGCCCATCGCGCAGGAAACCCAGGCCGATGAAATGGCCAAGGGTGGGCGAATAGGCAACGGAGGTGATGTACCCCCTATCGTTGAGGCGTGTCGGCTCCGCGTCCCGGTCAAACAGATGAGCGCCAGCGGTCAGCTCTTTCACCGCGCCCACGGGTTTAAGACCCACCAATTGTTCACGATCCGCCTCCAACAGGCCGGGGCGCGTGGATGCCGCCTTGCCGATGAAATCTTTCTTCTTCGACAACATCCCCTGCATGCCCACATCAAACGCCGTCACTTGCCCGTGGATTTCCCCATGGGTGATAAAGCCCTTTTCGATCCGCAACACGTTAAGCGCTTCGAGGCCGTAACCACCGCCCCCCAGCGCCTCGGCGCGCGCCACCAGATCGCGGTACAACGCGTCGCCATAAGCGCTTGGCACGGCAATTTCATAGGCCTGCTCCCCCGAGAACGAAATCCGGAACAGGCGGCCTTTGATACCATGCACCTTCACCGCGCCACATTGCATGAACGGGAAGGTCTGGTTGTCGATAGGGTGATCCAGCACCCGGTTCAAAAGCTCCCGCGCACGTGGGCCCGCAACCGAGAACTGCGCCCATTGCTCGGTCACCGAGGTGAACATCACGTCAAGATCAGGCCGCAGGGCTTGGCTCACAAACTCCATATGTGCCATGATCGCCCCCGCCGCTGCGGTGGTGGTGGTCATCACGTAGTGGCCCGGCGCCAAACAGGCGGTGGTGCCGTCGTCCATCACATGGCCGTCCTCACGTAACATCAATCCGTAGCGCACCCGCCCCGGTTTCAGGGTGGAGAACATGTTTGTGTATAAGAAGTCGAGGAACGCACCCGCGTCTGCCCCGAAAATCTCGATCTTGCCAAGGGTCGAGACATCAATGACCCCCACAGCATTTCGCACCATGGTGACTTCGCGGTCACAGCTTTGCCGCCAATGGGTTTCGCCGGGTAACGGCAGGTAAGATGGCCGATACCATAACCCCGCCTCCATCATCGGCGCGCCGCGCGCAGTGACGGCCTTGTGGGAGGTGGTGAAACGTTCGGGTGCGAAGCCTTTGCCTTGTGCGCCGGCACCCATGGTGGCCAACGCGATCGGGGTAAACGGGGGGCGATAGGTTGTGGTTCCGGTCTCCGGGATACCTTTGCCGGTTACATCTGCCAGCACAGCCAGCGCCCCGATATTCGAGGATTTCCCCTGATCCGGTGCCATACCCTGGGTCGTGTATCGCTTCATATGCTCAACGCTTTTGAAGCCCTCCGCGGCTGATTGCCTGACGTCTTTGGTTGTGACGTCATTGGCAAAGTCGAGCCACGCGCGGCCTTTCGCCTCCACAGTCCACAAAGGTGAGGTCGCGCCTGCGGCATCCTCAGCCATCGGCAAGTCAGGGCGCCGCACCCGTTTGCCCAACGCCTTCAGGGCCTTGGCGGCGGCCTCGACGCCTTCAGACAAACAGCCAGCGGTATCAAAGGTCCCGCGGCACGCGCCTGCGGGGTGAAGCCCCTTGATTGCGTCATCAACGGGTACAAAGGCGTGGATATCCGGGTTCCAGACCGGCCGCGCGCCGGTGTGGCAGGTGAGGTGCAGTGTCGGGTTCCAGCCGCCGGACATTCCCAGACAATCGGCCTCCAACCTAAACTCAGAGCCGCCGCTTCGGACGGTGAGTTCGGTTAATCCACGGCGGCCTTTGGTGCTGATGACCTGCGCCTCGTGATGCAGGCGGTAGTCACCATGTGCCTGAATGCCGGTGCGTGAATCGATCACGGCAACCACATCAACACCCGCGTCGATCAACTCGACAGCGGTTTTGTGGGCATCGTCGTTGGTGGCGAAAATTGCCACCTTTTCGCCGGGGGTTACCCCGTAGCGGTTCACATAGGTGCGGATCGCCGAGGCCATCATGATGCCGGGGCGGTCGTTCATCGGGAATGCAATTGGCCGCTCCAAGGCACCAGCCGCCAGCACCGCTTGCCGGGCGCGGATGCGCCAGAAACACTCACGCGGCAGGTCGGGGGTGTGCGGCAGGTGGCTGCCCACACGCTCAACCGCGCCAAACGTCAGCCCGTCATAGGCGCCGGTGGCTGTGGTGCGTGTCATGATCCGGACGTGGCCGGTGTCACGCAGCGCCGCGACAGTTTCGTCCACCCAGATGTCCGCAGGCAGGCCGTCGATCAACTCTCCATCCGACAAAAGCCGCTCGCCAAGATCAGCGCTTTCCTCCATCAAGATCACATCTGCGCCGGATCGTGCCGCCGTCAGCGCCGCCATCAGGCCCGCCGGTCCGCCGCCGATCACCAACACGTCACAGAACCCGAATACGCGTTCGTTTTCTTCCGGGCTTGCGCCGTGGGTGATCCGCCCCAAACCCGCCGCACGCCGGATCACGGGTTCATACACCTTTTCCCAAAATCCACGGGGCCACATGAAGGTTTTGTAATAAAACCCTGCGCTTAGGAAGTTCGGAACCAGATCGTTGATGCTGAGGAGGTCAAATTCAAGCGGCCCGATGTGGTTTTGTGAAGATGTCTCAAGCCCGGCGTAAATCTCCTGCACCGTGGCGCGGACATTGGGCAACATCGCGTCACCTTCACCAACCTGGATCAACGCGTTCGGCTCCTCCGAGCCGGCAGTCAAGACCCCGCGCGGGCGGTGATATTTGAACGAGCGCCCGACCAGTTTGACGCCGTTTGCCATCAACGCCGAAGCGACCGTGTCACCTTTGAAACCGCTATAGGGTGCCCCGTTGAAGTGAAAGCGGACCGGCGTGTCGCGGTTGATCTGGCCTTTTCCATCAAGTCTCATGACCGGACCTCCGACACGAGCCGTGTCCCGAAGATCTCGTGAGTCACGTTGCTGCGGTCCACCACCAGCCAGGCGCCGCATCCGCCGCCGTGATGCCAAAGCTCCTGAATACGTCCGGCGAGGTTGTCGCGGATGTGGAGGAAGTCATTCCAATCGTCAGACCAGGTCTCACCCTTTGGGCGAGACAGGCCAGTGCCATGGCCCCGGATCGAGAATTCGCGCTGGTCGCGGTCGCCGCAATGGGGGCAATTGATGTGCATCCGGTGCCTCCTCAGTGCAAATTGTGTTGGCTGCCGGCGGCCTCTTCATCCAACAGGCGTCGGCCCGTGGTGAAGCGGTCAAGCCGGTGTCTGGTGGCGGCGTTGTGGGGGCGGTCGGTGGCCATCAGGTGGGCAAAACAATGGCCCGATGCCGGGGTGGCCTTGAAGCCGCCGTAACACCAGCCGCCGTTGAAATAGAGCCCGTCGATATGGGTCTTGTCGATGATCGGTGAGCCATCCGCAGACATGTCCACGATCCCCCCCCAGGACCGCAACATCCTGGCTTTGCCAATCATCGGCATCAGGGTCATACCCGCCTCAATCACATGTTCGGCCATCGACAGGTTTCCACGGGCGGCGTAGCTGGAATAGCCATCCAGATCACCTCCAAATACGAGGCCGCCCTTGTCCGACTGGCTGATGTAGAAGTGCCCCATACCGTAGGTCACGACGGTGTCGATGACGGGTTTAAGGCCCTCGGTCACAAAGGCCTGCAGGACGTGGGATTCAACCGGCAGGCGCATCCCCGCCATGGCGGCAACCTGTGACGAGCGCCCGGCGACAACAATGCCAACCTTCTTGGCGCGGATTGCCCCTCGGGATGTTTGCACCCCCCGCACCACGCCGTTCTCGATGTCGATTCCAGTGACTTCGCAGTTCTGGATCAGATCAACGCCGCGCTGATCAGCGCCGCGCGCAAACCCCCATGTAACGGCGTCATGGCGCGCGGTGCCGCCACGTGGGTGATAGAGGCCACCGTAGATCGGGAAGCGGGTTTGCTCGTAATCCAGGTAAGGCAGCATTTTGCGGCACCCTTCCCGGTCCAGCAGGATCGCATCATCCCCCTGGTTGATCATCGCATTGCCACGTCGGGCATATGCGTCGCGCTGGCCGTCGGAGTGGAACAGGTTCACGATGCCCCGTTGGGAATGCATGATGTTGTAGTTCAAGTCCGCCTCAAGCCCTTCCCACAGTTTCATCGAATGGCTGTAAAATTCGGAATTGCCGGGAAGCACGTAGTTGGCGCGTACAATTGTGGTGTTGCGCCCCACATTGCCGCCGCCGAGGTAGCCCTTCTCCAACACGGCCACATTGGTCAGGCCGTGTTCCCTGGCCAGATAATACGCCGTCGCCAGGCCATGGCCACCGCCACCAATGATGATGATATCATATTCAGGCTTCGGCTCAGGCTCACGCCATACAGGTGCCCAACCCTTGTTTCCTGTCAGGCCTTGCCAGAGCACCTGAAGCCCAGAATACCGCATCCAACCCTCGCCGTTGAGCGCGGCCAACAATCAAGCCGCCGCCAGACCCTAGCGGGAGAGTGGGACAAAGGAAAAGCCCCCGCGCGACATTGGCGGTTCAACCGGCGACAGTGCCGTGAGTATCAGCTGGTGGGCGGTGTCATCGCGTCGTCATAGGGCACCTGGCCTGCATAACGGGGGCGGGTCAGGGTAAAGTTCTCGAATGTCACGTCATTGAGGCCAACGTTGAAGGCGGGCAGGTAGTCCACAAAACTCTCGACCAGCACCACGCGTTCGCCATTGGCCATGTCGGGTAGACGATCTTCCATACCGGCAAGGCTGGCGGTGAACAATCGGGCCTGTGTGCCGGTGCCGTGGCTCCAATCAACCTGGTATTCCCCGGTTGTCGTGCGCAGGATCTGCGTCACGCGCATCTCCACCCCGTCGGAGTCGCGGATCATTGATTCCAGCATCCGCGCCATACCCTCAATGTCATAGCCATAAACCGTGGAGGTCTGGCGTGAGATCAGGTCGGCGATAGTGAAGGTTGCTTTGATCGAGGTGTTATAGACCCGGTACGCGTCAAAAAACGCGAAGGTGCCGATCCAGGCCCAGACCAGGATCGGGATGACAATGATTGTCTCGAACGCCACGGCGGCCGTGGTATCGACGAGATATCGCTTCAACAAACGTTTCATACCCAAATCCCTCAATCCGGTTCGTTCACGAATATCGTGGTGGCCATCATGTGCATCCCACCCGAATCGTCCCGCGCCAGGTTCAGGCCGAAGCCCGATATCGGAAGGATGCGATCCACGATCAGACAAGTGCGGATCAGCAGGAAATCGTTGTCGGCGCCTGAATCGAAGGCGTTGTCAGGTTGAATCACGATCTCCTCACCCCGCCCGGCGCAGATCTGGTTGCTGTCGGGCATGGCATAAGTGGTGCGGTCGATCAGTTGCAGGTCGATGGTCAGAAGCTCCTGACAATTCGGCAACAGGTTGGTGTTGGCACACATCGTATCGCGCACCGTATCGGCATTGGTGGTCACACCCTGTGCCAGGCGCAGAACACGCACCGACATATCCAGAGTGCGTTCCAGCATGATCTGACGGGTCAGGATCATCGCCGATTCAAACGCAGCGATAAAGATGATCATCAGCAGGGGGAAGACAATCACCAGCTCCATCGTTGCCGTGGCGCTGTCGTCATCCCAGAACTCTTTGAGTGTATGGCGTAGCGGCATCATCATCATTGGATCAATCGCAGTTGGTTGATGGTTCGCGCGATAGAGGCGAACGCCTGGCTGATCTCGATACCTTCCACGTCATAGTAGTGCGCGTCAGACGAGGCGCAGTAGCGCATCACGGCCTGACCACCAGACGGCGCTTCAAACCCGATTGCGAAAACCACAATGCCATTGGTATTGGCGACATCACAGATTGCGCGCAGGTTGGTATCGGCCTGGGTTCGCCCCGCGGTGCGGTAGCTGGCGTTGTCTGCAACTTGGTTGTGGAACGTCCAGTTGCCAGAGGCGCGGGCCGGTTCTTCGAACCATTCCTCCGAAATCCATTCGGCGGTGTAGGCGGCCCAAAGGTCTGGCCATGCCAAAACCGTGCCATCGGTGGCCGAAACCGGATCATAGGCGTTGGGACCATCTGCGGCAAACTCTGCCGATGTCATGCCATAGATACTCCAGCCGTCATACGGGGAATTCTGCCAATGCCCGCCAGCGTCACGAGGGTCATCCGCGGGGATCCAGAACTGGCCCTGCGCTTCCCACCAGACCGAATATTGGTCGTCATCGGCGTGATAGAAGACCGGCGCATAGCCGGTGCGATAGGGGTCGCGCAGATCGTATTGGTTGGTGTTTGCGCCATCCGTCATCAGCACCACAACTTTGATCGTCTCATCATCTAGCTGTGTAACCGGGTCATCGTCACGGAAAGGCGCGGGGCGATCCTCGAAGTCGGTATCGACCAGACCCGCGGCGATCAATCCATCCACCGCCGGTTGAGCGGCGGGATCAAGCAAGGCCACGGCCCAGTTCATGCCAATGTCGATAGCTGTCCATCCACCAGTGTTGAGGCTGTTGATATGGGCATGCAGGGGGGCTTCAGTATGTTGCCACGGCAGGATCGCGGCGTATTGATCGGTCTGACAATAGGGGCGATCGAACAGTTGATCGTCATCTTCGTTGTTGCGGTCCCAATGTGAGATGCGCTGGATCGGATCTGCCGGGTCAATGGCAGTTGTCTGATAATCCGCAGCGAAGAAACGGGCGCAGTTGGATTGGGTATGAATATCGTCGAAGGCGAAAACGCTGCCGATCATGGCGCCGCCGTTCACCCGCCCATTGTAGGGCACGATGGAAATTGACACGAGGTTTTCGTTGTTGACGTTGTCGTTGGCGCTTAACAGCTCGGTCACAAATTCGCGGGCCGCCGGGCGCATGTTTGTCATCCGGTTGTTGGACCCCATAGAACCCGAAATATCGAGAACCATCGACACTTCGATGTTACGCACACGTTCTTCCGCCGCGCCAATGGCAGGTGTTGTCATGACGCGAACGCCAAAGAGCTGCATGAAAAGGGACCGGACTTCGAGTTCGGCATAAGCGTGGACCCGGCGAAAGTTCAGACCCTCATCCACACGGACATCAAGGCGGTAGCCTTCAATACCAGCGATGGTGAAATAGTCGCGCACAACGCCTTCGGGGTCATAGGGCTGTGTCAGGGAGGCGGCGGCCAGAACCGCGCGGTCCAGCGTATATTGTAGCTGCGTGCGCTGGGTCTCGTAGCGCATCACGTCGATGGCGATACCACTGACGCCGACCATCAGGATAAACATCATCACCGCAAAAGCCGTGATGGTCCCTTCTTCGCGCTGGATGAACCGGCGCGGTGCCAAGCGTGCCGCAATGGCACTGGCTGAAGTTGACATCTTGTTGAAAAGGCCAGTCATGCCTTCTCTCCCTATGATTATCCCAATCGGAACCGAAGGCAGGACCTAAAGCACCAAGGATGGTTGTCACGGGTAAGAAAGGCGAAAATGCGGCAGGGTCGTGGAGGAAACGGGTCCTTTACACAATTCGCGTAGGCCAAGTCCGGATGAAGGCCCGCAACGCAAGGTTGCGCGATGCCATTTGCTGTGGCCTTGTAGGAATGGGTGCCCGCGGCCCTGCGGCCCTGCGACACCCCCGCCCCCATGCCTGGGGCAAGGTAAAATGGAGACCTGTAATGACGACCAACCGGGCAGAGCCCAGTTTCCGAGAATCCGTAGATCTGATGTTCAACCGTGCAGCGGCGCTTTTGGACCTGCCACCGGGGCTGGAAGAAAAGATCCGCGTCTGTAACTCGACCTACACCGTGCGTTTCGGCGTTAAACTTCGCGGTCGCGTTCAGACATTTACCGGATACCGAAGTGTCCATTCGGAACATACCGAACCCGTGAAGGGTGGCATCCGCTACTCCCTTGGCGTTAACCAGGATGAGGTCGAGGCTTTGGCCGCCCTGATGACCTACAAATGTGCGCTGGTAGAGGCGCCGTTTGGGGGCTCCAAAGGTGGCCTTTGCATTGATCCGCGCGAATATGACACCGATGAGCTGGAAAAGATCACCCGTCGTTTTGCCTATGAGCTGATCAAACGTGATCTGATCGACCCGGCCCAAAACGTACCGGCACCGGATATGGGCACCGGTGAGCGTGAGATGGCGATCATTGCTGACCAATACGCGCGGATGAACACCACTGACATCAATGCACGTGCCTGCGTGACCGGAAAACCGCCCCATGCCGGCGGCATCAAAGGCCGGGTTGAAGCGACGGGCCGCGGGGTCCAATACGCGTTGCAGGAATTCTTCCGCCACCCCGAAGATATCGCCAAGGCAGGCCTGTCGGGTTCGCTTGATGGCAAACGTGTGATTGTGCAGGGCCTCGGCAACGTGGGGTACCACGCGGCAAAATTCCTGAGCGAGGAAGACGGCAGCATTATCACCTATGTGATCGAACGTGATGGTGCGATCCATGACCGTAACGGCCTCGATATTGAAGATTTGCACAACTGGATTAGCGAACATGGTGGTGTGAAGGGGTACCCTAACGGCCAATACATCGAGAACGGATCTGCCGTGTTGGAGGAAGAGTGTGATATCCTCATCCCGGCAGCCCTCGAAGCGGTGATCAACCTGAGCAACGCCGCCAATATCAAAGCGCCGCTGATCATCGAGGCCGCCAATGGCCCCGTGACAGCAGGTGCCAACGATATCCTGTTGGAAAAGGGCACGGTCATTATTCCCGACCTCTATGCCAACGCAGGTGGTGTGACGGTGTCGTATTTCGAGTGGGTCAAAAACCTCAGCCACATTCGCTTTGGCCGGATGCAACGCCGCCAAGAGGAATCTCGCCACCAATTGATTGTGGATGAATTGGAGCGGCTGGACGCACACCTTGGCGGGAAATGGTCGATGACGCCGGACTTCAAGCAGAAGTATCTGCGCGGCGCCGGGGAGTTGGAGCTTGTCCGGTCCGGCCTCGATGACACAATGCGCGAGGCTTACGCCGCGATGCAGGAAGTTTGGCACAACCGCGAAGGCGTCAAGGATCTGCGCACCGCAGGTTTCGTGGTGGCGGTCAGCCGGGTGGCCTCCAGCTATCAGGCCAAAGGCATCTGAAACGGCGGCGGGGTCAGAGGTCCTGGCCCCGCTCCACCAACATCACAATCATCATGTCGGCTACGTTCTTGCCGTCCTGACGGGCGGTCACGCCACCCACTGCCAACGCGCGGCCCGCGCGCCACCAGACCCCCGGGGAATACACAACACCCACAGGCTGTTTCAACTTTACCAGAAACCCACCCGCAGGTTTGAAGGCGAATGCGCCCCGGTCGACCCGCTCGACGTTGTCGAGGGTGCATAATGTTCGCCCGCCAACTTCGCGCAGCTCACTGCGGGTCAATTCCAATTCAACACCCGTGGCTTGCCACATCGACCACGCCATCCACAGACAGCCCGCGCCGAAGAACACCAAAAACAGCATCCATGCGAAGAACTCCGGTGGGCGGGCAATTGCGACGCCAAGGACAATTGCCCCCAACACAACAATCATCCCCACCGCCACCACGCGACGCGCAGGCTGCGGCCTGATGCCTGCCAGAACCTCGTTCGGGTCATTTTTCTTCTTCCGTGCCATCGCACACCCTTTGTGCCGCCGTGCAGAATGGAATTTGGCGGTGCCCCGCCTTACCTATCCTGACATCACCCTGCAAGGAGGGCTTGGCCCATGTCCATTCGTCCCATTCTGGAAACCCGTCCGGCGCAGCCCACAATTGAAGGGGCGGGTGTCCACCTGCACCGGGCTTTCGGGTTTCAGGATCCGTCCGAGTTAGACCCGTTTCTGTTGTTCGACGACTTCCGCGGCGACGATCCGGCGTTCTACGCCAAAGGGTTTCCATGGCATCCGCACCGCGGGATCGAGACAATCACCTATGTCCTCGAAGGCACAGTGGAACACTCCGACAGCCTTGGGAACAGCGGCAAACTGGGGCCGGGATCGGTGCAATGGATGACCGCCGGCTCTGGCATCCTGCATCAGGAGATGCCTCAGGGGAACGCGAAAGGGCAGATGCATGGGTTCCAGCTGTGGGGCAATTTGCCATCGTCCCAAAAGATGACAGCCCCCCGATATCAGGACATTCAGGGCGCGGAGATCCCTGAAGTGACCGATGATGACGGCACCCGTGTGCGGGTGATCACGGGGGAGTTCTGGGGCAAACGCGGCCCAATTGATGGGATCGCCGCCGACCCGCAGTATCTGGATGTGAGTGTACCTGCCGGCGTGACCAAAAGCTTCCGCATCGACACCTATCGCCGTGCGTTTGCCTATGTGTTTGAGGGCGCGGGGATGTTTGTTGATGCGTCAGAACCCGAAGGGGTGCGGTTGGAGAAAGAGGTTATGGGTCAGGAGGTTAACATCCGTGACCTCTCGGGCAACCGGACCCTGATCCGGTTCGGCACGGGGGATGAGGTGACGGTCCAGGCCGGGCCTGAGGGGGTGCGGTTCCTGTTGATCTCTGGTGCCCCGATTGAGGAGCCTGTCGCCTGGCACGGGCCAATTGTGATGAATACACAGGCGGAATTGCAGCAGGCGATGCGGGATTTGCAGAACGGGACATTCATTCAGCCCGCTCACTGACGGGCACGTTGTTGGGCGGTTCAGACTGGGTTGGGCAGTTCAGACGGATCCCTGCCACTGAAGGAATGCCAGCCCGGCGCCGATCACCAGAAGCGCGCGAAACCCGATTTCAGCCGCCAGCAGACTGCGCCGTTGCCCGGCCAATGCGCCGGCGCGGTGCCGATGCAGCGCGGTGCGGATTGTATCAGCGGCGCGCAGAACCTGCCCAGGATCAGTGCGCGCGGCCAACTTGGGGTGAGACAGGCGGGTTTCGAGTGAGATAAGGTCATCAGCGGCAGCACGCGCCGCCGCTGGCAGAAGCCGTCCGGCCTTGCGCACAGCACGGGGGAACGTGCGGGCACGGATTGAAAGCCGCTCTGCAATCAGGCCGCGCAACTCTTCCGTCAAATCCGTGTAGCGCGCATGATCCATCGAATCGCCTCCCGATTTGCGTCAGCCACCCAAGGGTAAAGTGTGGCGCTTGGCCGCTCAACCCCTTGGAACTGGCTGGGGAACCGACTGGGGAACTGACTGGATTCCAGGGCGCAGCGGCCCTATGGCTAACCCATGCTGAACACAAGTTTTCTTGGGACCGAAGGTGATGCCCCCTCCATCTTGATTGTCCACGGCCTCTTTGGCTCTGCCCGCAATTGGGGGGTGATCGCCAAACGCCTGTCTGAAACGCGCCATGTGGCAACCGTGGATATGCGAAACCACGGGCAGAGCTTTTGGGCCGCGCCCCATAGGTATCCGGAGTTGGCGGCAGATCTGGCCGAAGTTATCGCGGCGCTTGGCGGTGTGGCTGATGTCGTGGGCCATTCCATGGGTGGCAAAGCTGCGATGATGCTGGCTTTGCAACATCCCACCGCGGTGCGCCGCCTGATTGTCGCTGATATCGCGCCGGTTGCCTATGACCACACGCAACAAGGCATGATCGACGCGATGCGGTCGATTGATCTGAGCCTTGTGAAGACACGGGGTGATGCGGACCGGCAGTTGGCGGAGGTGCTGCCCGAGGCCGGAGTGCGCGCGTTTTTGCTGCAATCTCTGGATGTTAAGGCGCAGGTGTGGCGGCTGAACCTGGATCAGCTGGAGGCGGATATGCCTGCAATCCTTGGCTGGCCTGAGGTTTCGGGAACATTTGACGGGTCGGTTTTGATGTTGTCCGGGGGCGAGTCTGACTACGTTCTGCCCGAGCATCGCCCGATGATCAAAACGCTATTCCCTAACGCGCGATTTGCGAAGCTGCCGGGGGCGGGGCATTGGTTACATGCCGACAGGCCGCGCGAGTTTGAGGCGGCTTGTCGGGCGTTTCTGGGGGCGTAACGGGGGCGTAGTGTGTAGAGTGGCAGTTATGCATATATGTTGCGTTTTGGCCGCGATGTTGAGGTAATTTCACCCAAGCCACCCGGATATGGTTGATCTGCCCCCCATTCCTCACCCATAAGACGCACACAGGTGCATGGACGCGGAATTGCATTTCCTGACGGGGCTCGGACCATCGGTTCGGGCCCTACTTCGTGTTGGGGATAGGAGAACGCGTGGGGGGAATAGGTGAAGGCGCCAGGTGCGCGGACGCGGTCCATGCATTGGGGTTACCCCCACCCTGACGCCTTCGAATGGATCGTTTCCTCTTGCGAGGTCCCTCACCAAAACGCGACCTCTTTCAAAGCCTCGCCGCCGCTGGTCGCCTTACGGTTTCCGTTGGCTTCACCACCTCTTGCTGCGTGAAATATACCTGACAATTCAAGGAACGATCAGCCATTTTCCGTGCCCTTAATCTTCCGCAGATTGGTTTGAACCGAAGCACCACCTGATCCGCTTCCAACTTCGGAAGACGTGTCGATCGCGGCGCTGAACCAGGTTCGTCACTGCGATGTAATGAGTGTCACCTCTGCGCTCAGCCCATGCAATGAAATAGCAGTGCAGCATTGTGATTTCTTGTGGAGGGAACGGTTGAGAACCTTGTGGGGGAGCGGTGTGTGACGGCGAAAAACTGTTGGCAAAGGCAGAGTTACTCCGCCTGTGGAGGAAACTGGTTCTGGCACCCGCTTTCTGCACCTGCGAAAGGGTTTTGGAGGGATGGAGCCGGTATTTTGGCGGATACCTCCGGTAGTCCCACGCCGCAAATTCGCCCTGTGGCTCCCGTATACGGGCTGCACGCAACCTATACCCCGGCGGGTGTGTTGCGGTCCGGGCCTAGCCGGATCGCGGCGGACGGCGAGGAAGTTTGAGACGCGAGAGCGGCGGGAATTGTAGGAGGTGTTCTCGATGGCGGTAGTGATGCCGCTGATCGGGAGCGTCAGCGGGTTGCCGAGGTGGTTGGGGGCGGTGCAGGCGGTGAGGAGGAGAGGCAGGAGGAGGATGCGCATGGGGTGAGGATGCGCGGGAGTGAGGCGGCTGGGCAAATGTGCGGTGGAGAATTTCGCGCCTGGGCTGCATTGGAAGGCGCTGGACGAGGATGTGAGCAAGGTGGGGTTGCCGGGCGACAAACGGCGGCGGCGGCGGCTTGAGGGTTTGCGTCCATGATCGCGATAAAATGGGCTGGGTTCGCAATAAACGCTAGCGATCATGCGGCCAAACCACTATATGTGGATCAAGATCTGAACCTAGGCACAACCTAGTAGTAGGATCTTTCGGCGGGCAGGCAACTGTCCGCCCTTACTTTTTCAAAGGAGTACAACGCCTTGCGGGTTGGCTGTGCTAGCCCTTTTGTTCAGCACCGGATCGAGCCTGTCAAAGTACTTTGTCGCACTTTTCCTTCGGATGTATGAGTTTGGGTTGTATTTCTGCATCAAAAAGTAAGCGACCACGTCGCATGATTGGATCGGCAAAGATGCTCTGGAATCGCGTTCTGATGGGTCTTCGATGATTCGAAGAATTGGGACATTTCGATAGCCGTTGCCCCATCGGTTTGGGATCGGGTTGTAGGCCTTCATCTTGCGCATTAACCCTGTAAGTTTTTTTCCAGACGTGGCGTCTGTGTAAACACTTCCAAGAGACCGTCGATATCCCCCGGGGTAATTTCCATGGGTCAGCGTGTTTTCAAAGCGCTGAAAGAGTGTCCTCCATGCGGCGGAAAAAATATCGAAATCATCAGCCTTGTTTTGTTTGTCGACCACAACATTCGTAATCGATATCGAGTTCAGCTTGGCCAACTCATCCAAATAGTTGCGCATGATCGCCAGTCGTTGGTGTTTCTCGATGCCGAATTCATTTTTTCGGATAAGTTCGGCGGAGTGAATTTCAGATCGAACAGGTATCCCGTAGACGGACTTCAAGGTTTGGCGAAAGACAACTAAGCGATCTATGAACTGATGCCACTCGCTTTCGTGCACGATGATACCGGAAAGACAAAAGAACTTAGTTTGCAGAGTATTATTGCCGGGGTCCCCACTTTCATCAACATACATTAGGTACAAGAGGGGTCCCCTACGGTCCGGCTATCTATCTATATTAAATGCAGTCTGCGAGCTTTGCACTTGGATTCCAACAGTGTGGGCCCGCAGGCCTTCTTTCAAAAAATCACTTTCGCTCACTCGCACTGAAAATAGTCATCCCTCACCCATCCATCTTCAACGCACTTATAAACGCCGACTGCGGGATCTCTACCTTCCCGAACTGGCGCATTTTCTTCTTACCGGCCTTCTGCTTATCCAGCAACTTGCGTTTCCGGCTGGCGTCACCGCCGTAACACTTCGCGGTCACGTCTTTGCGCATCGCCGATAAGGTCTCTCGTGCAATCACCCGGCCACCAATCGCCGCCTGGATCGGGATCTTGAACATGTGGCGGGGGATCAGCTCTTTGAGCTTCTCAACCATGGCGCGGCCACGGGCCTCGGCCCGGTCCCGGTGGACCATGATCGACAGCGCATCCACAGGTTCGTCGTTCACCAGCACCTGCATTTTGACCAGCGCATCCTCGCGGTAGCCGATCATCTGGTAGTCAAACGATGCATACCCCTGGGTCACGGATTTCAGGCGATCGTAGAAGTCGAAGACCACCTCGTTCAGGGGCAAATCGTAGACAACCATGGCGCGGGACCCGGCGTA